>JAXDNH010000019.1:0-24751 GCA_034669525.1 Methylobacteriaceae bacterium | reverse complement strand
GGAACGGCACGTGCTCGCCATAGATGTCGATCGCCGCCTCGATGTGCCGGCGCTCGCTCTTCAGGTAATCGCCGATCGCGCGGGTCATGCGCGGATCGGCGAAATCATGGGCGGAATAGGTGGTCACGGGGCGATAGCCGCGCGCGAGCTTGTGCTCGCCCTGCGCGCCGGCCTCCACGCGCTTGAGGCCGCGCGTGATGCCAAATTCGAGCGCCTGATAATAGCAGACTTCGAAGTGCAGGAACGGGTGCTCCTCGATCGCACCCCAGTTGCGGCCGTAAAGGGCATCATCGCCGATAAAATTCAACGCCCCGGCAATGTAGCGCCCAGCGCGCTTGGCCATGACGAGCAGGATGCGATCGGCCAGCGTTTCGCCGACCAGCGAGAAGAATTTACGATTGAGATAAGGCCGGCCCCATTTGCGCGAGCCCGTGTCCATGTAGAAGGCGAAGAACGCATCCCAATGCGCTTCGGTGAGATCGCGTCCGGTGACCCATTCGATGTCGATGCCGTCGGCGCGCGCCGCTTCGCGTTCCCGGCGGATCGTCTTGCGCTTGCGTGACGCGAGGTCGGAGAGAAATTCGTCGAAATGCGCGTAGCCCGCATTGAAGAAATGGAATTGCTGGCCGGTGCGCGGTAGGAAACCGGCTTCGCCGAGCGTCTGCCATTCCTCGGCAGTCGGAAAGGTGATGTGGACGGACGATGCACCAGTCTGCTGGCGCAGCGCGCGCAGTCCCGCAATCAGTGCCTGACGCGATCCGGCGTCGCTCCCGTCGGCGACAAGCAGGCGGCGCCCATTCACCGGCGTGAACGGCACCGACACCTGCAGCTTCGGATAATAGTCGCCGCCGGCGCGCTCGTACGCGTCCGCCCATGCGTGATCGAAGACGTATTCGCCTTGCGAATGCGATTTCAGATAACATGGTGTGACCGCGATGATCCTCTCCCGCTCATCTTCGATCGCGAGATGAAACGGCGCCCAGCCGGCGCGCGCGCCGACCGACCCTGAGGCTTCGAGCGCATGCAAAAAGGCATATGAGAGAAAAGGGTTATGGCACTCGCCCCGGTATAGGCCGTCCGGCGCGGTGGAGCCGCTTGCTGCGAGGCCGGCCGGATTGGCGCAGGCGTCCCATTCGCGCGCGCCAATATCGGCGATCGAACGGTGGACGGTGATTTTGATTTCGGCGAGACTCATCGGCGCTCTTGCTGCACTGCAAGAACCTAGCGGTCCAGAGCGGCCCGGCAACCGTCAGGGCATAAACCCCTCAAAGACGATCTGATCCGCCCATTGCGCTGCGCGCGCGTGCTGCTCCTCACGGCGCACCGTCCAGGTGATGACCGGCGTGTCCAGCTGCGTTCGCAACAGGAAGGGGATTGCATGCGGCAGGTCGTCGACGCGCCAGGACAGGAAGTCCGGCCGCGTGTGCGGATAATGGAGGAAAGCCGACAGGCTTTCGCGGACGGCCTGGGGCAGGCGCTGCCGCTCGCCCTGGTCGTAGCGCGCCTCGGCAACGATGCCGAGCGGACGCCGACCGGTGCCGAGGCGCTCGCCGTTTTCGCGCAAATGCGCGACCACGTAGGGATCGAAGCTCTTGATCGCGATCGGCCCCTCGTAGTCGGCAATGATACTTGCCACGCGTTCGGCGAGCCGCCAGTCGGCATCGAAGCGGCTCTTGATTTCGATGATCAGCGGCGCGCGTCCGCCAATCGCATCGAGCAGTGTGGAAAGGGCGGGGATGCGGTCGGTCGTGTCCTTCATCGTAAGTGCGGAGAGGTCGGCAGCACTCGTCTTGCCGAGGTCCCCGCGCCGCGTCGTGAGCCGCTCCAGGGTCGGGTCGTGGAACACGACCGCGTCGCCGTCAGCGGTCAGCTGCACGTCGCATTCGATCGAGAAGCCGCGTTCGATCGCCGCTTGCGCCGCCGAAAGCGTATTTTCGATGATGCCGTTCTCCCGCGCATGCAATCCGCGATGCGCGATCGGTCGCGCCGTCAACCAGGCCGGTGCACTCACGCGTCGATCTCGAACATACCTTCGACTTCGACGGCGGCGTCAAGCGGCAATTGAGCGACGCCAATCGTCGAGCGCGCGTGGCGTCCACGCTCGCCGAACACTTTGATGATCAAATCGGACGCGCCGTTCATGATGGCGGGCACCGCGTTGAAGTCGGGCGCGCAATTGATGAAGCCGCCCAATCGGACCACGCGGCGTACGCGATCGAGATTGCCGGTCGCGGCCTTCACCTGCGCGAGTACGTTGAGGGCGCAGACACGCGCCGCGGCCTGTCCCGCTTCGTTGAAGATGGTGCCGCCGAGTTTGCCGCGATGCGCAGGATCGATCTTGCCCTCCGGCCCAAGCGGCAATTGACCCGAGACGATCAGCAAGTCGCCGGTGATCACGTACGGCACATAGGCCGCGACCGGCGCAGCCGGTTTCGGCAGAACGAGCCCAAGTTCTGCGAGGCGCCGTTCGACGTTGCTTGTGGAATGCGACCCCATACTCCTCCCGCCTCTGCGATCCTATATGGCCGCTCTCACGACGTCAGTCACCAACGAAGTTGGCGCTTATCCCGGCGCCTGAAACCCGAGAACGCGATCCCTGGGGAAGTCGTAGACCTTCCCGGTCTCGGTCCAGTCCGGCCGGCACATGTCCACTACTTTCGGCGCGAAGTCTTCGGGCGTGCGCAGCGTCTCCGGGTCTTCCCCGGGCATGGCCTGCGCGCGTAAGCGGGTGCGCAATGGTCCAGGATTTGCCGCCATGACCCTCACCGGCGAGACGTTCACCGTCTCGGCAGCATAAGTTCGCACGAGGGCATCGAGTGCCGCCTTCGAAGCCGCGTACGGACCCCAATAGGGCGCGAACTTCTCTTTGTGCCCGGCGCCCGACGAGATCAGCACGATGCGTCCGGCATCGGAGGCCCGCAATAGCACATCGAGCGAACGGATGAGCCGCCAATTCGCGGTGACATTCACCGCAAAAACGTCCTCCCATTGTTTCGGATCGACGTGCGCGAGCGGCGTGACTGGTCCGAGCATTCCGGCATTGCCGACGAAAATATCGAGCTTCTTCCAGCGTTCGTAGATCGCCGCGCCAAGCCGGTCGAGCGCGGGATAATCCTTGACATCGCAGGGCACGAGAGTCGCCTCGCCTCCCGCCGCGCGGACGTTATCGTCGAGCTCTTCGAGTGCGCCCTGCGTGCGGGCAAGCGCGATCACATGCGCGCCGCCGCGTGCGAGTTCCAAAGCAACGGCGCGCCCGATACCGCGCGAGGCGCCGGTGACGAGCGCAACGCGGCCGGTAAGATCGTGCGCATGCGCGGCATCGGGCGGATATGAAAGAGACATAAAGACCTTTGGCTGATTTCGGGCGAACCCGTCCGACAAATTCGTGCCGGAGGCAAGTCTCCGTGAAGGGAGTCTCGCCTTGACCGCTACAAACTTTGAGCGCATGGAGCCTCCGCCGTGTGCGTTTCGCCCACGGCTCTTCCGGATACTTAAACCCCATGCCAGGCGACAGTAGCAGTCCATTGCTTTTTCCGTCATCGGCGCTCGTGGGTTGATCCGCTTCATCGGCTCCCGCGATCCCCATGACGGCGGATCGGAACAGGTGAGCCATGAGCGAAGCAGAGACCCTCTCCGAAGTTGAGTTCGACCCGGCGGCGCTCGCAGCGAATCTCGCCAACGAGCATCCCGCCAATATCGTCGAAGTCCTGAACGATCGCACACCGATGGAAGCGGCGGCGATCGTCCTGCATTTTCCGCCGGACCGGGCGATCGAGATTCTCGACCAGTCCGGACTCGAATGTCCGACCGAAATAATAGACGCGATGCCGCGCGACATCGCGGTGACCCTGCTTGCCGGCATGTCGGCCGACCGCGTCGCCGACATTTTCCGGCATCTGGAGGAGGAAAGCCGCAGTGATCTGCTTCAGCGCCTTGATCGCGACACGCGCCTGCAGCTGCAGCGGCTCCTCGCTTATCCCGAAGACACCGCGGGCAGCATCATGACGACGGAATTCGTCAGCGTGCCGGCGAACTGGACGGTCGCGCAGACGCTGGATCATATTCGCAAGGTCGAGCGCACGCGCGAGACCGTTTACGCGATCTATGTTCTCGATCCGAGAACGAAGAAGCTGGTCAAATCGGTTTCGCTGCGCCGGCTGATTTCCGGCGATCCGGAGGCCTGCGTGCTCTCGGTCGCAGCGCATCCCAGGCCGGTGATGGTCGCGCCATTGACCGATCGCGAAGACGTCGCGCGGCTGATCTCGAAATACGATCTTCTCGCGGTGCCGGTGGTTAGCGCGTCGGGCCTGGTGCTCGGCATCTGCACGGTCGACGACATCATCGACGCCATCGTCGAGGAGACGACGGAAGACGTGCAGCGCTTCGGCGGCATGCAAGCGCTCGATCATCCCTATATGCAGATCAGCTTTCTCGAAATGATCCGCAAACGCGGCGGCTGGCTCGCGGCGCTGTTTCTAAGCGAGATGCTGACTGCCAGCGCGATGCAGGGCTTTCAGGGCGAGCTCGAAAAGGCGATCGTGCTGACGCTGTTCATTCCGTTGATCATGAGTTCCGGCGGCAATTCCGGATCGCAGGCGACATCGCTCATCATCCGCGCGCTGGCCGTACGCGAGATCGATCTGCGCGACTGGTGGCGGGTGGCATTGCGTGAACTTCCGGCCGGTCTGACGCTCGGCGCGATGCTAGGCATCATCGGCATTCTGCGCATCACCATCTGGCAGAAATTCGGCTTGTACGACTACGGCGAGCACTGGATGTTGGTGGCGTTGACGGTTGCCGCCGCTCTTGTCGGCGTCGTGACCTTCGGCTCGCTTGCCGGCTCCATGCTGCCGTTTGTTTTGCAGCGGCTCGGCTTCGATCCCGCCAGCGCCTCGGCGCCGTTCGTCGCGACGCTGGTCGATGTTACGGGGCTGGTGATCTATTTCAGCGTCGCGCTGCTGATCTTGCGTGGGACGTTGTTGTAGTGCGCGCTCACCCCACCTCCGCCAGCAACGACAGCTGCTGGCGAGGGCCTTCGCCGTTCACATCGGTGAGGTAAGTCGGGTAATCGCCGGTAAAACAATGATCGGTGAATTGCGGGCGGATCGGATCGCGGCTCTTCTCGCCCATCGCACGATAAATACCATCCACCGAGAGGAACGACAGGCTGTCGCAGCCGATATAATCGCGCATCTCTTCGAGCGTGTGCGTGGCGGCGAGCAGCTTCTCGCGCACCGGCGTGTCGATGCCGTAATAATCGGGATGGGTGATCGGCGGCGAGGAGATACGGAAATGCACTTCGCGCGCGCCGGCTTCGCGCATCATCTTCACGATCTTCACCGACGTCGTGCCGCGCACGATCGAATCGTCGATGAGCACGATCCGCCGGCCGGCAACGACGGAGCGATTGGCGTTGTGCTTCAGTCTCACGCCAAGCTCGCGGCCCGTCTGCGAGGGCTGGATGAAGGTGCGCCCGACATAGTGGTTGCGGATAATGCCAAGCTCGAACGGAATGCCCGAGGCTTGCGCGTAGCCGATCGCCGCCGGCACGCCGGAATCGGGAACCGGGATGACGACGTCGGCGTCGGCAGGCGCTTCTTTTGCAAGCTCCGCGCCCATCGCTTTGCGCACATCATAAACGGGGCGGCCATGCACGATCGAATCGGGTCGTGAGAAGTAGATGTATTCGAAAATGCAGGGCCGCGCCGGCTGCGGCGGGAAAGGCTTGAGGCTCTCGAAGCCGTTCTCGTCAATTACAACGACTTCGCCGTTCTCGATGTCGCGGATGAAATGGGCGCCGATGATGTCAAGCGCGCAGGTCTCCGACGCCAGGATGAACTTGCCGTCGAGTTCGCCAAGAACCAGCGGGCGGATACCCAGCGGATCGCGCGCGCCAATCAGCTTCTTGTTCGACAATGCGACAAGAGAATAAGCGCCTTCGAGCTGGCGCAGCGCCTCGATGAAGCGCTCGATGAGCCGGCGTTTGCGGCTGCGGGCGACGAGCTGCAGGACGACCTCGGTATCGGAGGTCGATTGATAGATCGCGCCTTCCTTGATGAGGTTGCGGCGCAGGGCCAAGCCGTTCGTCAGATTGCCATTATGCGCGACGGCAAAGCCGCCCTTGTCGAGCTCGGCGAAGAGCGGCTGGACGTTGCGCAAGATCGTCTCGCCGGTCGTCGAGTAGCGCACATGGCCAATCGCGGAATCGCCAGGCAGGCGCTCGATCGTGCTGACGCGAGAGAAGTGATCGCCGACGAGACCGAGACGACGCTCGGAGTTGAAGCGCTGGCCGTCGAAAGCGACGATGCCGGCCGCCTCCTGGCCGCGATGCTGGAGGGCGTGAAGGCCGAGCGCGGTCAGGGTCGCGGCGTCCGGGTGATCGTAGATGCCGAAGACGCCGCACTCTTCGCGCAGCCGGTCCCCGTCGGGATCGAAACCTTCGATGTCGGACCCGCACTCTGCGCGATCCGCTGAGCCAAGCGTCATGCACGCTCCCCCGGCTTAAAAATGTTACTTATTCGCTCGCGCGAAAAAGTTCCATCGGACGAAAGATCACATGCTTACCTTGGCCGTTGTTTCCCCAAGGTTTTAGCAGAATCGTCAGGTCCGGCGGCCCGCGCCCGGCCTCACCGGCGGCGAAGGTACCGCCGGCGTCGCCTTCGGCTCGTCGCTCTCGGCTGGCTGCTCTTCGCTGGCGGTGCCACCCCTGTTCTTCTTGAGCTTGTTCAGGAGGCTCTCGGGATCGTCGGGCAACATGGCCATGAGCTGATCGCCCGTCGCCTGCAGGATCGGCTTCATCCGCGCGGTACGTACCCATTCCGGCTGCGATTTGTCGGGGACCAGCCAGCCGAAGAAGACGAACGCGACCACACAGAGAAGAAGGCCGCGCACCGCGCCGAAAACGAAGCCCAGAGACCGATCGAGTGCACCCACTTTCGAATCGAGGATGGCGTCGGAGAGCCGCACCGTGATCAGCGAGACCAAAACCAGGGTTACAAAGAACACGATGCCGGCGGCGGCCGCCATCGCAACCACGTCCTTGGAAATGTAGGGCTTTACATAGGGGAGGAGCAGCGGGTGGAGATAAAGCGCGGCGATCGCCGCGGCGCCCCAGGACGCGATTGCCAGCACCTCGCGCGTAAAGCCGCGCAACATGGCAAGCAGCGCCGAAATCAGCACGACCGCCAGCAACCCGATATCCAGATAGGAAGGCATGAAGTCCCAAGCCTCTCGACGCACCCCCTCGCGAGTTCACCGGCTCGTCGGCTAACCCCGTGCGTCGCGCGCGCTTATAGTGAACCCGAACTGTGGCGTCATCCAGCCGAGCGCCGCGCCTGTTGCCGCGGAATGGCATCGCCCTCTGCCAGGCGCGCGATTTGTGACGCGAGTGTTGCAATATGGCCGCACGTCGAGAGCCGCATGTCCGGCGCCGAATTCTCGAAGGTATCTCGCCCGCTTTCGGGAATGAAGGCGCGGCGGAAGCCGAGCTTCGCCGCCTCCTTGAGCCGCAGACCCGAATGGATCACCGGCCGCACCGCGCCGGAAAGCCCGATCTCGCCGAAATAGACCGCGTCCGCCGGCAGCACCGCACCCGTGAGCGATGACACGAGCGCCGCCGCCGCCGCGAGATCGGCGGCGGGCTCAGCGATGCGCAGCCCGCCGGCCACATTGAGGTAGATGTCATGCGCACTGAGGCGCAGTCCCGCATGCGCTTCAAGCACAGCGACGATCATCGACAGACGATTCGCGTCCCAGCCGACGACCGCCCGGCGCGGCATGCCGAGGGGGGAAGGCGCAACCAGCGCCTGGATTTCGACGAGGAGCGGCCGCGTTCCCTCCATTCCCGCGAGGACGGCGGCGCCAGGCGCCGTCGCATCGCGGCCGGCGAGAAAAAGGGCGGAGGGATTGGCCACCTCGGTCAAGCCAAGCCCGGTCATCTCGAAGACGCCGATCTCGTCGGTCGCGCCGCAGCGGTTCTTCATCGCCCGCAGCATGCGGAAATGATGGCTCGAATCGCCCTCGAAGGAGAGGACCGCGTCGACCATGTGCTCGACGACGCGGGGGCCCGCCACCTGCCCATCCTTGGTGACATGGCCGACGAGGATCACCGAGGCGCCGCTCGTCTTAGCGTAACGAATCAGCGCCTGCGCACAGCCGCGCACCTGCGTAACGGTCCCGGGCGCCGATTCGATCAGATGCGAGTACATCGTCTGGATGGAATCGATGATGACGAGCGCCGGGCGGCGGCCATCCTTCAGCGTCGTCACGATGTCTTCGACATTGGTTGCGGCGGCGAGTTCGACCCGCGCCTGCGCGAGGCCAAGACGCACCGCGCGCAGGCGCACCTGCGGGATCGCCTCTTCGCCGGAGACATAGACGACGCGCTCGCCGCGCAGCGCCATGGCCGCGCAGGCCTGCAACAGCAGCGTCGACTTGCCGATGCCCGGCTCGCCGCCAAGCAGCAGCACCGATCCCGGCACAAAGCCGCCGCCGCTGACGCGATCCAATTCGGCAATGCCGGTCTCGACGCGCGGGTCCGGGCGGCTCTCGCCGGTGAGCCCTTCGACCTCAAGCACCCGCCCCGCCACCGCGCCCTGTGCAGCGCGTGCGCCGATCCCGGAGGCAGGCGCCTCTTCGACGATCGTGTTCCACTCGCCGCAGGACTCGCAGCGCCCCTGCCAGCGGTTCGTCACCGCACCGCAGTTCTGGCAGACGAAGGTTGCGCGCGCACGGGCCATGCCCGCGTTTAGTGGAGGGATTAGGTGAAGTCGAGGACCGCCCTCACTTACTCCCAAGCATCGGGCAATTGCCCTGCGCGATCGGGCGGAACGCCTGGTCGGCGGGAACCGTCTCGATCAGCTTGTAATAATCGTAGGGATATTTGCTCTCTTCGGGCTTCTTCACCTCGAAGAGATAGATCGCGTGCACACCGCGGCCGTCGGGGCGCACCTGCATGTCGCCGAACAACGCGTCGTGGAACGGCGCCTTCTTCATCTGCGGGACTGCGTCTTTGGCATCGTCGCTGCCGGTCGCGGCGACTGCCTTGAGATAGGCAAGTGTCGCCGCGTAGACGCCGGCCTGATTGGCGCTCGGATATTTGCCGTTGTTGCGTTCGACAAAGCGCTTTGCCCACGCGCGCGTCTCGTCATTCATGTCCCAATAGAACGCCTCGGTGAGCTGCAAGCCCTTTGCGGCTGGCAGGCCCATCGCATGGACGTCATTCAGAAAGACAAGGAACGCAACGAGCGACTGACCGGATTCGCGGATGCCGAACTCGCCGGCTTGCTTCACGGCGTTGATCGTGTCGCCGCCGGCATTGGCAAGGCCAATCACTTTCGCCTTCGATGACTGCGCCTGCAGCAGCAGTGACGAGAAATCCGCCGTGCCGAGCGGGTGCCGGCTCGCGCCGAGCACCTTGCCGCCATGCGCGCCGATGTAATCGGTTGCTTCCGCCTCAATGCCTTTGCCGAGCGCGTAATCGACGGTGAGAAAATACCAGCTGTCGCCGCCGCGCTTCATCATCGCGGCCGATGTCGCATGGCCGACAGCCCATGTGTCGTTTACCCATTGCACGGTATTAGGTGAGCAATCTTTCCCGGTAAGGTCGGCCGAGGCCGTGCTCGAGGCAAGAAACGTCGCGCGTGAATTGCGCATAAGTGCGTTGATGGCAAGACCGACGGAGGAGTTCGGCACGTCCACAATCGCGTCGACGTGATCGAGATCGAGCCAGCGACGCACGATCGAGGAGCCGACATCGGCTTTGTTCTGGTGATCGGCGAAAATAACCTCGACCTTGATATTCTTGCCGCCCCCGGCGAAATCGTCCGCCGCCATGCGCGCGGCTTCGACCGAGCCCATCCCGTTCGTGTCTTGAAAGATACCGGAAATGTCGTTGAGCACGCCGACCTTCACGACATTGTCGGAGATTTCGGCATGCGCGCCCGTCAACGAGGCAAACGAGAGCGCAAGGCCGGCGAGGCCAGTCTTCAGTATCATTTCCTCCCCCCTTATTCCCCGACATAGCGGCGGGCATAACGCTGCCCGAGCCGCGTCAGGATTTCGTAGCCTATCGTAGCCGATTTCCGGCCGAGTTCGTCAATGCCGATTGTGTCGCCCAAAATCTCGGCGAAATCGCCGCGCTGCACCGCACCTTCGGGCAGATAGGTGACATCGATGATGCTCAAATCCATCGACAGCCGCCCGACAAAGGGGCAGCGCCGGCGCGCCACCACCGCCTCGATCCCGCCGCGCCCGATCGCGGTGCCGCTGCGCGGCAGGCCGTCGGCATAGCCGATCGACAGAGTGGCGAGCCGGCTTGCCCGGGGCGCGGTCCATTCGCCGCCGTAGCCGACGCGCTCGCCGGCCGCGACCTCGCGCACCTGCAATATGCGCGCGTGCAAGCAGACGACGCTGCGCATTGGGTTCGGCGCGTTTGGCGTCGGATTGCCCCCATAAAGCGCATAACCGGGACGTGCGAGATTTAAGAAGGGACGCTCGTGCAGAAAGAGGCCGGAGGAATTGCAGAGCGATGCAGGAATGTTTGGGAAGGTGGCCCGAACCTTCTCGAATGCGGCGATTTGCGCGCCATTGCGCGGGCTTATGACTTCGGATTCGGCGAAATGGCTCATCAGGAGCGCCGGTTCAAACGCATCGAGCAGCGGGCGAACGCGTTCGATCTGATCGGCGGGAATACCAAGCCGGTTTATTGCGGTGTCGAACTGGATTGCGGCAGGAAGCTTGCTGCCGCGAGATTGCGAAAGGAGAGCCCATTCCTCGATCTCGCCAAGCGAGGACAGGACGGGGCGAATGTCGTCGCGCGCGAGCGCATCGGCTGAGCCGGGCGCAAGTCCGTTCAGGAGGTAGAGCGTGCAGTTCCCGTCGATTGCTCGCAGGCGCAGGGCCTCGCCGAGATGCGCGACGAAGAATGTGCGGCACCCCGCTTTGGCGAGCGCGCGCACCGCCGGTTCAAGTCCAATGCCGTAAGCGTCCGCCTTCACCACCGCCGCGCATTCGGCGGGGTGAACCTTGTCGCGGAGGAAGCCCCAATTCGCAGTAAGTGCGCCGAGATCGATCGTGAGGATCGCGCCGGCCGTCGTTTCGTCGATGCTACTCACGTGCTCAACGCCTCACGCTACATGCGCGCCGGCAAATTCTCCTCGCGGGCGAGATTGCCGAAGCGCGTGACTTCTGCCTCGAACGACACGTCGACTGTGCCCGTCGGACCATGCCGCTGCTTGCCGATGATCACTTCGGCGCGGCCATGCGCGCGCTCCATTTCGCGTTCCCAGTTCAGGAATTCTTCCGTGCCTTCGCGCGGCTTCTTGTTGGCGAGATAATATTCTTCGCGGAAGACAAAGAGAACCACGTCCGCATCCTGCTCGATCGAGCCGGATTCACGCAAATCCGAGAGTTGCGGACGCTTGTCGTCGCGCGACTCGACCTGGCGCGAGAGCTGCGACAGCGCGAGGATCGGCACGTTAAGCTCTTTCGCCAGCGCTTTCAGGCCCGTCGTGATCTCCGTGAGTTCCTGCACGCGGTTTTCGTTGCGCGACCGCGATCCGGACAGGAGCTGGATATAGTCGACCACGAGCACGTCGAGCCCGCGTTGGCGCTTTAGCCGACGCGCGCGCGCCGTCAGCTGCGCAATCGAGAGCCCGCCGGTCTGATCGATATAGAAAGGAACCGTCTGCATCTGCCGTGCGGCTTCGGTGATGCGGTAGAAATCGGCTTCGTTGATGTCGCCGCGGCGGATTTTGTACGACGCCACTCCGGACTGTTCGGCGATCACGCGTGTCGCAAGCTGTTCCGACGACATTTCGAGCGAAAAGAAACCGACAATGCCGCCGTTCTTCGTGCGGTGCGTGCCGTCCGGCAGCGCCTCGCCTTCGTACGCGCGCGCGATGTTGAAGGCGATGTTGGTCGCAAGCGCGGTCTTGCCCATGCCGGGGCGGCCCGCAATGATCACAAGATCGGAGCGCTGCAGCCCGCCCATCTTGTGATCGAGATCGGTGAGGCCCGTTGCCGTACCCGAGAGGCCACCATCGCGCTCGTAGGCATGCGCGGCCATGTCGATCGCGGTCGTCAGCGCTTCGGAAAAGCGCTGGAAGCCCCCGTCATACTGCCCGGTCTCGGCAACGGAATAGAGCTTGCGCTCGGCCTCTTCGATCTGCGCGCGCGGCGAAGAATCGACCGGCGCGTCATACGCGCTGTTGACGATCTCCTCGCCGATGACGATGAGATCGCGCCGCACGCTCAGGTCATGGACGGTGCGGCCGTAATCCTCGGCATTGATGATAGTCGTCGCTTCTGCCGCGAGGCGCGCGAGATATTGTGAGACGGTGACACCCTGGCCGACGTCCTGCTCGGTCAGGAACGTCTTCAACGTGACCGGCGTCGCAACCTTGCCGGCACGAATTAATTGCGAGGCAATCTCGTAGATACGCTGATGCAGCGCCTCGGAAAAATGCTCCGGCTGCAGAAAATCCGAGACGCGGTCGAAGGCGTCATTGTTGACGAGAATGGCGCCGAGCAGCGCCTGTTCGGCTTCGATATTGTGCGGCGGGATGCGATAGCTGGTGTCGCCCTGCGGCGGCGCGACCGCGAGGCTCCGGCGCCCACCAAAAGTTTCGACATTGGCCATCGAACGGGAGGCTCCGGAAAGTGATTCGGGCGCGTGCGCGCCGGGCTCCGCGTTCTGGCATGGGCGCGGCGAAACGATAAGCCTTCTCTGCGAGCCGGCTCAGATATCGCCGCTGTCCACCATCTCCACATCGCCGACGGGCGCGTTCGCTTGACTTGCGATTCGCGCCACCAGCTCGACGGCGAAGGCGCCGCTGAGGCTGACGACCGCTGACAGGATGAGCGTCGCAATCGGGCCCGCGGCCGTGAAGACATAGGCGTAGACGAGCGGCGCGGCGGCGCGCGCGCCGAGGCTCGGGACCGACAGCTTGCCGAGAATCTCGCCATAACCGGCACTGCCGAACAGGAACAGCGAGACCGTGCCCTTGACGATGGTCAGGATGCCATTGGCCATACCGTAAAGCGTGGCGAAGACGCCGCCGATCGCGAGTCCCGCGGGTGCGAAAATGAGAACCGCGATCGAGGCGGGCTGCATCGCCGCGGAAACGCGCGCGGCGAGGATCGGGCTCGCCCGTCGGCCTAAGTTCATCTCGCCGATGCGGCCGATGACCTGCGCCGGCCCGACGATCATGCCGACGATGATCGCAGCGCTTTCGGACAGTCCAAGTGCGCCCAAGATCGTGAGGAGGTGTACGGCCAGGCCGGCAAAGACGAAATTGCCGGCTGCAATCATCAGCGCAAAGCAGATAAAGGCGGCGCGCCGCGCTTCCGGCGAAAGCGGCAGCGGCGGGCGCGCCCAGTGGGGGGCAGGCGCGCCATCGGTCGCGTGCTGGATCACGGGCCGGCGGGGCAGGGCGATTAGGCTGATCGGCAGGCAGACGCAGATGTTAACAGCGGCGAAGGACAGATACGTCGCGCGCCAGCCCCAGCGCGCCGCGATCGCCGCGGCAATGGGCCAGAAAAAAGTCGAGGCGAGGCCGCCGAACAGAGTGAGCAACGTGATGGCCCGGTTCGAATGCGGCCCGGCGACCTGGACGAGCGAGGGAAAGGCGGCGTCGTAGAGCGACATCGCGACGGCGAGGCCGAGGATGAGGCAGCCGATCGCGTACACAAGAGGGCCGGGGGCGAGGCCGATGATGGTCAGGCCGAGCGCGCCGACAATGGAGCCGCAGGCGAGCACGACCCGCCCGCCGAGGCGGTCGATCGTGCGCCCGACGGTCGGCGCCGCGACCGCCCCCGCGACCAGCAAGGCCGAATACCCGAGCACCGCGCTTGGCAGCGATATCCCGAATTCGCGCGCGATCAGCGGCCCGGTGACCGCAAACGAATAATAGAGCGTGCCCCAGGCGCAGATCTGGCCGATGCCAAGAAGGGTGATCGTCCCCCAGAGTGCGCGCGGAATTCGCGCGCGTGCGGGCGAGCCGGAACTTTGCATGATCCGCTTCTTACACGAGGTGCGCGGCGAGGCGAGACGGCACCGATTCTGATGTGCACGATGGCGCTTCAGCCCAAAGTCGCCGTTTCTTTAGGCACGCTCATTGCATACGCTTCGGCGCGCTCTCGGGGCAGAGCGAGCGACAAGGCAGGAAAGAAAATGGCTCAGGCGACCACTTCGAATACGCGCTGGATTCAGCTCTTGCTCGGCCTCATCACCATGATGGCGATATCGAGCCCGCAATATACGTGGACCCTCTTCACGAAGCCGTTCCAGACCACGACCGGCGCCGGCCTTCCCGCAATCCAGATCACCTTCTCGCTGCTCATCGTCCTGCAGACCTTCTTCTCGCCGGCGCAAGGCTGGCTCATCGATAAATTCGGACCAAAGCTTCTGATCGCACTCGGCGCAGCGCTGTCGGGCCTCGGCTGGGTCCTCTCGGCTTACGCGACCAGCCTCACCACGCTCTACCTCACGTACGGGCTCTTCTGCGGCATTGGCACCGGTATCGTTTACGTCGGCATCGTTGGTTTGATGGTGCGCTGGTTTCCGGATCGCCGCGGGCTCGCGGCGGGCGTGGTCGCAGCCGGCTATGGCTTTGGCGCGATTCTGACGACGTTCCCGATCGACGCGATGATCAAGAGTTCGGGCTATCAGACGACGCTGATTGTTTTCGGCATCATTCTCGGAATCGTCGGCGTCGCGGCGGCTTTGGGCTTACGTGAACCGGCGCCCGGCGAAGTGGCCGAGGCCGCGCGGCACACCGAGGTCGAGACAGCCGCGCGGGACACCGCCCCGCAGGACATGCTGAAGACGCCGACCTTCTGGCTGATGTTCGTCATGATGACCATGATGTCGACCGGCGGGCTCATGGTCATCTCGAATTTCGCGGCGTTCGCGCGCGACTTCGGCGTCGCGAACGTGGTGGTATTCGGCCTTGCCGCGCTTCCTCTCGCCCTCACCGTGGATCGCATCACCAACGGCCTGACACGGCCGTTCTTCGGCTGGGTGTCGGATCACATCGGACGTGAGAATACGATGGGTCTCGCCTTCTTTCTTGAAGGCTGTGCGATCGCACTCTGGGTCTACTTCCGAACTGATCCGTTTGCGTTTGTTGTTCTTTCAGGGCTCGTGTTCTTCGGCTGGGGCGAGATTTTCTCGCTCTTCCCGTCAACACTGACCGACACGTTCGGCACCAAGAACGCGACCACGAATTACGGCTTCCTTTATATGGCACAGGGCATCGGCTCCATCCTCGGCGGACCCGCCGCGGCTTGGCTGCACGACGCGACCGGCAGCTGGCTGCCGGTCTTCGGTCTGATTATCGGAATGGACATCCTCACCGCGCTGCTCGCATTGTTCGTGCTGAAGCCGATGCGGCACGGATATATCGGCGTCAGCACCGCAGCGCCGAAGCTGCGGGCGGCGGAGTAGCTATCAGGCGCCTTTCAGCTTGTTGAGCGACGCGGCGGCTAGATGTCCGAGCCAAACTGCGAGGAGACAGAGGACAACCGATAGTCCGATGTTTCCTCCCGCGCGCAGCACTTCGCCGTCGCGAATGAGGTCGAGCGTCTGCAGGCTGAAGGCCGAGAAGGTCGTGTAGCCGCCGCAGAGTCCGACCATCACGAATAGCCGCGCCTCGGTATTCGCGGTGACGCGGCCGTCAGGCCCGGTGAGCGTCGCAAAAAAGCCGATGATGAACGAGCCGGCGACGTTCACGATGAGGGTGCCCCATGGAAACGTCTCGCCGAAATGGCGCGCGGCAAAGACCGCGCACCAATAGCGCGCGGCACCCCCGAGCGCGCTGCCGATCATCACCCAGAGATAAAGCATCGCGCTTGGCTCCTACAGAATGGCCACCGACGCGACGCCTTCGATCAGCGTTCGTCTCCACCCGCCTCCGCAAGCGCGGCGCCGACTTCGAGGCCGAGATCGTCCATCGAGGTCTCCTCGCGGGCCGCGATCACTTCGCCCTTGAGCTGGCGTTCGGCTTCTTCCGGCGAGCGGGCGACATTGACGGTGACCTTCACCTCGACCTCGGGATGCAGGCTGATCGGCACGGGATGGAGCCCGAGCGACTTGATCGGGTTTGACAAAGCGATCTGCGAGCGATCGAGCTTCACGCCGCTCTTGCCGATCGTCTCCGCGATATCGCGCGGCGATACCGAGCCATAAAGTTGGCCCGCTTCGCCGGCCTGACGGATGACCGTGTAAGTCTTGCCTTCGAGCTTGCCCAAGACCTTTTCGGCATCCTTGCGGCGGTCGAGATTGCGCGCCTCGAGATCGGCGCGCTGATTCTCGAAGCGCTTCTTGTTGGCTTCGGTCGCGCGCAACGCTTTGCCGCGCGGCAGCAGGAAATTGCGTGCAAAACCGTCGCGGACACGGACGGTCTCGCCCATTTGTCCGAGCTTCGGAACACGTTCGAGCAGGATAACTTGCATCTTGTCTTCTCCGGGATTGGTTCAGGGTGAGGGAGGGGCAGCCGATTGGCGCAGGCGCTTGCGTTCGCGCAGACCCAGCGCCGCATCGACGAGGCCGACGAGCGCGAACACCGCCATCGGCCACGGCGGGATGAGCGTCACGAGCAGGTAGGCGCCGAACAGGAGCGGCCTTCGCGTCGACATGCCGCGCGTGACATCATGCATGACCGCGAGCCCCTGAAGCGACAACGCGGTCGCGAGAACCGTCGCAACGATGGCGGCAACAAAGCCGATCTCGCGACCGATGAAGATCAGTCCGATCGCAGGAATGAGCGCTGCGGCAAACGGTACGGGAAGCCGCAAATTGTAGGGAATATCCGGCCATGTGGTCGGCAGCCGCGCGGAAATCTGCACAATGCGGGCAGCGAGCCAAAGGTTCGCCATCACAAGCAGCAGGCCCGAACCGGCCATGGCTGGAACTATAACTCGGACGATGATCCGGGCCAGGCGATCGGGATCCAAACCTTCGGGCAAAGTTGTCGTGGCATTCTTCACCTCGCCAAAGACAGATGCGAGTTGCTCGGTGAGCTGGTTGAAGGCTGCGTTCAGCCCGCCATGTGCCGCAGCAAGGGCAAGCGCTGCGATGCTGAGAGACACCGCAAAAAACAATGTAGCCGCGGAAAGTGCGCGCATCGGTGCCGCGTTCGGAATCGTGGGTCCCGCCGTACTTTCTCGAACGACGCGCGTCGAGGATGTTTCAGCAGGCGCGGCGCCGCGAAGGGCAGCCGCACAAACGAGCCAGGCCGGAAAGCCAATGCCGATCGCATAGGCAATGCCCATCGGATAAAGAAATTGGACGTGCGGTGAGAGGCGTATCGTGGCGAGCGCCGAGCCAAGGATGGCGCCGACAAGCCCCGTCCATTGGCCGAAGCCGAGACTCGCGATGATCAGCGGCAGCGGCGCGAAATAGGCTAAGCAAAGGGCCAGCAACGCGCCGTTTTCGGTGAAAACGACAAATAAAAGCGCGCTCGCGATCCCGGCGCCGACGGCGACGCCGAGACTTGAAAGACGGGCGAGTGGCGTTTGTTCCGGCATTTCGAGCTGTCCCGCGATTGCGGTTAGGCGTTTCCGCCAGCCGAGCCGCCGGACGATTCCGGCGGCCTTTTGTCGAAGCGTTTAGTTCAGAGTCTTAGCGGATCACGTAAGGCAGCAGACCAAGGAAGCGCGCCCGCTTGATCGCATGCGCGAGCTCGCGCTGCTTTTTCGCCGACACGGCGGTGATGCGCGAGGGCACGATCTTGCCGCGCTCGGAAATGTAGCGCGATAAGAGCCGCGTATCCTTGTAATCAATCTTCGGGGCGTTCGGCCCGGAGAACGGGCAGCTTTTGCGGCGGCGGAAGAAGGGGCGGCGGGGAGCGGTCGACATTAGGCAGCTCCCGCTTCAGGTGCGCCTTCTTCGCGGCGCGGACGGCGCTCGCGATCGCCGCGGTCGCCCCGCTCGCGATCGCCGCGATCGCGGTCACCACGATCGCGGTCGCCGCCACGGCCGCCGCGGCGGTCGCCACGATCGCCGCGATCGTCGTCGTCGCGCTTGCGCATCATCGCCGAGGGGCCTTCCTCGTGCTCGTCGACGCGGATCGTCATGAAGCGCAGCACATCTTCGTTGATGCCCATCTGGCGCTCGACCTCCGTGATCGCGGCGGGCGGCGCGTCGATGTTCAGCAGGGAGAAGTGCGCCTTGCGGTTCTTCTTGATCCGGTAGGCGAGCGACTTCACGCCCCAATATTCCGACTTGGCGACGCTGCCGCCGTGCGAGGTGATGACGGCTTTGAATTGATCGGTCAGGGCATCCAGCTGCTGCGTGGAAATGTCCTGACGTGCAAGATAGACATGCTCGTAAAGAGGCATGACGCGGGCCTTTCTTCCGTTGGCGCGATGTCCGGCGCGTAGCCCTTCGAGCCCATGGAAGGCCCGAACAAGAACAACGAAGGCGGAGACACGGGAAGGCGGACGCTGGTCCTGCCCGCTTGAGGGCGGGTCTTCCGTTCAGCCCCCGGCCGGAGCGTCGCGAAGCCGCGCTTTTAACGGAGGGGAGTCGGGGAATCAACCTCGGCCGCCTATGTCGCTAGCGGCGGCTCTCGCAAGAGATCGTCCAAATCGAGCCGGCGCGTATACATCGCGAGCTGGCCGTCCGGACTGCGCGGCCATTCGGCTTGCGGCCGGTCACGATAGAGTTCGACACCATTCTCGTCCGGGTCGCGCAGATAAAGCGCCTCGCTGACCCCGTGGTCGGACGCGCCATCGAGCGGAATGCCGGCTGCGATGAGACGCCGCAGTGCATCGGCAAGTGCCGGCCGGCTCGGGTAGAGGATCGCGAGATGGAACAAGCCCGTGCTGCCGGGGGGCGGCGGCGATCCGCCGCGGCTCTCCCACGTATTGAGGCCGATGTGGTGATGGTACCCGCCGGCCGAAATGAATGCCGCGTCCGAGGAATAGCGCTGCATCAGTTCGAAGCCGAGAACGCCACAGTAGAAGGTCAGCGCGCGATCGAGGTCGGCGACCTTCAGGTGCACATGGCCGATCCTGGTGCCAGGCACGATCCGTGACCGCGTCAGCCTGGAGCGATCGTGGTTGCGATCAGGCATCTCCGCTTCGTCCCGGATTGCAAATCTTTGCGAAGAATAGACCTAAGCCATAGCGCGGTCGCCGTCTTCGGGCTAGCGTCGCACCGGAAAAGTGCCGAGGGCCTTTGGGGAAAGCCTCGGCGGAGGGGATCGACAAATGACCGGAGTTGTTCGGTTCAGGAAGAAAGCCACCGGGGCTGTTGTCGAGTCGCGGCCGGCGCCGCAGCTTGGCGACGAGCTGAATGCCGCGGCCTACGAACTTAGAGTCAGGCAACAGCAGATCCTGACGGAGCTCGGCGTGCTGGCGCTCAAGGGGACGCCGTTTGCCGAACTCCTCGATCACACCGCGCGTCTGACAGCCGAGGGCCTGCGGGCCGACTTCGCCAAGGTCCTCGAATATCTCCCGGATCAGAACCGGCTTCTGGTGCGCGCGGGCGTCGGCTGGGGACCCGGAGTCGTCGGTTCGGCAAGTATCGGTGCCGATCTCGAATCGCCGGGCGGCTATGCTTTGCGCACCGGCGTGCCCGTTATCTCAAACCATCTGGAAAACGAAGAGCGGTTCAGAACGCCGGAGCTGCTGCTGGAATACGGCATCTACCGTGCGATGAACGTCATTCTGCAGGGGGAGGGTGCACCTTTCGGCGTGCTCGAAGTAGACAGCCGCTCCGAAGGGGAATTTTCCGAGCAGGACATCACGTTCTTGCAAGGCGCCGCCAATCTTCTCGGCATGGCAATCGAGCGCCAGCGCATGGAGCGCGATCTGCGCGGCGCGCTTGATCGCCAACAAGTGCTGATGCGCGAAGTGAACCATCGCGTCAACAACAGCCTGCAGATCGTCGGCTCGATGCTGCATCTGCAGGGAAGACGTACCGAGAACAAGGAAATACAACATCAACTAAGCCAGGCATCGAGCCGCGTCACCGCGATCGCTCGCGCCCATAACAGGCTTTATCGCACCGACGAATTCACCAGACTCGATCTCGGTGCGTATCTCTCCGATCTTTGCGCGGACTTCTGCGAGGCGACGCCGGGCTGCGAGATTTTTGTCTCGGCACCCGAGCACATTGTGCTCTCGACGGATCGCGCGATCACCGTTGCCCTGCTGATCAACGAGCTCATCACGAACGTCGCGAAATACGCTTATCCCGACGGCAATTGCCGGGCGTGGGTCAGCGTGTCGCGCGAGGGAAGTACGATTACATTGTCCGTCCGCGACGAAGGAGTGGGGCTTCCGCCCGGTATGGACGAGGCGACCAGCCAAGGGCTTGGAATGCGGCTCGTGAATGCGTTCGCAAAGCAGCTCAACGGAACCGTTGAAGTGAAACGGCCCGATCCCGGAACGGAGTTTATGACCTCGTTCGGGGTAGAGGGCTAACGGTCTTAGCGGGCCGCGGCAGACGCGGCCGTCGCGTTCACTTCTACAAATCCGGCAACTATCGCAGCTGCCGTTGCTGGCCCACGCGGCGGCAGGCCCAGAAAAGCCTGGAGCGGCGGGCGCCAGCCGATCACATCGTGGCCTCCGCCGATTACCTTGATCACCACTGTTGCGGCACTCGGCGGGCAATCCCAATCGATGCGCTCTATGTGACGTCTACCGTCACGCATTGGACTCCGCCGTGGCTCGGTTCGCGTATCGCAGCCGTTGGCCTGCGCGAATAAAATCGCGGTCGCTTCAACTCCGGCGATGCTGCGGAAAAATCCATCACGGCTGCCGACCTCTCCGCCGCGATAAGGCAATACGTCATCGGCATCCCCATTGATCATGACGAGCAGCATGGGTTTCGCCAGTTGGAAGTTTTCGAAGACATGTTTGGGCATGCCGCCGCTGATCGTGCCGAGTCCGGCGAACAGATCGGGGCGCGCGGCGACGACCGCGAAGGCCATCATGCCCCCGTTCGAAATGCCTGCTATGAAAACCCGCTGAGGATCAGCTATCCCCGCGCGGATGAGTTTCTCTGCAACAGACGCGATAAACCCGATGTCATCGACGTCGGATATGCTTGAATCCGAAGTGTCGTGCCATTCGCGCGCGACCCCTTCCGGGACAACCACATTGAAGCCGCGCGGAATAGCGGCTTGCAGAAACCCACTGTACTTCGCCGTCGTGAGCGCATCGCCGGAATAGGAGTGCAGCACGATCAGCGTCGGACGCGGGCCGCCTGCTAGCCGATACAGCAGGGCCCACCGGCGGCCCGGCATTTCGAGTTTTTTCGGACGCGGAATACAAAAGGCGCGATAGCCGAGAACAAATGCAATCGAGACTGCAGCAACGATGCCGCCGATTGCAAATTCAACGATCACATCGAAGGTCGCTCACGCCCATTCGCCCCAGCGTCCATCATCGAAAATGCGCCAAGCGCGCAAGCCCGATTTGGCGACAACGATGCGGCCGCTTTTTGCCATCGACACCAGATGCTTGAAGACAAGCGGATTGCGCCAGGCGAAGGGTTTCTCGACCTCGCAGACCGCGTGATATTCGTCCGAGTCGGGATCGTCCATGAGCAGCGTGCCGACTTTGTCCGGGCGCATCGTTGGCGGGAGATTGCGATCGTAGAGCCACTGACATTCGTACTCGCGGCAGACGGGCGGGCGGGTCAGGTAGATGCCGCACCCGCCGCCGGCCAGGCAATTGGTGCAAAGCGGTCCGGCAGGTTTCTTCAGCTCTTCGATGTACAGCACCTTGCAGCAATGCGTGCAGGGACCGCAGCTTTTTCCTGGAATCTTCAGCATGTGGATGGCGGGACAGTATGAAGGAGAATCGCCGCCAGTGTGAAAGAATCACCCTCCGTACGCAATCGGGCAGGGCATGCAAGTCCCCGAAAAAGAAGGACCCGCCCGCTAGGGCGGGTCCGCCAATGTGCGGGCTTCGTTCAGCCTTCAATTATATAGACGATTTCTCGGGTTGAAGGCTCGATGATGATGATCTCGTCGTTGTACACGACGTAATCGTAGCCGCGATATTGCGGCACGATCGTAATGATCTCCGGCGGCAGGGGACGGATCACGACGTCGCGCGGCAGCGCGGTGCCGATCGCGACGCGGACGTTCAGGTTCGTCACCCGGTTGACGTTGCCGCGCATGATCGTTGAGCGGATCTGCGTGCGCTGCTCGGTGCTGATATTCACGTTCGCAGCTCGTCCGCCGCCGGCTGCGCCTGCACCGGCTCCGGTACGTTCACCTGCGCCGGCGCCCGTACGCTCGCCAGCGCCTGTGCCGGTGCCAGCGCCTGCCCGGTTCGGCTGCGCCTGACCTGTTGGCGCCTGACCTGTCGGAGCGGCTTTTTCGCCAGTCCCAGCACCCGTGCGAGGAGCGGTGCCCTGGCCAGTCTGAGCGGGCTGTGTCGGCGTTGGTTTCTCGCCGGCGCCTGTTGTGCTGCGTTCGCCGGCGCCGCGTTCTCCGGGGCGTTCCGCCGCGCCACCCGGACGAGATTCCGTCGCCGCACCGCCACCGGCTCCTGCGCCAGCTCCCCCACGCGGGCCCGCACCCGCGCCGCCGCTCGGCGCTCCGCCGGGCGAACCACCCGCGCCGCCGCCACCACCGCCGCCCGCACCGCCGCCGGTGCCTTGTGCCACAGCCAACGAAATGCCGGCGAGCAGCGCAACGGCGGCCGTGCCGGCGAATAGATGCTTCCTCATGATAATCTCCTGGAGCGAACCTCTGATGCGCTCAGGAACTTGAGCTACGGTCTTCGGTTCCGTTGCGGCAGGACCCAGTTGCGGATCACCGCCCACGCTTGACGAGCCGCCAGCGCCGATGCCACTGCGCACCTAACGGGGAGAGCACGACATGAGCATGGCTCTTGTCTTTCCAGGGCAGGGATCGCAGGCAGTCGGCATGGGCAAAGCGCTTGCAAGCGATTTCGCTTCAGCGCGCGCGGTGTTCGATGAAGTTGATGCGGCGCTTGGCCAAAAGTTGTCGCAGCTGACGTTCGAGGGACCGGACTCCGAGCTCACCCTGACGGCGAATGCGCAACCGGCTTTGATGGCGGTCAGTCTCGCTGCCTTGCGTGTTCTCGAGTCCGAAGCGGGACTCGATGTTGCGCGCGACGCTGCTTTCGCCGCCGGCCATTCGCTCGGCGAATATTCGGCCTTGGCGGCAACAGGCGCCCTGACAGTCGCTGACACGGCGCGGCTGCTGCGCCTGCGCGGCGAAGCAATGCAAAAGGCGGTGCCGGTCGGCAGGGGTGCAATGGCGGCGCTGCTCGGTCTCGATTATGAGACCGGCGTGTCCGTGGCGCGGGAGGCAAGTGCGGCGAGCGGCGAAGACGAGATCTGCGAGATCGCCAATGACAATGGCGGCGGTCAGGTCGTGGCGTCCGGCACCAAGAAAGCCGTCGATCAGGCAATTGAAATTGCCAAAAACAAGGGCGCCCGCCGCGCGATGCTCCTATCCGTCTCCGCACCCTTTCACTGCGCTCTGATGCAGCCTGCGGCGAAAGCCATGGAAGAGGCGCTGGCCAGGGTGGAGATCGCCGCACCGAAGATTCCCGTTGTTGCGAACGTGATGGCACGCCCGCTGACAAGTCCGGATGAAATTCGCCGCGCGCTTGTGGCGCAGGTCACGGGCACGGTGCGCTGGCGCGAGTCGGTGGCGTTCATGGCGGGTGCGGGTGTCGATCGCTTCCTGGAACTCGGCTCCGGCAAGGTGTTGACCGGCTTGCTGAAGCGTATCGCGGAAGGGGCGACCGGCATGGCGATCGGCACGCCGGCTGACATCGCCTCCTACACGGCGCGCGCCGCCTGAGATCGAGACGCGAATGTTTGATCTTGCGGGAAAGAAGGCGCTCATCACGGGTGCGAGCGGCGGTATCGGCGGCGCCATCGCAACGGAGCTGCATCGCCAGGGCGCGGTGGTCGGATTATCGGGCACGCGCCGCGATGCGCTCGATCAGCGCGCGGGCGAACTCGGCGGGCGCGTCCATGTGCTGCCATGCAATCTGTCGGAGAAGGAGGAGGTGGAGGCGCTGATTCCGGCCGCGGAGACGGCGCTCGGCGGCCTCGACATTCTCGTCAACAATGCCGGCATCACGCGCGATGGTCTGTTCCTGCGCATGAAGGATGAGGAGTGGGACGAGGTGATCGCCGTCAACCTCACCTCGGCGTTCAGGCTTTGCCGCGCGGCGGTCAAAGGGATGATGCGCCGCCGTTATGGGCGTATAATCAACATCACCTCCATCGTGGGCGTCACCGGCAATCCGGGCCAGGCCAATTATACCGCGGCGAAAGCCGGCATGATTGGCATGACGAAGTCGCTTGCTGCGGAAGTGGCCTCGCGTACGGTGACGGTGAACTGCGTCGCGCCCGGTTTTATTTCGAGCCCAATGACGGATGCGCTGAACGAAAAACAACGCGAGACGATCCTGGCGAATGTGCCGGCAGGCAGGCTTGGCAGCGGCGAGGATGTCGCAGCGGCGGTCGTCTTTCTGGCCAGCGCCGAAGCTGCTTACATCACCGGTCAGACGCTCCACGTAAACGGAGGAATGGCAATGATCTGAATGGTTTGCCGAGGCTTCCGAAAGCTTTGGCGGAGCTGGTGCGCGCCTCTCGCAATCGTGACAAAGATGTGTTACCAACCCGCCGGAAGTTGCCGAGACGTACCGCTCGATTGCTCGTGCAGGATTCGTCGGGCGAGGCTCAGGGGCCCGGTTTCCAAAAATCTCAATCGAACGAGGGTATGAACAAATGAGCGATGTT
>JAXDNH010000018.1:0-4402 GCA_034669525.1 Methylobacteriaceae bacterium | reverse complement strand
TCGATCGCCATCGAAAGTCCGAAGGCGAAGCGGGCGCTCATACCTGAAGAATAGGTTCCAACCGGCATGTCGATCGAAGCGCCAATCTCGGCGAAATCTTCGACGAAGCTTATCGCCCGCTTCGGATCGTAGCCGTAGAGGCGGGCCACGAATTTGACGTTCTCGCGACCGGTCATCCTGGGATGGAGGCCACTTGAAAATCCGAGCGGCCAGGAGACCCGCACCGATCGCTGGATTCGACCGCTGTTCGGCAGTTCGGTGCCGGACAGAAGCCGCATCAATGTGGACTTGCCGGCGCCGTTGATGCCGAGGATCGCGTGGCTTCGTCCGGCCCGAAACTCCATGTCGATATGGTCGAGCACCACCTTAACGTGACCGTTGGCTCGATAATATTTGAACACGCGATCAAGCTGAATCATCGTGTGATCTCAAAGGTGTGCGGCACCATGCGCGACATTCCGGCGGGTCGTTAGGTCGGGGCGGCGGCTGGCCCTCGTCTGCCAGGTTCAGATTAGCGCCGATTGGCGGCAAAGTCGTGGCGCTTTGCGCAGAGCCGCCGCCCAGGGTGACTGCGTCGGGGTCTGCCCTCGCCGAAGGGTGCCATTGCCTCTCCTCGAAAGGGATGCGAACGGGTCGGCATGGCGATGTTGAAGCTTCTTGGAGCGGGGTACCGGCTTTTCAGGTCGCGCGGCTTCGCGGCTGTCCTGAGCGCCGCGCTTCGGCTGCTCGCGGGCGCGGTCGATAGCCCGACCGGCATCTATCTGCCACCGAACCAGCTCTTGCGTGATGGGCCGCGCATCTGCCGCCAGTATGGCTTGCGTGCCCTGATTGGCGCCGCGCTGCGCCAGATCGCTGCCGTCACTGACCCGATGGAGGGCCGTGACCGCAATCCCGTGAACGCGCCGGTGAATCAGAAGGCGACACGCTACCTATACACTTACGAACTCACGCGTGTTGACGGCGTCGTTCCCTCCCGTCGCCCGACCAACGAAACCGATTTCGCCCTTGAAATCCCGTTTGCTTTCGACCTTCCGCCCTGCCGGCATGAGCGGGTGGCGGCGATCATCCACGCCTTTTATCCCGAAATTGTGCCGGACCTTCTCGCGCAATTGCGCAATATTCCGTGCCGGACCGACCTCTTCATCTCGACCGATACGGAGGTGAAGCGCGCCGAAATCGTCGCGCATTGCGCGGTGTGGGATCGTGGCTCGGTCGACCTTCGGGTCTGCGAAAATCGCGGCCGCGACATCGCGCCGAAACTGATCACTTTCAGGGATGTGTATGACAGCTACGAACTTTTCCTGCATCTCCATACAAAGCGCTCGCCGCATGGCGGCACGCCGCTTTCATCGTGGCGTCATTATCTCACCGAAAATCTGATCGGCTCGCAGGAGATCGCCCAGTCCAACCTGAATCTTCTCGAAGATCCAAAGATCGGCATCGTCTTTCCCCAACATCTGTTCGACCTTCGCGGCATTTTGAACTGGGGCTACGATTACAATCTCGCGCGCACCCTGCTGGCGAGGATGGGAATCGATCTAAACAGGAATCTCGTCCTCGAATTCCCGTCCGGCTCGATGTTTTGGGGGCGCTCCGCGGCGATTAAAAAGCTCCTCGATCTCGATCTTCAGTTCTCCGACTTTCCAGACGAGGCCGGACAGATAGACGGCACGCTCGCCCACGCGATCGAGCGCAGCGTCCTGATGATCGCGGAAGCAAGTGGCTACGAGTGGCTGAAGGTCGTGCGCCGCGACCTCTATCCGATCCCCTACACGGTTCTTGCTGTGAACGGCGCCGATGAACTCCCCGAGCACCGCCTGCGCGTCTTCCAGCCTTGCCTCGCGCGGGCGGATTGGAGCGTGCGCCCACAGGATTTGGCGATCATCGAGGCGCGTCCGATCCTTTCCTATCCGTCACGGACGGAGCGGCCGCGACTCACCCTGCTTACACCGACTGTCAATCCCGGACAGATTTTCGGTGGGGTTGCGACTGCGCTGAAAATCTTCAACGAGCTGGCGGGTCATTTGGGCGACGGCTTCGACCGTCGTATCGTCACGACCGAAGCCGATATCGCGCCGGAAGGCTATGCGAGCTTTCCCGATTATCGCGCGCAACCCTTCTTCCAAAGTCGGGACGAGGCGCCGCGGGTTCTCGTCGATGCCAATGACCGCACCGGCGGCAGGCTCGATCTGCGCGCAGGCGATGTGTTTCTCGCGACCGCTTGGTGGACCGCCAATCTCGCGCATGAACTCATCGCGGACCAGAAAGTTTTCTTCGGGCGCGAGTCGCCGCTCGTCTATCTCATCCAGGACGACGAACCCTATTTCTACGGCTGGAGCAGCAGGTACGCCCTAGCTGAAACCGCCTATCATAAGGGCGGTAATACGCTCGCGATCATCAACTCCGAGGAACTCTTCGAGACGATGATCGCGAAATATCGCTTCCGTGATGCATCGTTCATTCCCTACAGACTGAACGCGCGCATCAATGAAGTGCTGGCGCCGTTGCCGCGTGAGCGGCGCATCCTCGTCTACGGGCGCCCGACGGTTTCACGCAACGCATTCGAAATCATCTGCGAGGCGCTTTTCCGGTGGCAGCAGAACGAGCCGGTGACAGCCAGCCGCTGGCGCATTGTCTCGCTCGGCGAAAGCTTCGATCCGCGCTGGACCGTGCCGGTGCAAAACATCGAGATTGGCGGCAAAGCGAGCCTGGAGGAATATGCCGATCATCTGAATCGCGCAGCTGTCGGCATAAGCCTGATGATCTCGCCACACCCGAGTTACCCGCCGCTCGAAATGGCGGAAGCCGGCGTTTTGGCCATCACCAACAAATATGGATGTAAGGATCTATCGCGCCGTTTTCCCGGAATCATCTCGATCGAGCGCGCCGATCCGGAACTGCTCGAAGAAGCCATCCGCGCGGCCGTGCGGCAAGCCGAAGAGGAGCGCATCGGCAGGATCATCCCGCGCCTGCCGCCGCGCGATCTGCCGTCAGATCAGAGCCGGCTTTATTCTCTGCAGACGCTCGCCGGCATCATCCAGAGCGACTTGCACCCTCGCCCTACCAGCTGCGGATCGCTTCAGTGAGTGCTTGCGACACGTAACAGATATTGACCGTACGTCGATTTTTCGGATTTGGTAGCCGCCTCGATCAGCTGATCGCGGGTGATGAAGCCCTGCACGAAGGCGATTTCTTCCGGGCAGGCGATTTTCAGGCCTTGTCTTCGCTCGAGGATTTCGACGAATTGTCCCGCCTCGAGGAGGCTGTCATGTGTTCCTGTATCGAGCCACGCAATGCCGCGGCTCATGATCTCGACCTCGAGGTCGCCCGCCTCCATGTAGGCGCGGTTTACGTCGGTAATCTCGATCTCGCCGCGCCCCGAGGGTTTTACGGAAGCAGCGATCTCAAGGACGCGGTTGTCATAGAAATAAAGGCCGGTGATCGCCAGCTGCGACCGGGGCTTCACCGGCTTCTCTTCGATCGAAATCGCTTTGCCTTGCGCATCGAGTTCGACGACGCCGTAGCGGCCAGGGTCCGAGACGACATAGCCGAACACGGTTGCTCCATGCTCGCGCGCAGCGGCGCGTGCGAGCAGATGCGGAAATCCGGAGCCGTAGAAAATGTTGTCGCCGAGTACCAGGGCAACGCGCTCGCGCCCGACGAAAGTGCGCCCGACAATGAACGCGTCCGCAAGTCCGCGCGGATCGTCCTGCACGGCGTAGGACAAACCGATGCCGAATTGTGAGCCGTCGCCGAGAAGTTTCTGGAAGTGTGCCCGGTCCGGTGGGGTGGTGATGATCAGGATGTCGCGAATGCCGGCGAGCATCAGTGTCGACAGGGGATAATAGATCATCGGCTTATCGTAGACCGGCAGAAGCTGCTTCGAGACGACAGTGGTGATCGGGTAAAGCCGGGTGCCGGATCCGCCGGCAAGAATGATGCCCTTCACCTTGCCTCCGCGGCTACGAGCAGGGCCTCAACGGCTTCACGTGTCCTCTCCTGCCACGGCGGGCTTCTATAGCCGAACGTGGCCGCGAAGTGCGTGCTGTCGAGCTCCGAATTGGCAGGGCGCTTTGCGGCGGTCGGATAATCCTGCGTTTCGATTGGAATGACCGGGACGGAACGGCCGCCGACGCGTGCCGCCGCGCTGATGATCTCTCGCGCAAAACCATGCCATGTCGTCACGCCCGTACCGGCGAAGTGATACGTGCCCCATTTCCAAGGTCCGGAACCCGCCGCCGCTTCGGCGGCGAGGAGCGCGCGCGCGATGTCGATTGTCGCCGTTGGGCAGCCGTACTGGTCTGCGACGATACGCAGTTCATCCCGTTCGCGTGACAGGCGCAGCATCGTTTTCAGAAAATTGTTGCCATAGGCGCCGTAGACCCAGGAGGTGCGCAGGATG
>JAXDNH010000017.1:0-13855 GCA_034669525.1 Methylobacteriaceae bacterium | reverse complement strand
CCTTCGCTTTACCCCGTTCGGTTATGCGGGGAATAACCGCCGAATCGGCGGGACCCGAGGAAGCGCGATGAAACACGTGGGCAATTTCAACCCGGCCTTCACGGCCGAGGCGTTCGGCCTGCAGGGCCTCAAAGGCATCTCCTACAATCTCGATGCCCCCCTCCTCTACGAAGAGGCGATCCGAAACGGCGAGGCGCAGATCGCGCATGGCGGTCCGCTTGTCGCCGAGACTGGCGTCCATACCGGCCGCTCGCCCCGCGACAAGTTCATCGTCCGTGACGAGGTGACCGACAAGACGATCTGGTGGGACAATTCGAATGCGATGAGCCGCGAGCATTTCGACGTGCTCTACAAGGATTTTCTCGAGCACGCCAAAGGCAAGCATCTCTTCGCGCAGGACCTCTATGGCGGCGCCGATCCCGCGCATCGCGTCAAGGTGCGCGTCTTCACCGAGCTTGCCTGGCACTCTTTGTTCATCCGCACGATGCTGATCCGGCCGCCGGCGGAAGATTTGCGCTCGTTTGCTGCGGACATGACGATCATCGACCTGCCGTCCTTCCGCGCCGATCCGAAACGCCATGGCTGCCGCTCCGAAACAGTGATCGCCGTCGATTTCACGAGAAAGATCGTGCTGATCGGCGCATCGAGCTATGCGGGCGAGATGAAGAAGTCGGTGTTCGGCTATCTGAATTTCGTCCTGCCGGCACTGAAGGTGATGCCGATGCATTGCTCGGCCAATGTCGGCGAGGGCGGCGATTCGGCTTTGTTCTTCGGCCTGTCGGGCACCGGCAAGACGACGCTGTCGGCCGATCCCGACCGCATCCTGCTCGGCGATGACGAGCACGGCTGGAGCCGCGACGGCATCTTCAATTTCGAGGGCGGCTGCTACGCCAAGGCGATCAAGCTGTCGCGCGAAGCGGAGCCCGAGATTTATGCCACGAGCGAGCGCTTCGGCTCCGTCATGGAGAACGTCGTCCTCGATCCGCTGACGCGCATTCCCGATTTCGACGATGCCTCGAAAACCGAGAATACGCGCATCGCGTACCCCCTCGATTTCATCCCGAATGCGTCGCCGACGGGGCGTGCGGGTCACCCCAAAAACATCGTCATGCTGACGGCGGACGCGTTCGGCGTCATGCCGCCGATCGCCAAACTCGATGCGAGCCAGGCGATGTATCATTTCCTTTCCGGCTACACCGCGAAAGTCGCGGGCACGGAAAAGGGCGTGACCGAGCCGCAGGCGACGTTCTCCACCTGCTTCGGCGCGCCGTTCATGCCGCGGCATCCGTCGGTCTATGGCAACATGCTGCGCGATCTCATCGCGCGCCATCACGTCGATTGCTGGCTCGTCAATACCGGCTGGACCGGCGGCAAGTTCGGCACCGGGCGGCGCATGCCGATCCGTGTCACGCGCCGGCTGCTTGCCGCGGCGCTGGACGGTTCGCTCAACAAAGCGAGCTTCCGCACCGATCCTTATTTCGGCCTGGCGGTGCCGACCTCGGTGCCCGGCGTCGAGCCGCACATTCTGAACCCAGTGAAGACCTGGCAATCGAAGGGGGAATTCGCCGAGACGGCGAAGCGCCTCGTCAACATGTTCCGTGAGAACTTTGTGAAGTTCGAGCCGCATGTCGACGCGGAGGTGAAGGACGCCGCGCCGACGATGCAGATCGCGGCGGAGTAGGCGACGCTCAAGAAGGCGCGCGAGCTCAATTATCGCTGCGATCCTGCGTGTCGAAGCGCAGATCGCGCGAGTTGCCGGCCTTCTTCCGAAATGCGCTCGGCGCCGCTCCGGTCCAGCGCCGGAAAGCGCGCGCAAAAGCTTTGGGCTCACGGAAACCTAAGAGCCAAGCGACTTGAGCTTGCGGGATTCCGTCCCGAAGATATTGGATAGCAAGCTTTGCGCGCAGTCCATCGAGTATCTGTCGAAAGCTTAAACCTTCCTCCCCAAGTTTCCTGATCAGGCTGCGTTTGCTGAGGCCTAACTCCCGCGCGATTGTTTCCTGGTTAGCGCCTCCATGCGGCAATCGCGGTGTGATCGTGTTCTCTACACGCGTTCCTAATTCGGTTGATGTGCCTGTTCGTGCCGACCCGCTCTCTTCAAGGACATCAAGCAGGAATCGCCGCAGATGCGGGTCACGGCTCGTTAGCGGTAGCTCGCCGGCCTCACGCTGGAATCCGAGGCGATCGGAAGTGGCTCCGAATGTCGGTTTGATGCCGAAGTACTGCTCCATTTCCTCCATCGGTCCAGTGCGCTGATGAATCCACCCAATAATCTTTGGAATGAGATGATGGCCGGTCAGCAGCCGCGCTTTTCGCAGCGTGCAGGTCAGCCAAAATTCCACTTGGTGCCGGTCGAGATGCCGCTCGATGCCGACGAATTGCACCTCGACGACCAGATCAGCAGCCTTACGCAGCGTCGTGCGCAGACCTTCGGTCACGGTCCATGTGTAGCGCGCTTCGCGGCCCAAGGCTTCCTGCAGCGTTTCGGAGGACGCCATCACGTAATAGAGCGGGCCAAGGCGACGCAGCTCGAGGTCGAGGGCGATATGAAAGCCGAGCAGATCATCCTTGATGGTGTCGGCAACAAGATTGAGGAAAATGCTCTGGCTGCGAGCGCTAATGCGAGCGTCGGAGTCTTCTAGATCGGGCGGCAGGTCGGCCGCGTGCTTAAGCGAATCGACATCGGCGCCGGCCTTTGCCGCGCGGTCAGCGGCGGCCCGGGATAGAACTCCCAGGGAGTGTGGGAAAGAGCCGGTTCCCATTCGGACCCGCCGTTCCACAGACTAGGGAATCGGTAAATGCACGACTCCCTGAGGCGCTCCACGGCGTGACGAAAAGATTGCCTGCGCAGGTTCGTCAGCTCGGCTTCAAGGCGCGGGGCCGCGATAGGTGAGGACGATATCGAATTTGCCGCGCGAAAAGCCCGGACGCTCAAAAGACCCGAACGCCTCCTGCCCTGTGCGAACCGCCAAGAATTGCATGACGTATTGGCGAGGGCTGTTTCCCCACAAGCCGTCCGCTTGGGCGCTTTCGTTGAAGCGGGTCGCCAAAACCGTGCCGCAGATGCAGCCTTCTTCCTCAGTTAAGAGGCCGTTGAAGAACGCAATATTGTCCCCTCCTATGAGTAAACCATCTTTCACGCACAGCAGGCCGCCACGAATTGTACCTGAGACGAGATAGGTCCAAAAGCCGTCAAGGGATGCCAAGTTTTCCACCCTCACGATTTTAGGCAGAAGCGGAGAGTGCTCCAAATGCTGCGGCAAATAATGATGCGCTTTATCTGGGACTCTGCGTCTGGTTCGATGTGAAGGGTCATAAGACCGGTCTGGTCGGACAGAACAGCGACGAAGAACTGGCTTCCCAGATGCAGGTCGATTACTTTCAGCTCTGGATGCAGCTCGCGAAAATGCTCGAAGTAGCGCTTGATACTCGCCGGCCCCTGGATCCACTTTCGCCCCCCAGTCATAGAAGGGGAGCACAAAACCGCGTCCTCGCGGTAATGGTCGAACATGTGTTGTAGATCACCCCGATTCCAGGATTCGACAGATCGGGCTACTCGCTTCAACATCGAAGCGTCTGACAATTCCACTGTTGCGGTTCCGATTCAAAAGACGCCGCAAGATGCGTGTGCCCGGCGATCGGGGCAATCGGATTGCAGGGACATTTTTTGCCAAAAGGGACTCTTTTGGCGCCATGGCATCGGCGCTCAACTGAGCGACATGCCCGAGCGCCCTTCTTTGCGGGCGCGGTAATAGGCCCAGAGCATGCGCGCCGCGACGCCGCGCCAGGGACGCCAGCGCTCGCCGATCTTTTCCAGCCGCATCGTGTCGGGCCGCTTTTTGAGATTCAGCGCGAGCCGCGCGGCTTCTTGCAGCGCAAGATCCCCCGCCGGCCAGGCGTCGGGATGGCCGAGGCAGAACAGAAGAAAGATATCGGCCGTCCAGGGTCCGATACCTTTGACGGCGACGAGCTTCTCGTGCGCCTGTTCCGCGGTCATGCCGGCGAGCGCGTCGATGTCGAGCGCTTTGCTCGCGACTGCCTCGGCGACGGCGCAAAGGCCGCGGATTTTGGGCGCCGAGAGTCCGACTCCGCGCAGCGTGTCTTCCGATGCGGCGAGAAGATTTTCCGCATTGAGCGGCGTGACCGCCGTGCGCAGGCGGCCGAAGATGGCGTTTGCGCTCGCGGTCGAAACCTGCTGCGAGACGATGATCGCGGCGAGCCCTTCGAAGCCGGGCTCGCGGCGCCGCAACGGCGTCGGCCCGCCGACTTCAAGGATGTGTCCAATCGTGTCCGGATCTCTGACGGCGAGCGCTTCGACGGCGATCGCAAGAGTTGCCTCGCTATCGACCAGCGGGCCGGGATGATAGGTGCGCGGGACGGGTTTGATCGCGCGGCGGCGGCGCTTCTTTGGCGAGGCTTTGGCGCGCGCGGGCTTTTTCGGCCGTGCCTTGAGCCTCTTTGTTTGCGCCGCTCTTGCGTCCATTGAGAATCCGCCATTGCCTTCTTGGCTGCGAGTGTGCCGGGCGGCCATCTTTGGTCAAGGCCGCGGGCTTGGCCCGCGCCGGCGGAGCCGGTGCTTCGCAGCCTTGACAAAAGATGGTCCGGCCCGGCGAAATGCGCAGCCATGAAAGCAATGACGAATTGAGCACTGCTCTCATGCGAATTTACGCAGGAAGCGAGTATAGATGCCGCATCTAAACCTCCATTCACTGCCTTCCCTGCCATCGGACGCGGAAGGCCTAGTCTTCCGCGAGCCGTGGGAGGCGCAGGCCTTTGCTCTCGCCGTGCAACTTCGGGAACACCTCTTCACCGGGGATGAATGGGCGCAAGCCCTTGGTTCAGAAATCACCGCAGCACAAAAGGCTGGCGATCCCGATCTCGGCGACACCTATTATAGCCACTGGCTGAGCGCCTTGGAGCGCCTCGTTGTAAGCAAAGGCGCGGCAACGCAAGCTGGTTTGGAAGGTACGAAGGACGCCTGGGATCGCGCCGCGAAAGCGACGCCGCACGGCCAGCCGATCGTGCTTGGCTCTTAAGCCATTCCTCGCATCATCGATGCACCGATAAGCAGCCCGACTCCGACAAACAGCACAAGCAGTGCCGCCAAGAATTCGGCGCTGCGCGCGATGATGAGCCCGCGTCCGCCTTCCGTGCCGAGCAGTTTCTCGGCGAAAGATTTTGCGAACACCGCCGTCGCGGCGAGCGCGCCCGTCGTCAGGCCCGTACCAACCGCCATCGCCAGCGTCGCGCCGATACCGGCGAGATAAAGCCCCTGCGCCAGCGAAAACACCAGCACGAGAATGGCACCCGAACACGGCCGCGCGCCGGCGGCAACGACGGTCGCAAGCGCGCTCGGCCACGAGAAGTTCGCATTGTCGAGGGTGTTGGGATCCGGCCCATGCGCATGCCCGCAGTGCTCGTCGTGCACATGGTCATGGTGACGCGCGGCGCAGGCGAAGGTGCCAGATCCATCTGCCCCCGCCAGGACTAGCTTGCCGTTAGTTCCCGCATGCGTGTGAAAGAACGCGCCTGCGCGAAACGGACGTAGCGCGGAAATGAGCGCGCGCCCTTTGCGCCAAACAAGCCACAGCCCAAGCGCCGCAATGGCGGCGTAGCTCACCTGCTCGATCACCGCTGCCGCATCGCTCATGCGCTTCGCGGTCGCGTTAAAAAGCACAGCCGCGATCGTGACGATCGCGATCGCGACCAGCCCCTGCAGCAGCGCGGCGAACCCGGTAAGCACAAGCCCGCGCTTCAGCGCCCGTTCGTTGGCGATCATGTAGGAGGCGATCACCGCTTTGCCGTGGCCGGGCCCCGCCGCATGGAAGACGCCGTAAGCGAAGCTCAAACCGGCAAGGGTCCAGGCGGCTGAGCTACTCGAGCGGATATCGCGGATCGCGCTCGTGAGGAGAAGATAGAAGCGGCTCTGCTCCGCCAGCAGCCAACCCATGATGCCGCCGGACGCCCCGCCGGTTTCGCTCGCGCCGACGGCAAACGGATGCCGCATCGCCTGTGCGAGAGCGGCATCAGCCGTTGCGGCGATCATGAACGCCGCAAGCAAAACCAAGGGCAGTCGAATACCCTGCATCACGGACATGCGACGACCATGCGGCTCGCGAGCTTAATGCCGAAATCGGCGCCTGGCGACATGTTGCTGAAGAAGGCTTCGGAAAGCTTCGACGTGTCCGCAGCGAGAAGCGGACCCGGATCGAGCTTGCTTGTCGAACATCCGGGCGGCGCTCCGGTGAGCTTCGCCGATGAGCCCTTCTCGAAAGAGAACGAGACGAAATAGGTTGGGTCATAGACCTGGAACGAGAACGGTTTCTTCGCGTCGAGAGGTGTCTTCAGCGGCAGCGTAAAATGCAGCGTGATGATTTTGTTCGCATCTTCATCGATGGAATAATCGATGGGGCTGCCGAATTCCGGCTTCTCGCCCCCATGCTTCGCATATGTAAAAAAGTCGAACTCTGCGAGCGACTCAACATTCACCTTCGCCAGCGGTTGCAATTCCACCGAGGTCGGTGGCTTGCCGTCCGTGCCGAACCCTTGGGTGGCAAAGGCCGAGTACATTTCGTCGAACGTCCAGGCATGCCGCAGACCGGTGATCTTGCCATCGGCGCCGAACAGTACCTCGCTGTTCACCACCACCCACACGTGCGGGTGAGCGGAAGCAATGAGGTTCGAAGTGAGAAGAAGAAAAGTTGCCGCCGCCCACCTCGCGACCGAGGCCCTGCGCATCCGTTTGGCTCCGCCCTGAATCGAGCGGCGTAAAGAGCGGGGAAGTCCGGCGAAAGCGAGGCGAAGTCACTTAGCGGGCCGTGCGCTGCGGCACCGCTTGCGGTTGAAGCACTCGGAAATTCGACAAAGGCGGTGCAGTGCGACTACATCTTTTACCCTTGCGCGAGTGATGCATATAGGACAATTTAAGGTCCGGAAATTGCGCAAGCAATCCTCAACGGGATGGAACGATGCGGAAGCAGCTTCTCTGGGTGGGTCTTGCCCTTTTTCTTCCCATGATTCCCGCTGCCGCTCAGAACCGTCCACCGGCCGCGTCGTTGGCCGCAAAGGCTGCGCCGCCGAGTTCCGATCAATCGGTTGCGGGCAAATGGACTTACAGAAGTTTCGTCAACACGCCGGAGCTCGTCGGCAACGATCCGAACAAGGCACTCGATCTGATATTCGGCGAGGGCGTGTTCACGTTCGACATTTCGCCGGATGCCGCGCTGAAGGGAACGCTGGACATGGGAGGCGGCTTTGTCCTCGATCTGCAAGGTACGGCTCGCCCAGCTGCTCAGGACGCGCTGCTAACCGTCGACATTGTCGGGAATGGACGCGTGAATACTCCAACCGCCGGCTGGGAATACGATTATCGCGCCAACTTGGCGTACAAATGGCCGACGGGCGTGAACCAGACGCCTGCATTGGTCGGAACCGTCATACGGGCGAAGCCGCACGACGGAAATCCTGCTGGAGTCGTGGCGTCCTTCATCGCCGTCAAGCAGCCTTAAGCCGTTCGCGGCGCGCCGCATCGACGGCGCGCAACCGAAAGGGAATGCCATGTCCAGTCACAGCGATTCCAGCCGAACCATTGCGATGAGACGCCGGGATTTTGTCGCGGGCTCGCTTGCAGCTGGCACGGCTCTGGTGTCAGGAAGCAGGGCCTGGGCGCAGGGGGGAGCGACCGTTCCACTCCACTGCGTTCCGCCGATACCGCCTGGTCAAGCCAGCTTGTTCGCACCAAGTCCGGGCTCGGTTCGTGTGCGCAAAAGCGTATTCGATCTCGACAAGCCGGAGGTCAAGCGCCTGCAGGACGCTTACGCAGCCCTCCGGAAACTCGCGACGGATCATCCGGATGATCCCCGCGGGTGGTTGCATCAGGGACAGGTGCATTGCTGGTACTGCACTGGCGCGCTCGACAGCCTCAACGGGATGGAAATCCACGGCAGCTGGTGGTTTTTGGCCTGGCATCGCTGTTATCTTTATTTCCACGAGCGAATTCTTGGGGAGCTGATCGGCGATCCCACCTTCGCACTGGCCTACTGGGATTGGGATTCCTGCAAGGATGATCCCAAGGACAAGACCGGCCGGAATCGATTCCCCGGAGAGGTGTTCGGTTTTAGCGGTGACACGTCCAATCCGCTATTCGACCCAACGCGCGCCGTAGGGCCGAACGATCGAATCGATACGGCCTTTGTCGGGCCCACAACGATGAAGCCGATCATGGACGCCAAATCGTTTGCTGAGTTTGGCGGCAGCGGCAACGAGGAACTGCCGGTTTTCGACCAAAGCGGCGGCGGCGTGCAGCAAATGGGCTCGCTGGAGGCGGGGCCTCATGGCCTGGTTCATGTCTGGACCACCGACCCGAAAGGCTTCAGTGGCGCTCCGGACATGGGCTCCCTGGCTTCGGCCGGATTCGATCCCGTATTCTTCGCCCATCACGCCAACATCGATCGGTTGTGGGACAAGTGGGCTCAAGCGCCCGGTCATGCAAACCCCAATAACCCTCGCTGGCTGAACATCGACAGGTCGCAACAGCCGCCGCAGTTGACGCCACTCTTCTTCTTCTACGATCAGTCGCCGACATGGCTGGCCATTTTGGTCGATCAGGTCACAGATCCCGGAGGCCCTTTGTCGTACCGTTACCAGCAGCCGCAATGGCCAAGCGGCAGCGCGGCTCCCGCGGGAGCCGCGGTCACTGCTGCAGCGGAAGCCCCACGCGGGGCGCCGCGGATGGCGCAAATTGCGCCGCTTAGTGCTCCCGTAGTTGAACTGACGCAGGGACCTGAGCTGAAGGTACTTCCGCCTGAGCCTACAACCGTTCGGCTCGCCCTTCCGGCTGCAGCACGGCAGAATCTCACAGCCGCCGCGGCTTCGGCGGCCGCTAAAGCTTTGGTGCTGCGCATCGACGGTGTCGAAGTTCCTTCCGATCGTGGCGCGGTGATCAAGGTCTATCTCAATCGCCCCGATGTCACGGCGGCACTGGAGGGACCCCAGCCCGGGTATGTGGGGAGCATGATCATTGTTCCCTCCACCGCGCCTGGCGCCCTTCACGCGCACGGCAGCGTGGTTCGAAATTTCGGCTTGCCTCTTACGCCGGAACTCGCCGCCTCGTTGCAGAACCAGGGGGACATCTCGGTCACGCTGGTGCCCGTCACGGGCGAAACAAACAAGCCGCCGGAGGTGCTCCGGTACCGCCGGGTGTATCTGGCGACACGCTGAACACACCGCTGCGAACCAAAGTCGTGTTTAGCCTTCCAGTTTGGGGGTCCGCTTGAACATTTCCGTGCGCCCGCGCAGGGTCTGGAGGATTTTCGGCGCGTTCGCGCCGCCCAAATAGATCACCAGAAACGGCAAGAGCACGATTGTTTGAACATAACGGGATATCGGACCGCGTTTTAGTGCGATGTAGGGCGGCAGCGTCATGCCGAGCGTAACCACAATCGTCAGGATCGTGGTGATCGCCAGCTCCGGAATATAGGGCCGTAGATCCATGCCTCTGAGCAGAAGAGCCAGGACAGCTGCCACGACTGCGATTGCAATTGCCGGGAAGATCGCCTGCATTGTCATCATCGAAATGGCCGAGAATTTCTCGGCAAGCGGCCACGGCGCGCGCAGCAAGGGCCGCAGCGTCCGCTGCGCAACCTGAACGAAACCGTTCGACCAGCGCCGCTGCTGCCGGCGCCAGTTGCGCATCGTGTCCGGCACCTGCCCGGGAATTGGCGGCTCGGCCACGAAGATGCCGTGCCAGCCGGCGAGCTTCGCGCGGATGGCAAGATCGAGATCTTCGGTGATCGAGTAGGCCGACCAGCCGCCGGCCGCTTCGATTGCGGCGCGCCGCCAGATGCCGCCGGTTCCGTTGAACTGAAAAAGCCAGCCGGCGCGCGCGCGTGTCTGTTGCTCGACAAGAAAATGCGCGTCGAGAAGCAAACCTTGGACGCGGGTGAGCCAGTTCGTATCGTAGTTTGTGAACTCACACCGGGATTGCGCGAAACCTGCCTTCGGATCGGCGATGAGGCGCGGCATCACGCATTCCAGCCAGTCGGATGGCGGCCGGAAATCAACATCGAGCATTGCCACGTACGGTGCCTCGCAAAGTGCGAGACCGGCGGCCAGCGCGCCGGCTTTAAAGCCCGAGCGGTCTTCGCGGCGCACGTGCTGAACATCGGTGCCGTCAGCGCGAAGTTCCGCTGCAACGTTTGCAGCAATTTCGCTGGTATTGTCGGTTGAGTCGTCGAGAAGCTGAATCGTCAGCTTGTCGCGCGGCCACTCGAGAGCGGCGGCGGTACGCAACACGTTTTCAACGACTGTAGGCTCGTTGAAGACGGGGAGCTGCACGAGCACATGCGGGATGTCTCCGGTAATCGGAGGACAGACGGGCTCGCTCTCGCCTCGGCCGAGCCGCCGCTCATCCAGCACAAAGCGTACGATGAGCACGATCAGGCCGAAGGCGACCCACGCCATGATGGCGATGCAGAGGGCCAGCACAATGTCGATCGCCGACAGCAGAAGCCAATGAAGACTCAACGATCGTCGTCCCTTCGGACGAGCCCACCCGCACCGAGCATGGCTGCCGCCGACGCACCCGACGCCGGCTTCGCGACATATGTGCCCTGCGCCCAAACGACCCGGTTTGTGAGCCAAGCGTTCAGCCAGATGCACGGCAGCATGATCTCGCGGCAGAGAAAGGCAAGCGGCGCGGCGAGCGAAAGACCCCAACCTTTCGCACCGGCGAGCAATGTCTCGGCAGCGAACCAGCCTACGATTGTCGCGGCAGCCGCGGTAAATGGTGCAAATCCGATTAGCGGTGCCGCAAGGCTTGCCGCGATCGTTGCCGGAAACACAAAACTCAACGGTTCCAGGATAAAGGCCGTGCGCTCTTCGTCCCGGCGAATCACGGCCCAACGCATCTGACGATTATAGACGTCAGTGAGGCTGCGCGACCCGAGTTCCTGGCGCACGACGCGGTGCGAGAATACGGTTCTCAACCCGAGGCAGGCGAGCGCCTTGCCCATGGCATTGTCTTCGCCGACGGTCGATGCCAGCGCCGCAGTACCGCCGGCACGATCGAGATCGGAGCGGCGGAACAGCATGAACTTCCCGACGCCGACCTCCCGTCGGAACACCGAGGCCGTCATGAGAGCACGCGCGTGCGCGCCATTCATGATCGACTCTTCGATGCGCGCAGCGAAATTTTGCGCGCCGGTCGCCACCGGCACGGCAACGACGAGACCGACATCGGGCGTCAGCTGCCGAACTGCCGCTTCGAGATCGCCCGGCGCAAGGATCGTATTCGAATCCTTCATGAAAATGAGATCGTGGCGCGCCTGGCGAAATGCCTCGATTAGATTGTTGAGTTTCGGGCTCGCAGCGAAACGTCCGGTCGAGCGAAAAATGCGCGCAGGGATGGCGGGGTAACCTGCGGCGACATCGCGAATGGCGGCAAGTGCAGGCGAATCTTCTTCGGCGGCGGATACAAGACATTCAGCTTCCGGATAGGATTGCGCCAGAAGCGATTCCTGCGCACGGCAAAAACCTGGATCGAGCGCCTTGACCGGAACTACTAAGCTTACCGGCGGCAAGTCTTCTAATCTTAATGGCGCCAAGTCTTCGCCGCGCGCGCGCCGCCGTTGCACAAGCGGCTGCAGGAAAGCCGCAATCATGCTGAGGCAAAGAAAGCCAATCGCCGCGACCCACCATGCGGCGGCAAACCAGACGAGTACGCCGGTGAAAGTCACGATAGCGCTTCGCCGGGCATCCGCTCCGGCGTCTCCTGCATTTCGACATGCATGCGATTCATGACGCGGTCGACCAGACGCGCAGGCAAGAAGCTGATCAACCGAGCGCCGAGATAAAGCAGCCGCGGGAAAGCAATGAGCGCGCGGCCATTATCGAGGCCGCGTCGAATGGTGCGGGCCGCTTTCTCCTCGGACATTGCCAGCGGTTTCGCGGCAACGAGCTTCTCGTTCATCGGTGTGTGCACAAAGCCCGGACAGATGAGGCTGACGATCACGCCGCGCGGCTCGAGATTGCCCCGCAGCGAATCGGCGTAAAGGTGCACGGCAGCCTTGGTCGCGCAATAGGCGGGCGAGTAGGGCAGGCCGCGGATCGCCGCAATGGAACTCACGACCGCGATCTGGCCGCGTCCACGCGCGCACATCGGCTCGATCAGCGGCTCGACCGTGTTCAGCACTCCGAAGAGGTTGGTCGCGATGATCCCACGCACGGCATCGGGATTTTCGGTGAACTGGCCGGGCGCAAGGCCCGTCGCGATTCCCGCATTGGCGAGGACGAGGTCGAACTCGTGCTGCGCATCGAGTTCGCGCAAACGGCGCCACATTTGCTCGCGATTGCGCACATCGAGGGCCGATGTCTCTACCGTTGCGCCCCTGGCCGCGCATTCGGCCGCGATCGCGCCCAGTCGTTCGGCGCTACGGCCGAGAAGAGCCAGCCGTCGGCCCGGCTCCGCGTAGGCCCGCGCCACGGCGCGGCCGATGCCGCTCGAAGCGCCAGTGATCAGGATCGAGCGCGGATTGAGGCGCATCAGGATACTTCCCGCGGCACCAGCAGTGCTTCACCCACGATAGCGGGCGCGCGTGAGGCGCCATGCGCCATGAGGCGCACGAGCACCTGTGCCGTGTCGCCTCCGCTTACCCGCACGACACGGCCGGACAGTGTGACGGGTTCGCCCTCAAGCACGGGCAGGGTGAATCGGCCTGACAGACGCTCGATCCGCAGGTCGGGACGCCACTCCTGCAACGCCGGTTCGAACCCGGCGAGGAGCAGCATCCCATGGACCGGCGGGGCGGCGAGCCCGACCTTTGCGGCGAGCCCGGAATCGAGATGCAAAGGATTGGTGTCGCCGGAGATATCCGCATACGCGGCCAGCTCGGCGCTTGTGAATGGTCCGAAGGCGCGTTCGGGGAGGCGCGTCCCGACCTCGGGCACAGCACGATTCACGCCGACAGCTCCACGGCAGGTGCGACGAGCCTGAGGAGCGTCTCCATCCGCAGGCAGGGTTCTCCGGCCGCGGTCTTGCAGTCGCCCCTCAGAGCCAGCCGCGGCGGGTCGGCCTCTTCGCTGAGGCTCAGTGACAGGTGGTATTCGGCTCCGATTTCGAGCGGGCGCGCGTAGTCGAATGTCTGCCCTTCATGCAAAGGCAGGCGGTTGCCACAGGCCTTTTCGACAGCCGCACGGATTGCCGGCTCGCCCAACCAGCAGATCGGGAAGGCCGCGGGAATCTCCTGCCCGCCGGTTCGGGTAGCGCGCCTGTATGCCTCGATCTTCGCGCGCTCTGTGCGCACCAAGAACGGGCCGAGCCGCACCTCAGACACTTTCCACTGTCTCGACAATGAGCGTGGCGTTGATTCCGCCGAACGCGAATGAGTTGGACATCGCCCGCTTGATCGGCATTTCGCGCGCGACATTGGGCACGCAATCGACCTCACATTTCGGGTCGGGATCGGTGAAATTGATCGTCGGGGGAGCGATGTTGTCGTTCATCGCGTGAATCGTAACGACGAGTTCGAGCGCACCCCCGGCACCGAGGCCGTGACCGTGAATCGGCTTCGTCGAGGAGACAGGAATGCGTGCCACTTGGTTGCCAAAGACCCGGGCGAGAGCTGCGGACTCGTTCGCGTCATTGGCGACCGTCGCGGTACCATGGGCGTTCACGTAATCGATCGCCCGCGGCGGCAGGCCAGCGTCGGCGAGTGCCTGCGACATGCAGGCGGCGGCGCCATCGACATCCGGACGGACGGGGTCGCAGGCGTCACTCGTCGTACCGTAACCCGAGAGAATGGCGATCGGAGTCGCGCGCCGCGCTCGCGCGACATCGGCTGCCTCAAGGATGAAAATC
>JAXDNH010000016.1:0-8372 GCA_034669525.1 Methylobacteriaceae bacterium | reverse complement strand
CGACGAAGTGCAGCACGTCGATGATCTCGCGGTTGCCCGCCATCGCGCCGCGCGTCGCGAAGGCGACGGCGAGAAGCATCGTCGTCATGACCAGAGCGAAGAGGACAATCGCGGCACCGACGACCGTTCGGGTCATGACGTTGAGACGCGATAGCCACTGGCTGTGATCGTCGAAAATCGCGGCGGGCACGGCTTTGGCGAGGTTGGCGCGAAGCGTGTCCGGGTCGAATGCCGACCCCGTCTTCTTCACGACAATCATGCGCGGCACCGGCAGCTCGCCGAGATCGAGCCCGCCGCCGAGCCATGGTTCGAGCAGCCGCGCCGATTCCGCCGCGGAGAAGGTGCGCACATCGGCAACACCGGGCGTTTGCGCCGCGACCTCGGCGGCCTTCCGCGTCTCGGCATCGAGGTTGTGGCCGGCGACCGGACGCACCTGGATCGTCGCTTCCTGTGCGACGGTGCTTTGCCAGCCGCGCGACGCCGCGGTGATGAGGATCGCGCCGCCCGCCGCAAGCGAAGCAAGGAACGTCATGATCGCGATGACGGTGATGAGCGCGCGCCCGGCGATCGAGGCAGCCGGCACAAGCGGCATTTCGCGGCGGAGCGGCGCGGCCTCGGAGCCGATCTCGTTCGGATCGGCTTCGCGCGAATTCGACTGGCGATTTCTTCGTGCCGCGTGCGACATGAGAACGGTCATCTTGGCGCCCGCGTGGTCATGCGCGCCTCAATCGAAGATGTGCAGCCGGCCGTCGCCGAGAACAAGCCGGCGCGCGTCCTCGAACTGATCCATCAGCGCGAGATCGTGGGTCGCGATGACGATCGACGTGCCGGACTTGTTCAATTCGACGAAGAGCCGCAGGAGCCGGCGCGCCAGCGTCGGATCGACATTGCCGGTCGGCTCGTCGGCGAGCAGCAGTTCCGGCCGCGCGATCAGCGCCCGCGCAATTGCCGCGCGCTGCTTTTCGCCGCCGGACAATATCGGCGGCAGGACATGCATGCGATCGCCGAGGCCCACCCAGCGCAGAAGCTCGACGACTTCGCCGCGATAGGAGGAGTCTTCGCGCCCGAGCACGCGTAAGGGGAGGGCCACATTCTCGTAGGTCGTCAGATGATCGAGCAGCCGAAATTCCTGGAACACGACGCCAATACGGCGCCTCAGGCTGGTGATTTCGTCCTTTTGGAGCGTCGTCGCGTCCTGATCGAACAGGCTGATCAATCCGCGCGTCGGCCTCAGCGAGAGGAGGATCAGCTTGAGTAACGTCGTCTTGCCCGCGCCGGAGGGCCCGGTCAGGAACTGGAAGCTCTGCGGCTCGATCGAGAAACTGAGATCGTGGAGGATCTCGTCGCCCATCCCGTAGCGCAGCCCGACATTTTCGAAACGGACCAAGCAAGACCCCTCGTCGCCGCGCCGGCTGATTAGCGGCCGAATCGGGCTTTTTACGCGGCCTTAACCCTAACAAGTGTCTAATCGGGTGTCCCCTCGCTGCACGTTTGTCGGGCGGACGGTGGATCGGAGTCGTCCCATGCGTTCCTCTTCCGGGCTCAGCCTGCCCGCCACTCCCTCGGGCCTCGGCGCGCATCAGCTGCGGCGCGCGATGGAATTGTCGGCGGAGGCGGTGAGCGGCCGCCCAAAGCAGCCGGCCTATGAAGAATTATGGGGAGAAAGCTGGCGCCAACCGCAGCACGAGCCGTTTCGCGCCCAAACGCGCAGCGGCTTCTGGTTTTCGCCGGTTCTGGCAAGCCTTGTCGCGGTGATGCTCGGCTCGATGTCGCTTGCCGGCTTCAAGGAGGAATTCGTCCGCCTGGTGCCGGCGAGCAGCACGCTCTATGCCGCAGCGGGCCTGCCGGTGAACTTGCGCGGGCTGGAATTCCGCGGCGTGACGTCCCGCGTGAGCGGCGAGGCTTCGCAGCGCCTTCTGAAGGTGCAGGGCGAGATCGCCAATCTGCGGCGGGGACTGAACCAGGTGCCGCCCATCGAAGTCGTCGTCGAGGGCGACGACGGCCGGCCGCTCTACCGCTGGACCGCGACGGCAGCGAAGCCGAAGCTTGGCGTCAATGAGGCTGTCGCCTTCGAGACGCGGCTCGTCGCCCCGCCCGAGGCTGGCCGCAACGTGAAGGTCCGTTTCGCGCAAATAAATCGAGAGCGAGACGCGAACTGAGCCCGGCCGCCCGGCTCAATCCCGTTCGAGGTCCTGGCTCCGCAGCATCGCCTCGCGTAAGGATTGCCAGCGTCGGAAGCTCTCGTTGGCGCCAAGAAACGCGAGCGCCAGCACGAACGGGGCGATGAAATAGATCACCCGGAAGAGAAGCAGCGAGGCAAGCAGCGCCTCCTCCGACGGTGAGGGCACCGTCTTCAGCATGGTCGCCTCGAAGACCCCGATGCCGCCCGGCGCATGGCTCGCGATGCCGAGGATGGAGGCGAAGCAGTAGATCGAGGCGAAGGTGAAGAAATCGAGCCCGTGATGGGCCGGCAGCAGCACGAACAACGTGCCGGAAGCAGCTCCCAAATCGATAAGTCCGAGGAGCACCTGCCGGCTCGTTAAGCCAAGTCCGGGGAGTTCGAGCCGGAAGCCCTGGATCTTGCGCCGGCGCGGGGTGACTGAGACCCAGACCAGGTACGCGGCAAGCGCTACGAGGATGCCCACGCCGATGGCCATATTGATCGCCGGCGTCAGGTGATCGAGCCGGCTGATCGCTTCCGCCCGGAAAATGAGGCCGGCGCCAACGATAAGCGCCATTCCCAGCCAAAAGGTAACGCCTGCAATGATGGTGAGGCTCGCGACCGCGCCGGCGCGAAGTCCGGCGCGCGAGTAAAGCCAGTAGCGCACCGTCCCGCCGGTGATCAGCGGAAAACCGAGCGTGAAGGAGATCGCGTAGCTCGTGAACGACGCGAGCGCGGTCGTCCGGTAGCGCACCTTCGCCTTGAGCTGCCGCAGCGCCACAGCGTCATAACCGGTCAGTGCAAGATAGGAGACGCAGGTTAGCAGGCACGCGGCGGCGATTTGCTCGGCGGTCGTGCCGGCGATCGCGCCGCGCAAATCGGCGAAGCTGATCTTTGCGAGTGTATGCGCCAGCACGAACGCGGAAAGGGCAAAGATGACAACGCTTGCCACCCCGCCGATGATGCGCGCGATGCGCCGGCGGCGCTTGGCGATCGCCTCGGTTGGCTGATCCGCGGCGACGGGCAGCAGGACCGGCCGGTGCGGCGGAGCCGCCGCGACTGCGGCCACTTCGGCATCCCGGCTCGGCTTTCGCAGGGGTTTAGCTGTCATTCCGCTCCGTAAATGCCCGGGACCCCACCCGGCTCCCGCGCGCGCCGGATTTAGGCATCGAGGCAGGCAAGTCCAAGGCACGGCCGTGGGGGTCGGCGCCGCGCGCCCACGTCATCGCTGCGGTCGGTGCGGCAAGGCACATCCACGCAGCCCGCCTCAACGAAGCAGTTGCGGAACCCGAATCGAACGGCGAACAATGACCCCTCGCTCCTGAGGAAATCTTCCATGCGCTTAATTGGCCGTGCTCTCACGCTGTTTCTGTTGGCCGCCGCATGCCTTGGGCCGGCACATGCGCAACAAAAGGCCTATACAAACGAGCAACTGGCGAGCGACGCCGTCCGCCTCGAAGCGCAGGTGCGCAAGGATGCGGACACCCGCGCACAAAAACCGCTCGACCAGATGCGGCGCGACATGCTCGCGGCGGCGGCCCGCAACGACACGGCCGCGGCGCTGCGCGTGCTCTCGCAAATCGTTGCGCCCGATACAAAGAACGCAGGAAACTGGCTGTCCTACGCCCGCACGGCGCTTGCCGTTCCTGCCAACTCGACTTCGGTCTATCAATTAAAAAGCCACGCCGCGGTTGCTGCCTACCTCGCCTACCAGCGCGCCAATACGAAGCCTGATGAAGCGGCGGCGCTCGCGTTGCTTGCCGAGGTCCATGCTTCGCGCCAGGAATGGCGGCCTGCACTCAACGCCTATCGCGCAAGTCTGGGGAGCAACGACGTGCCGGCGGTGCGCACCACTTACCAGCGCATGCGCGAAGAACACGGATTTCGCGTTCTCGATTACAAGGTCGATAACGAATCGGCCTCACCACGCGCCTGCTTCCAATTTTCCGAGCCGCTCGCGCGCGGGCGCGTCGATTTCACGCCCTATGTTGCGGTCTCCGGCACGGCAAATGGTGCGATCTCGAGCGAAGATCAGCAGCTCTGTGTCGAAGGGCTGAAGCACGGCGAGCGCTATTCCATCATCCTGCGCCAGGGCCTGCCGTCCGCCGTCGATGAAGCGCTGCTGAAGGCCGCCGATTACGACATCTATGTGCGCGACCGGTCGCCGCAGGTGCGCTTTACCGGCCGCAATTATGTGCTGCCGCGCGTCGGCCAGGAAGGCATTCCGGTCGTCTCGATCAACACGCGGAAGATCGCCGCCGACATTCTGCGCGTCGGCGATCGCAATCTTCTTTCCACGGTGCATTCCGACGATTTTCTTGCGCAGCTCGGCACGTACCGGCTGCGGCAATACGTCAACGAGAACGCGACCAAAATCTGGGCCGGGACGATGGATGTCGCGAGCGAGCTCAACAGAGACGTGACGACCGCCTTCCCTGTGATGGAAGCCGTCGGCAGGATCGAGCCTGGCGTCTACGTGATGGTCGCGCGCGCCGGCGAACAGAAGCCGCTCGTGCCGCGCGACGATTCCGGCGAGTACGACGACGACCAGAAGGCGACGCAATGGTTCACCGTCTCTGATCTGGGGCTGACCACTTTCTCCGGCGCTGATGGCATCCATGTGCTCGTGCGCTCGCTCGCCCGTGCGGAGCCGCTTGCTGGCGTCGAATTGCGTCTCGTTGCCAAGAACAATGAGATTCTTGCCACCATGAAAACGCCCGCCGACGGGCACGTGCGCTTCGATCCGGGTCTTGCGCGCGGCACGGCGGGTCTCGCGCCGGGGCTGCTCGTCGCGAGTAATGCCGATGGGGATTACGGCTTTCTCGACCTGCAGCAGACGCCGTTCGATCTTTCCGATCGCGGTGTGAAGGGCCGCGAAGCCCCGCATGCACTCGATGCATTCGTCTTCGCCGAGCGCGGCGTCTATCGCTCCGGCGAGACGGTCAACGTGACGGCCGAATTGCGCGACGCGAAAAGTATCGCCGTCTCCGGCCTGGCGCTGACGCTCGTGTTCAAACGGCCCGATGGCGTCGAATACAAACGCGTCAGTGTTGCTGATCAGGGTCTCGGCGGGCGCGCTTATTCGCTGGCGCTGCTTTCAGGTGCGGCGAGCGGCACATGGCGGATCGAAGCTTATGCCGATCCAAAAAGTCCAAAAATCGGCGAGACAAGCTTTCTAGTCGAAGATTACGTCCCGGAACGGCTCGACATGACGTTGAAGCCGGCGGTTGCCGTCGCACGTGCAGGCCGGCCGGTCGAGATCGCGGCGGACGTGCGTTACCTCTATGGTGCGCCGGGCGCCAATCTCGAAATCGCCGGCGAGGTCTCGGTCAAAGCCGCGGATGAGAATGGCTTGCCGGCGTTGAAAGGCTACGAAGCCGGGCTATCAGATGAGTCGTTCGAAACGGTGAAGAACGAACTCGAAGATAAGGTCACGACCGACGCGCGGGGTAGGGCCACAGTGACCGTTCCGTTGCCCGACGTCACCGCGCCGAAGCCGCTGGAGGCCGAGATCATCCTGCGCGCCGGCGAACCGGGCGGGCGCGCGATCGAGCGCACTGTACATCTGCCGATTCTGCCGCAGGGCGGCATTATCGGAGTCAAAAAGAATTTCGACGATGAGCTCAGCGACGGCTCCGTCGCGACTTTCGATGTGATCGCCATCGGGCCCGATGGTCAGCGCACGACGCGCCGCAACGTGTCGTGGTCCCTCTACCGGATCAACAATGATTACCAATGGTATCGCGCGGATGGACGCTGGAATTTCGAGCGCGTCAAATCCTCGCGCCGCCTTGCCGAGGGCAAGATCGATATCGCAGGTGGCGATCCGGCAAAAATTTCGGTGCCGGTCGGCCTCGGTGCGCATCGCCTCGATGTCCGCTCGGACGATTCGAGCGATATGCCGACAAGCAGCACGTTCGACGTCGGCTGGTCCGGCAGCGCCACCGCGCAAACGCCCGATCTGCTTGAGCTGACGCTAGATAAGGAGAACTACGTCGCGGGCGATTCGATGGTGATGAAAATCGCCTCACAATTCGACGGCAAAGCAACTGTCGCAGTTGTCGCCGACACCGTACAGACGGTCACGACAAGCGATCTGAAGAAGGGCGACAACGAGGTCCGGATGCCTGTCGGTGCCAATTGGGGCGCCGGCGCTTATGCCATGGCCTTTGCGCACCGGCCGCTGGACGTCGCGGCGAAACGCATGCCGGGCCGTGCGCTCGGCGTTGCATGGTTCGGCATCGACGAGAACGCACACAAGCTCGATGTGAAACTTGGCGCAGCGGAGAAAATCCGCCCGCGCGGAAAACTCGATATTCCGGTCGAACTCGCGGCTCTCGCGCCGGGCGAAGAGGCTTACATTACGGTGGCGGCGGTCGACATCGGCATCCTCAATCTCACGCAATATGAAACGCCCGATCCGAAGGAGTATTTTTTCGGCCAGCGCCGGCTCGCAACGGAAATCCGCGATCTCTATGGGTACCTGATCGACGGCATGCAGGGCGTGCGCGGCATGATCCGCTCCGGCGGCGATGCTGGCGCCGACCTCAATGGCGAGAAGCCGACGCAGGAGCCGCTGGCGCGTTATTCCGGTGTCGTGAAGGTCGGCAGCGACGGCAAGGCGAACGTCTCTTTCGATATCCCCGCCTTCAACGGCTCAGTGCGTGTGATGGCAAGCGCCTGGTCGAAGACGAGAGTCGGTCATGCGCAGCAGGACGTGATCATCCGCGATCCCGTCGTGGCGCAGGCAACGGTGCCGCGTTTTCTCGCGCTCGGCGATCAGTCGCGCTTCCATGTGCAAATCGATAACGTGGAGGGTAAAAGCGGTCGTTATACCGTCGACGTCGCTCTGCATGGGCCGGTCTCAGCCTCCGCCGACACATTGAACAAGTCCTTCCCGCTGAACGTCGGCGCGAGAAGCTCGCTCACCATTCCGGTCACGGCGACAGGTATCGGCCGCGCGGAGATCGATCTGCACCTCTCGGGTTCCGATGTCGATCTGAAACAGAGCCTCGCGCTCAATGTCGACGCCGGCACGGGCGAATTCGCGCGGCGCAGCGTTCAATCGCTTGCACCTGGCGCAAGTCTCACAATCTCGCGGGATCTTTTCGCCGATTTTGTGCCGAGCACCGGCAGAGTCTCTGTGGCGGTGTCTCCGGTCGGGGCAATCGACGTGCCGGCATTGTTACAGGCGCTCGACCGCTATCCCTACGGCTGCTCGGAGCAGATCGTCAGCCGCGCGCTGCCGCTCCTTTATGTCAACAAACTTGCCTCGGCGGAGCGGCTTGCCATCGATGGGGACGTTCGGGACCGCATTCGCGACTCGATCGACAAGGTTTTGTCCCGCCAGGACTCGACCGGCGCTTTCGGACTGTGGTCGGCGGCCGCAGGCAACGACACCTGGCTCAACGCGTTCGTGACCGATTTCCTCACCCGCGCGCGCGAAGAAGGATTCGCGGTGCCGCAGAAAGCCTTCGATCAGGCGCTTGAGCGGTTGCGGAACATGGTGGCCAATTCGGCCGACGCGAAGGACATGGATACATCGTCGCTTGCTTACGCGGTCTATGTGCTGGCGCGGAACGGCCGTGCCGTCATGGGCGACCTGCGCTACCTCGTCGACGCAAAGCTTAATGACTTCACCTCGCCGCTTGCGCGCGCGCAACTCGCCGCGGCCCTTGCGATGCTCGGCGACAAAGCCCGCGCCGAGAAGGTTTTCGAGTCGGCAGCGAAGCGGCTCGATGAGCAGCGCAACAGCCGCTTCTCGCGCCCAGATTACGGCTCGCGTCTGCGTGACGGCGCCGGCCTGCTGGCGCTTGCGGCGGAATCGGGCGGTGCGCGCAACGGCATTCAGCTGGCCGGCATGGTTGTCGAAACTGAGCGCTCGGCGGCGACCTACACGAGCACCCAGGAAAATGCCTGGATGGTGCTCGCCGCGGAGGCGCTGAACAAGGATGCGCAGGCAATCTCGCTTTCGATTGACGGGCAGCCGCAATCGGGCGCGTTTTATCGCGCCTGGAAGGCGGCGGCGCTCGATCAGCACAACATCGTGATCACCAATAACGGCCAGACGGGCGTTCGAGTGGCGCTGACAAGTATCGGCCATCCGGCAACGCAGGAACCCGCCGCCAGCCGCGGCTATGAGGTTGAGCGCACGTACTACAAGCTCGATGGCAACAAAGTCGACTTGGCGAGTATCAGGCAGAACGACAGG
>JAXDNH010000015.1:0-7551 GCA_034669525.1 Methylobacteriaceae bacterium | reverse complement strand
GAGCAATTCATCGCGCAATGTCAGCAGGCATGATGGCTCCAACCCCACAATCGGCACGCCACGCCTTGCAAACGGCAGCAGCGCGTCCCGCGTGCGTGCGAGTTCACGCCGCGCACCGGCGACGTTGCCGACCGAGAGATGCGTCCGCCCGCAACAGAGCGAGCGTCTGCCTGCGTCAGCGCGCGGCAGATGCACACGGTAATTGGCGGCGACGAGCACTTTGAGCGCGGCGTCGATCGTTTCGCGTTCAAACGCACGGTTGAACGTATCGGCGAAGAGCACGACCTCGCCCGCGCTGCCGCTCCCCACACTCGCCGCCGGCTCGCGAAAGCGATCGCGCCGCCAATGCGGCAGCGGCCGCTGATGCGCCAGTCGCAGTGCACGCTCGCTCACCCGCGCAAGCGCCGGGATTCGGTCGCGCATATTGAGCACTGGCGCGAACATCGCACCCAATGCCGCATAGTCCGGCAGATGCGCGACAATCCTGTCGCGCAGCGAAAATCCGTACTTCGCCGCGCGCGCCGCCTGCACCTCGACCTTCATGCGCGCGACGTCGACTCCGGTCGGGCATTCGCGCCGGCACGCCTTGCACGACACGCAAAGGCTCAGCGTCTCACGCACACCCTCAGATGTGAGCGCATCAGGGCCGAGCTGTCCCGACAGAGCGAGCCGCAGCGTGTTGGCGCGCCCGCGCGTCACATCGCGCTCGTCGCGCGTCACGCGATAAGAGGGACACATGACGCCACCCGCCGATTTGCGGCAGGCGCCATTATTGTTGCACATCTCCGCCGCGCCCTGGAAACCGGCGGCGCCACCCCGCCATGCCGACCAGTCGAGCACAGGCGCGAAATCGGAGCGCCCGTACTCCGGCCCGTAGCGCAGCAAGTCACGGTCGTCGAACTTTGGCGGATCGACGATGCGATGCGGGTTCAGCGCATTCTCGGGATCGAACAGCGTCTTCACCTCGCCGAACGCGCGCACGAGACGAGATCCAAACATCATCTCGTGAAATTCCGAGCGCACGATGCCGTCGCCGTGCTCGCCGGAGTGCGAGCCCTTGTAGTCGCGCACCATCGCAAACGCTTCTTCGGCGATAGCCCGCTTGCGTTTGAGATCGAGATCGAGTTTCAAGTTGAGCATCGGGCGCACATGCAGGCAGCCTTCCGAGGCATGCGCATAGAAGGTGCCTTTGGTGCCGTTGCGCGCAAATACGTCGTTCAGCCGCGCCGTGTAATCGGCGAGATGTTCGAGCGGCACCGCGCAATCTTCGATAAAGGAGACGGGCTTGCGCTCATCCCGCATCGACATCATCACGTTCAACCCCGCGGCACGGAAATCAGCGAGCGCTGTCTGCGTGGTGCGGTCGGCGACTTCGATAACACCACCCCATTTGCCGCCCGGGCGATCGAAGCCGAAGCCGAGATCGCCCATGAGCTCGGCGAGTTGTCTGACCCGACGCAGATTCTCTGCCTGGTCGTCCTCGGCAAACTCGACAAGCAGAAGGGCCTCCGGCTCGCCCTTCACCACGCGCTCGATCAGCGGCCGGAACATCGCGATGTCGCGGCCGAGCGCGATCATTGTGGCGTCGACCAGTTCCACGGCGATCGGTTTCAAGCGCACGATATGCTGCGCCGAGTTCATCGCCTCGTAGAACGAGCCGAAATGCGCGAGGCCGAGCGCGCGGTTGCGAATGATCGGCGAGAGTTCGATTTCGATGGCAGTCGACAGCGCCAGCGTTCCTTCAGAGCCGACGAGCAGGTGCGCGAGATTGATTTCGCGATTCGGCGCCAACGCATCGAGATTGTAGCCGCCGACGCGCCGCTGCACCTTGGGAAAGCGCGCCGCCACTTCGCTCGCTTCGCGCCGGCCGATCGCCAGAAGGTCGCGCGTCAGCTCCTCAAGACGCGTTGGCACATTGCTCGAGTTCGTGTTTGCATCGATGGCGCCGAAATGCCCCGCGGTTCCATCGGCGAGCACGCCGTCGATCGCGATGACGTTGTCGCGCATTGTGCCGTAGCGGAGCGACCTGCCGCCGCACGAATTGTTGCCCGCCATGCCGCCGATCGTCGCGCGCGAGGCGGTCGAGACGTCGATCGGAAACCATAGGCCGTGCGGCGCGAGCTGCCGGTTCAGATCGTCGAGAACGATGCCGGGCTCGACGATGCAACGCCGCGCCGCGACGTTGAGCGACAGGACGCGATTGAGATATTTCGACGTGTCGACGATCAGCCCTTCATTGACCGTCTGCCCGCATTGCGACGTGCCGCCGCCGCGAAACGTGACGGGCACATGCTCTTCACGTGCAAGTTCCAGCGCCGCCATGGCGCCTTCACGCGTCCGCGGGGCAACCACGCCCGCCGGCATAACCTGATAGGACGACGCGTCGGTCGCGTAACGCCCGCGTGAGAAGCGGTCGAAGAGAATGTCGCCGTCCACCGTGCGTTGTAGACGCCGTTCGAGGCCGGGATGAAGGGCGGCAGTCACCTGCGCTTGAACAGCCGCTCGATATCAGCGAGTTTCAGCTCGACATAGGTTGGGCGGCCGTGATTGCACTGGCCGGAACCCGGCGTCGCCTCCATCTCGCGTAGAAGGGCGTTCATCTCCTCGGCGTTGAGACGCCGTCCGGCGCGCACGGAATTGTGACAGGCGAGCGTCGCCAGCACTTTGTCGAGCGAGCGTTCGAGCGCGCCGGCACTGTCGTCCTCTGCCAGGCGATCCGCGATGTCCTGCAGAAGCCTTCGCGCGTCCGCATTCTGCAAAAGCGCCGGCATTTCGCGGACGAGCACGGCGCCGGGCCCGAAGCTTTCGACGGCCAATCCCAATCGCGCGAGATCCTCCGCCGCCGCCACGATGCGCGCAACGTCACTTTGCTCCATGTCGACGACCGCCGGCACGAGCAAGGCCTGGCGCGCGATGCCGTGCGTTTCGCGCTGGCGCTTCAGCCGCTCATAGACGAGCCGCTCATGGGCGGCATGCTGATCCACAAGCACGATGCCGTCGCGCGTCTGCGTGACGATATAATTCTCGTGCACTTGCGCGCGCGCCGCACCGAGGGGCGCGTCCAGTGTCTCCGGCGCAGGTGGCGCGGCACTGGCGTGTGCATCGGCGGCCGGCGCATTGATGACGAATGCGCGCTGCTCCTGCTCGGCAAACCCATGCGCAAAGTCGCGTATTTCCTGCGCCGGCGCGGCGGGCAAGCGCCGCCAATCGTAACTCTGCTGCGGAGTGCCGCGCGATAGAATATGCACCGCGCTGCGCCCGCCCTCACTCGATGCGCGATGCCGCGCATTTGCCAGCGCCTGTTTGAGCGCGCCGATGACGAGGCCGCGGACCAGACCCGGATCACGAAAGCGCACTTCGGCTTTCGCCGGATGCACGTTGACATCGACTTCACGCGGCGGGCAGGCGACGAAGAGGGCGGCGACGCCGTGCCGGTCTCCAGGCAGGAAATCGAGATACGCCGCGCGCACGCTGCCTGAGAGCAGTTTGTCGCGCACCGGCCTGCCATTGACGAAAAGATATTGCGCCAGCGCGTTGGCTCGGTTGAAGGTCGGCAGGCCGGCATGGCCGTTCAGTGCAAAATCCTCGCGCCCGGCATCGATCGCGACGCAATCTTCCGCAAAGTCGCGGCCGAGCACGTCCGCAAGACGGCGCGCCAGCGCATCGCTCCCGTGCGCTGCGGCGTAATCGAAGCCGCCGCCGGAATCGCTCGCGAGCGAAAAACGGACGCCCGGATGCGCGATCGCGAGGCGCTTCACCACATCGGCGACGGCTTGGCCCTCGGCGCGCTCGCCTTTCAAGAACTTCAATCGCGCCGGCACGCTTGCAAAGAGATCACGCACCTCGACGCGCGTACCTTTCGTCCGCGAGCAGGGTGCGACTGCTCCCTTTTCGCCAAATGACACGCTGATGCGCGCGCCATGCGTCGCGGCCGCACCGCGCGTCTCGATCAGAAGCTCGGCGACCGAGCCGATCGACGGCAGAGCCTCGCCGCGGAAGCCGAGCGTCGCGATTGCGGAGAGATCCCCGTCCGGCAGTTTCGACGTCGCGTGCCGATCGACGGCAAGGGCGAGGTCTTCCCCACTCATGCCGTGGCCATCGTCGCTGACGCGGATCAGCCGCCGTCCGCCCGCCTCGACGACGACATCGACGCGCGTGGCCCCCGCATCCAGCGCATTCTCGACGAGTTCCTTGACCGCAGAGGCGGGCCGCTCGACCACCTCGCCCGCGGCGATGCGGTCGACAAGGACCGGGTCGAGCCGGCGGACCCGCGGCACGGGAGGCGAATCGAAGGCGGCGGCAAGCGGCATCGGCTCGCTTTTAGCAGGCCGGCACGGGTAGCGGGAGGGAGCGATTTACTGGGCGCACCAGAACGGGCCAGGCGATCTAGCGGTCCCCATCCGCGATTGCGTCCGGCACCTCGCCGATGTCCCGGCAGACGCGGATGCGCCGTGTCGGCAATAGGTGACCCAGCGGCCGCAATATCATCCAGCGGCCGACCGGTACATGGACAGCGCGTCCGCCGAGCCGCGCGACCGGCACGATGTCTTCGCGGAAACAATCGCCAATCATCGTGAGCGCCGAGGGGGCGCAGCCATTCGCGGCGAGCAGGCGCTTATAGGTTGCGACATCTTTGCCGTCGACGATCTCTACGACATCAAAGGCATCGAGATGAGGAAAGCAGGAAAGCTTGATTGCCTGGCGCACGAGATCACCCTTGGTGATGATCCAGAGCGCGTATCCCGCTGTCTTCAGCCGGTGAAGCACGCGATCGAGCCCGGGCGGACATCGCAAAGTCAGCCACTCCGTGCACTGCGGAATGGAATCGACCTGGGCGCGCCAATCGGCGGGGATGTCGCCGTCGCAAACCTCGCGCCCGCTCGCAATAAGCGCGCGCTGCACGCTCTCCTGCGTGAAGCCGAATTCGCGCAGGTGGCGCCGAAATGCGTCCGCCATATCCGGATGCGGAAGGCCCTCGACTGAGAGCCGCTCGCAATCGTGCTCCCAGCGTTTCTCGTCGATATCGTCGATCCAGAGCGTGTCGTCGCCGTCGAAGGCGATGACGCGGCGCGGGCGGTCTGAGGTGACGCCCGGTGTGATTTTGCGTTGGGTGAATTCAAGCATTGCCGCACGGCAATGTTTTCGCCGCCGTGACGTTCCGGCGGGATGCACGTCAAACCCAGCAGTGGTGCCGCAAGAGGGATTCGAACCCCCGACCCCCTCATTACGAATGAGGTGCACTACCAGCTGAGCTATTGCGGCAGGCTCACGACGCGATTGGCCGAGGCGGGGTTCGTCTTATCGAGCGGGTCCCGCCATGACAAGCCGGTTACCGGGCGCCCGCAGAATCGCGCGGAAGCGGCCGCGTCGCGGCCAAGGCGAGCTTACTCGCCGCCATATCGCAGCGCCGCGGCCGCGGCGAAGGGTGCGCCGGCGATCGCAGCAAGGCTCAGCGCGCAGAGAATCGTGAAAGGCGCGGCGAAGGGCACGGGATCGGCGGCGCCCGCACCCGCGGCGGAGACGCCGAAAATCAGCACGGGGATCGTCAGCGGCAGGACCAGCACCGCCATGATGAGGTTGCCGCGGCGCAGCGACACCGTCACCGCCGCGCCGACCGCGCCCATCAACGTCAGCGCCGGCGTGCCGGCGAGAAGCGAGAGGGTGACGCGGGTGAGCGCGGCGCCGTCCTGCGCGAGAGCAAGCCCAAATACCGGCGCGATCACAATGAGCGGCAGCGCGGTCGTCAGCCAGTGCGCCGCGCATTTGACGAGCACGATCAGCTCCAGCGGCGTCTCGCTCGTAAGCATCAGGTCGAGCGAGCCGTCCTCGTGATCGGCCTGGAAGAGCCTGTCGAGACCCAGCAGCGTCGACAGCAGGACTGCGATCCAGAGAATTGCCGGGCCGATGCGGGCAAGCAGGTTGAGATCGGGGCCGACAGCAAAAGGGAAAATCGCGGCGAGCACCAGAAAGAAGATGATACCGACCGAGGCACCGCCGCCGCCGCGCCGCGCAATCCTGATTTCGCGCCAGAACAGCGCGCGGAGAGCGGCGGCCACTCGCTATTGCCCTAGCAGCAAGGAACGCGCGTTTGGCAGATCGAGAGAACCGTGCGTCGCCGCAGCTAACACTCCCCCTGCCGCAAGATGCTCCTGCATCAGGCGGAGGAGGCGCGCCTGCGAGGCCGCATCGAGCCCCGTCATCGGCTCATCGAGCAGCCAGAACGGGCGCGCCGCCACAAGCAACCGCGCAAGAGCGACGCGCCGCCTCTGTCCGGCTGAGAGGGCCGCAATCGGGAAATCGGCGACGCGCTCCAAGGCAAAGGACTGAAGCGCTGTTGCCGCTGGCAAGGCGATTCCCCTGCCCTGCCGCGCCGTCAGCATCGCCGCCCAAAACGCGAGGTTCTCCCGCGCTGTGAGGCTCGCCTTGTTGCCATCGCCGTGACCTATGTAATGCGCGACTTCGCGCGGCGGCGGCGCGTCTTGCGCGCCCTCGATCGCAATCCGCCCGCCGGCCAGCGGCAGCAGGCCCGCAAGTGCCCGCAACAGCGTTGATTTGCCCGCTCCGTTCGGCCCGGTGACAAGCAGCGCCTCGCCCGGATTAAGAACGAAGCTCAGCCCATCGAGCACGCGCCGCCCGCCGCGCTCGACTCGGATGTCGGAAACTTCAAGGCGCATGCTGAATTCCCGTGCAAGGTGCTCATCACATCGTGTAGCCGCCGTTTGCAAAAGCTCCTATAAGCCGGCGACCACTCCAACACACCTTTCGGGACATACGCGATGCCATCGCTCGACAGCTTCAAATGCCGCAAGAAGCTCACGGTCGGTACAAGGGAGTACCATTACTACTCCTTGAAAACCGCCGAGAAGAACGGGCTTAAGGGCATTTCGAACCTGCCGTTCTCGATGAAGGTGCTGCTCGAGAATTTGCTGCGCTTCGAAGACGGGCGCTCCGTTACCAAGGGTGACATCGTGGCCGTCTCGGCTTGGCTCGAGGACCGCGGTACCGCAGACAAGGAGATCGCTTTCCGCCCCTCGCGCGTGCTGATGCAGGATTTCACCGGCGTTCCCGCCGTCGTCGACCTTGCCGCGATGCGCGACGCGATGACCAAGCTCGGCGGAGACGCGCAGAAGATCAATCCGCTCGTGCCGGTCGATCTCGTCATCGATCATTCCGTCATCGTCGACGAATTCGGCACGCCGAAAGCCTTCAAGAAGAACGTCGAGTTCGAATATCAGCGCAACGGCGAGCGCTATCGCTTTCTGAAATGGGGGCAGAGCGCCTTCGACAATTTCCGCGTCGTGCCGCCCGGCACCGGCATCTGCCACCAGGTCAATCTCGAATATCTCTCGCAGACGGTGTGGACCAAGAAGGAGAAGTACAAGACCAACGGCAAGGCGGAGACGGTCGAACTCGCTTATCCCGATTCGCTCGTCGGCACCGACTCGCACACGACGATGGTGAACGGCCTTGCCGTGCTCGGCTGGGGCGTCGGCGGCATCGAGGCGGAAGCGGCGATGCTCGGCCAGCCTTTGTCGATGCTGTTGCCCGAGG
>JAXDNH010000014.1:0-15663 GCA_034669525.1 Methylobacteriaceae bacterium | reverse complement strand
CGGTGGAAATAATATTGCCGCGCGACCGAGTCATAGGTCCACGTCGATTTCTGCACGCCCGGAAAGACCATCCCCTCGTTGGCATTCGCCGGCTTCTTCTTCGACCAGATATACCAATCGCGATATTTCGAGCGCGGGTCCTTACGCGCTTCCTTAAACCAGGGATGCTCGTTCGATGTGTGATTGATCACGAGATCGATGATGACACGAATGCCGCGCTGCTTGGCGCCATGCGCGAACTCGACGAAATCGCCGAGCGTGCCGTAACGCTGATCGACGTTGTAATAATCGGCGACATCGTAGCCGTCGTCGCGATTGGGCGAGGTCTGGAACGGCATCAGCCAGATCGCGGTGACGCCGAGCCCGTGGAGGTAATCCAGCCGGCGCATCAGGCCCTGGAAGTCACCGATGCCGTCGCCGTTCGCATCCATATAGGTGCCGACGGAGAGGCAATAGATGATGGCGTTCTTGTACCAGAGATCGTTGATCATGACGGTGGCCCAGGCGTGCCGGCGAGGATAATGCCTTCGTCACTGCGCAGTGCAAGTTCGCTGCGAACCGGCCCATCCTCCCGGTCGAGATATGTGGAGAGGAGGACGCGTGCGTCGCCCGGCAAACGCACTGCGCTCGCCTCATGCCCGAAATTCAACGCAACGATCAGCCTCGTGTCGCCATGCCGGCGCTCGAACCAAAGCACGTCGCCCTCGATGCCTCCCGGCACATAGTCGCCGATGCCGAGCGCCAAATGCTCACGCCGCAGCGCGATCAGTCGGCGATAAAGCGTCAGAATCGAGCGGGGATCATTGCGCAGCATCTCGACATTGCGCATCTTGTGATCGGCGCTCAGCGGCAGCCACGGTTCGCCATCGCTGAAGCCCGCATTCGATTCTGCCGACCATTGCATCGGTGTGCGGCAGGGATCGCGGCCGAGGCCCAGTCCCGGCTCGTTTCTCTCCCAGGGATCCTGCACGCGCTGCGGCGGGATCGGCACGTTCTGCAAGCCGATCTCATCGCCATAGTACATCGTCGGCGTGCCGCGCAATGTCATGAGCAACATCGCGGCGACGCGCGCCTGTGCCTCGCCGATACGCGTTGCGATGCGCGGCTGATCGTGGTTGTCGAGCACCCAGTTCGGCCAGCCGCCCCGCGGCAGGGCGGCTTCGTACTCGTCGACGAGTTTGGCGATCGCCTCGGCCTCCCACGGCGCATTAATCAGCGCGAAGTTGAACGGCAGATGCGCACCTGAGAGATCGCTGCCGTAATAGGCGACGAGCCGCTCCACCGGCAGATAGATCTCGCCGATCAACACGCGCTCGTCATACTCATCGAGCACGCGCCGCATCGCCGCGACGATCTCATGGATTTCCGGCTGGTCGGCGGAATTGACCTGCAGGAGCCTGCCGATCTCGCGCTCGCCCGCCGTCCAGCCCGGGTTCGGCGGATTGTCGCGTAAGTTCGCATCCTTGATGAGATGCCAGATCACATCGACGCGAAAGCCGTCGACGCCGCGATCGAGCCAGAAGCGCAGCACATTGTGCATCGCTTCGCGCAAAGCGGGATTACGCCAGTTGAGATCAGGCTGCTTGCTGAGGAATGCGTGGTAATAGTACTGGCCGCTCGCCTCATCGAAGGTCCAGGCCGGTCCGCCGAAATTGCTGATCCAGTTGTTCGGCGGCGACCCGTCCGGCTTGCCATCGCGCCAGATGTACCAATCGCGCTTCGGATTGTCACGGCAGGCGCGGCTCTCGACGAACCAGGGATGTTGATCCGAGGTGTGGTTTGGAACGAAATCGAGGATCAGCCTGAGGCCGCGCGCATGCGCCTCGTCAATGAGCCGATCGAAATCTGCAAGCGTGCCGAAAATCGGATCGATGCCGCAATAATCGGCGACGTCGTAGCCGAAATCCGCCATCGGCGAGGGATAGACCGGCGAAATCCAGATCGCGTCGACCTGCAGCCATTTGAGATGATCGAGACGGCAGCGAATCCCGTCGAGATCACCGATGCCATCGGCGTTGGTATCCTGAAAAGAGCGAGGATAGACCTGGTAGACAATTCCGCGCTTCCACCAGACCTTTTCCGGGCGCGTTTCCGTCAAGGCGACGCGAACTCGCGCGCATGGGCGCGATCACTTGTCCCGGCCCGCAACATCTCCTGGACTTTGTTTGCCAATGTGTCGACCGCAAACGGCTTCGTGATCATTTCCATGCCCCGCTCGAGAAAGCCCGATGCGAGCGTCGCATTTTCCGCGTAACCGGTGATAAAAAGCACCTTCAGGTCAGGCCGTGTTTCGCGCGCTCGATCCGCCAATTGCCGGCCGTTCAGACCCGGCAAACCGACATCGCTGACAAGCAGATCGATGGCCTCCGCTGATTCGAGAATTGCCAGGCCCGAGGGGCCGTCTCCGGCTTCGAGCACCCGATAACCGGCATCTTCGAGCACTTCGACGACGAGCCTGCGCACGATCGGTTCATCCTCGACGACCAGCACCGTTTGCCCTGCGCCGTCATGATGACCGTCGCCGGCGCTCGCGCCGACATCGTTCTCTGCCGCTTGGCCAAGATGGCGCGGCAGATACATCTCTACATTCGTCCCCTCGCCCACGCTCGACTCTATTCTCACGAATCCCTGCGACTGACGCACGAAGCCATAGACCATCGAGAGACCGAGCCCGGTGCCTTGGCCAAGCGGCTTGGTCGTGAAGAATGGATCGAAAGCGCGCGCGATCACATCAGGGGACATGCCGCCCCCGCTATCTCGCACCGAGAGCCGGACATACTCGCCGGGCGTCCCATCGGTGCCAACCAGAACAGGATCGCCCTCGCGCAACGCCGCGTTTCCGGTCTCGATCCTGAGCTTGCCGCCATCCGGCATGGCATCGCGCGCGTTGATTGCCAGGTTTAAGATTGCGCTCTCCAGCTGATGGGGATCGCAGCGCGTCAGCCAGAGGTCTTTGTCGCTGCGCCGCACCAGCTCGATGTTTTCTCCGATCGTACGATGCAGCATTTCCTCGAAACTGGTCACCAGCTGCGCGGCGTTCACCGGTTTCGGATCGAGCGGCTGGCGCCGGGCAAATGCCAGAAGGCGGTGCGTCAGGGCTGCCGCGCGATTGGCGGATGTCATTGCGGAGCTGAGGTAGCGCTGCAATCCTTCGGTGCGGCCCTGATTGAATCGCGACTGCAGGAGATCGAGCGAGCCGATAATTCCTGTCAAAAGATTGTTGAAGTCGTGCGCGATGCCGCCGGTCAACTGGCCGAGCGATTCCATCTTTTGCGCTTGCCTCAGCGCATCTTCCATCTTCTCGCGTTGCTCGACGCCGGCGAGAGCATCGCGCGTGCGGGCAAGCGCCAGGTAGCTCAAAGCGATGAGCAGCAGGGTAACCGGCGTGCCGAACGCGAGATGGCCGAGCATGTTCGATTTCAGCTCGTCCCACACAATGCTCGATGGCTGTCCCGCCAGGACATAAACGGGATAGCCGGTGATCTTGCGATACGCGACGCGCTTCTCGCGTCGATCTACGGGTGAAACGGACGTATACGTTCCGGCGGTCGCGTTTTGCGCCCGCTCCTGGCCGAAGACATTGCTCGTGCGCGTCGAAAAGGCGGCCGGGTCTTCCGGATAACGCGCCAGAAAAGTGCCGTCCTCACGTATGAGAGCAACGAACTGATCCTCGCCTTTGGCAAGCTGCCGGAAGAAGCCGACGAGAACGTCGGGCTTGATGGCTGCCGCCACAACGCCGCTGAAGCTCTCGCTCTCCGGGGCGCGTGGCCGGCTTATCGTGAAAATCGGAAATTGCCCCACCCGCGCCGTGACGACTTTGCCAACATATAATTTGCCGAGCCCCGTCACCTGCGCCTGGAAATAATCGCGGTCGCTGTTATTCAGCGCCGGAGGCACCGGGAAGACACTGCTGCTCACCAGCGGGCGCCCGTCTTTATCGAAAGCCCAAACAGCATCGAGCTGCGGCAGGCCTCTTGCCAATCCGCGCAAGCGTTCGTGCAGGCTTGCTTCCCCGGCTCTTATCTGTTCGTCAGGACGCGTGCGTAAGATTTCCTGGGACTCGTTCAGCCCGAGTTCGATCGTCTGGAAAATCCGCAGCGAGTAGGCTTCGGCAAGATCGCTTATGTGAACGAGATTCTGGTCGGCTTTTTGCCTGATCTCGGCGAGATTGGATAAGGTCAAATACGCGAACAGCGCGGCCGGCATCAGGACGGCCAGCACCAGCATGAGCTTCAGGACCGCAACCGTGCGCTCCGGCCGGGTAACTTCGAGGAGCGGAAGGTCTTTGCGAGTCAATGCTCATTTTCCGCGTGAATCATTAACCAGACGCAATTCCGTTCTAATTGTCAAAGCTGTGCCGCAGGCAAGTCCTGCGACAAATCAGTTCGCGACAACTTCTACGTCGCGGTCGAGTGTCGATTGCACTTTGAACGTCGTCTGAAAGGTTTTGCCGTCATGGCGGGCGATCGCGATATATTCGCCCTCGGCCAGCACCAGCGACGGAAACGCGCCGATCAATTCGCGGATACTGTCGCCGCCGGGCGTCAGGACGGAGAATGTCGTGTTGGCGAGCGCTTCGGCGCCAGGCGCATTGACGAGCTTCAATGTCATTGTCGCGGCACGATGGCGCAGCGTCGCCTCGGTCACCTTGCCGGCCTGCACGCGCAAATCCGCACTTACGACGGAGTTGGTCGTATTGCCGGTCGAGGTCTGTCCGGAAATTCCGGTCGTATCGAGCAGCGTCGAGATGATGCGGTAATTGCCCTCCGGCAATCCAAGCACTTCGCTCGGCTTTGCGTTGGCAAAGATCAGCTTCGCCTCAGAGCCGCTGCGATCGGGAACATAAATCTGGATTTGCAGCTTCTGCGCCGGCAGCTGGGTTGAGCCGAGAACGTCAATGATGCTCAGTCCGCCGGCATTGAGGACGACGCGCTCGTTTGTCGTCTGGCCATTGACGACGATGCGGCGCGTCACTCCGGCAAGTCCGAATGCGGCATGCACGATGTAGGCGCCGTCAGAGAGCGCCAAGAATGGCGACGCCTCATTGGATTGTGCGACAAGCCTGTGGCTGCCGTCCGGTTCGGCGCGTTCTTCGAAGACGCGCCATCGGAGCCCGGCGCGCACCGCCTGCGTATCTCCCGCGGTAAGAACTGCCGAGAGGTAGACGAGCCCCTGCCCCGGCTCCGCCGGCGCCGGCGGCTCGGCGCGATTGGTACTGCCGGTCCCGGGCGCGCGCGGCGTCACCGGATCCGGTACCTGCAAGGTGGTGGTCGGCGAGAGCACCGACTGGGCGTGAGCCCCGCCCGTGATCAGCAGGACCGCAGCGCAGAGCGCGAGAGCCTTCCCGCCGGCCATCATTCTTCGCCGCGGTGGAGGAGGCCGGAGGCGGCGGCCATAAGGTTCTTCGCCGAGAACGGCCGGAATTCGAATTCGACGACATGCGAACCGGCCGGCACCTCGACGCCACGAAAGAGGATGTTGGCTTTCACCACCGGCATGCGCACGCCGTCCACCTTTGCTTCCCAACCCGGATAGTAGAGGTCATGCAGGACAAGGAGCCCATCACGCTCGGCGGAAACTGCAAGCTTGACGCTGTTATTGGCGTAGGCGGTAATCGTCACCGTGCCGACGGCTGGCGGGGCGCTGTCAGCCGCTCTTAATTCAGGCCTCAACTGGCCGGCCGTGTCCTGATCGACGAGTGCCTCGCGCGTGCGGTCGAAATCCGGCAGTTCGTGCGATTCGATCGTCGCCTCGTTGTCGACAGCTTTCACATGGGTGGCGAAGTAGGCGCGCGGGGCGACGCGGCCGAGCCGATAGACGTAGAAGTGATCGCCGGCGAAGATTTGCGTCGCCTGCGGCTTCGGGAACTGGCGTGGCAGGCGGACGAGCGGGCGGTCCAGCACCACGTATTCGAGGCCGAGCAGGCTGGCGAGCCGGCACCTGTAGCCGCGGAAGGTGCCGGGGAAGTGGCGCAGGTTCGGATCGCCGGCATTCTCACCCGGGCCGACGGCGCGCTCGTAATCGGAAATGCGCAGCGGATTGTAGCCCAGCGTATTTTCGAGCTTCAGCACCATTGAGGCGTTCTGCCAGGCGCCGTTGAGGCCGAGGATTTCGACCCGCGGGTGCTCGCTGCGGCCGGCCCTCGCCATGTCGTCGCGCAACACGGCGAGGCCGGCGCTCTCCGTCGGAGTCATCTGGCCATAAACGGAATAGCGGGAGGCCGGCTCGGCATTGAGCGGGGAGGCGGCGTTGCGCCAAACGAGCTCGCCGGCGGTCGCCGCGACCAGGATCGCGGCGGCGATCGCCCGCTTGCGGCGGAGGTCCCCGAAGAAGAGAAGGGCGGCCCCGGCAGCGGCGATCAGCACGGCGCAGCCGATCGCCTGCAGGGAGGCGAAGACATGCCCGCCACGCTCGGAGAAGGCGAGCCCGAGCCCGACGAGAAGCGCCGGAACGGCGATTGCCGCGCCGATGAGCGTCCGCGCGAGGGGAGCCGGCAACCGGAGCCAAGGCCGCGGCAGCCCGCTCTCGACATAGCGGTGCAGGAGGTAGCCGCTGGCGAGCGCAAAGCCGACATTGACGACGAAAGTCGCGTCGGCCGGCCGACGATACAGCGACACGCCCGGGATCAGATCGAAAATCAGCCCGAAAACAGGGGTGTAGCGGCCGAGCGCATAGACGACACCGACGACGACGACGAGCATCGTGAAACGCATGTCGCGGGCAAGCAGCCGCCCGCCGGCAAAGCCGTGCCAGAGGATCAGGAGCGCCGGCAGCGTACCGAAGAAGAGGTAATTGACGGCGCGGTCGGTCCAGTCGGCCTCCGGCATCGTCTCATAACCCGGCCCCCAATAATCATAGGCGTAATTGAGCGAGCCGAAGACATTCGGCGCCAGGACGGTGAGAAAATTGACCGGCGCCAATGACCCCGCGGCGGCAACGCCATAAGCAATGCCGGGGCGGTTCGAGGTGCCGAGAAACTGCATGGTGAGCAGGCTCGGCACGATAACGATCGCCGCCCCCGTGAGGGCGGCCAGCGCCAGCACTCCGGCTCGTTCGCTCAAAAAGCTGATCGGCAGTCCCGAGCGGAATGTCAGGAAGATGAGCCGGCCGGCAAGGACGGCGCAGAAGAGGAAGGCGACCTGGTCGCGCCCGAGCGCCATAAGGGCGGCGAGAACGCCGAACAGCAACGCGCGGCCCAAGCCGCGTCGCTCCATGAGGACATCGAACGCCCAGAGCGCCAGCGGGAAATAGGCGTAGGAGACGATCATCCCCGTGTGCTGCAGGCGAGACGCCGCCGAGCCGCCAAGCATGTAGATGATCGCCGTCAGAATGCCGGCGGCGGGACCCCAGCCGCGGCGGCGGACCAGCGCCATCATGGCGAGCCCGCCGACGAAGAGATGCAGCATGATCCAGCCGTCGAACGCCGCCATCGAGGCATGTGGCGCGATCAGAGCGAAGACAAACAGGCTCGGGATGAAGACCAGCGACTGCGGGTCCGCGGCGCTGGGATGACCGCCGAAATGATACGGATTCCAAAGCGGGATTTCGCCGCGCTGCAGCGAGTCCGCTAGGAAGCGGAACATCGGGTAGAAGTGGTTCTTCGAATCCCACGGCACAACGGAACCGGAGAACCACCAGAAGGCCTGCGCCACCACCGCGAAGCCGGCCAGGCAAAGGACTGCGAGGGCGGTTTCGCGCGTCGTCCACGCGACGATCCCGAGGCGCTGCCCAGCGGGGCTGCGCAGCGATGCCGGTCCGATACCGAGGCCGGGCAGGGAGGCGTCTTTGATGAAGGGGCCGGCGGATCGGTCGATCAGGGACATAAAGTTACGCTGTTACCTTGCGCTTCCGGGTTGCTTCGGCGCTCTGAAACCCCGCGAGGAGAGCGGGGCTCTGGCACTCCACTTTCGGCGGCGGCAATCCAGTCCCGTGCATTAGCCGGCAAGTTGACGGTTTCATGGCTGCTCGAGGCGCTTGCCGCAAGGCCTCCTTCGCCTAACTGCCGATCTTGCAGCAGGAGCAATGAATTGGCGATGAATGCCGCATCTCGCCGGCCGTGTGAGGCAAAAGCCGGATGATCTTCTACCAACCCCACCGGCGCGACAAATCGATCCTGTCGCACGATCCGTTCAAAGCGCTGATCGCGCCGCGCCCGATCGGCTGGGTTTCAACGATCGGCAAGTCCGGCGCGATCAACCTTGCACCTTACTCGTTCTTCAACGCGGTTGCTGATACGCCCCCGATGCTCGCCTTCTCGAGCAACGGCAGGAAAGATTCGCAGACGTTCGCGGAAGAAACCAGCGAGTTCGTCTGGAACATGCCGACGTGGGATCTGCGCGAGAATATGAACATCACCTCTGCATCTTTTCCACAGGGCGAGAACGAGTTCGCGCATGCACAGCTCGAAATGGCGCCGTGTCGCCTCGTCAAGCCGCCGCGCGTCGCGGAAAGTCCGTGCTCGCTTGAATGCAAAGTGACGCATGTCGTGCGTCTGAAGGACATCGACGGCAATCCTTGCATCAATACGATCATCGTCGGACAGGTGATCGGCGTGCATCTCGACGAGCGCTACATAGATGCGAAAGGTCTGGTCGAAATCACACGAATGAAGCCGATCGCCCGCTGCGGGTACCTCGCCGACTACACGGTCCTGGATGAACTGTTCCAGATGCGCCGACCGGCTTGAGCACGCCCCGGATGATCCTAGGAAAGATGGTATGACAGGTGAGGTTCATCGCCGCGCATTTTTGGTTGCAGCAGCTGCTGCCGCTACCGCTGGCAAGATTGAGGCGCTCGCCGCGGATTCAACCGTATCCGGGTTGCGTCTCGGGCCGGGCAGGGCTTTTTCCTGGGAGGTTTTGAAACAAACGGCGCGTGAACTTGCGCGGGAGCCTTACCAACCGCCGCAGCGGCCCGCACCGGATATCGTCAGCAAGATCGATTACCAGACGTGGGGCAAGATCAAATTCGACACTGCGCACACTCTTTATGCGCAAGGTCCAAACCCGTTTCCGGTGACCTTCTTCCATCTCGGCATGTTCTTTCCGAAATCGGTCGCGATGAATGTCGTCGACGGCGATCAGGCACGCGAGATCATTTACGATCAAAGCTACTTTGATATGCCGCCGGATTCGATCGCCCGCGCGCTGCCGAGCGGCGTCGGTTTTGCAGGCCTGCGCATCCAGGAGGCGAAGGACAACAAAGACCTGGACTGGACGCGCAATGATTGGGTCGCGTTTCTTGGCGCCGCGTATTTCCGCTCGATCGGGGAATTGCATCAGTACGGATTGTCGGCGCGCGGCGTCGCGCTCGATGCGGCGGTCGCCGGCAAGGCGGAGGAGTTTCCCGACTTCACCAACTTCTATATCGGCCCGGAAAGTGGCGACACGGTCACCCTGCACGCGCTCATGGAAAGCCGGTCGATCGTCGGCGCCTGTCGTTTTCTCATGACGCGCGGCAAGGGTGTCCTGATGGACATCGACCAGTCGCTGCATCTGCGCGCCGACGTGACGCGCTTTGGGCTGACCCCGCTCACGAGCATGTACTGGTTCTCGGAGACCGTGAAGAAGACCGGCGCCGACTGGCGCCCGGAAGTGCACGATTCCGACGGGCTCGCGATGTGGGCCGGCACCGGCGAGCGGCTGTGGCGTCCGCTCAACAATCCGCCCCGGGTGATGGCGTCGGCGTTCTCCGACGATAATCCCCGCGGCTTCGGCCTGCTGCAGCGCGACCGCAATTTCGATCACTACCAAGACGGCGTCTTCTATGATCGTCGCCCGAGCCTCTGGGTCGAACCGAAGGGCGCTTGGGGCAAGGGCGCCTTTCAGCTGATCGAGATTCCGACCGACGACGAGATCCACGACAACGTCGTCGCGATGTGGGTGCCGGAAAGACCGGCTAGCGCGAGCTCGGAATTCGATCTGTCGTTCCGGCTCTATTGGCTGGCCGACGAGCCCTTCCCGACGCCGCTTGCACGCTGCGTCGCGACGCGGCTCGGCAACGGCGGACAGCCCGGCCAGCCGCGGCCGCACGGTGTGCGCAAATTCATGGTGGAGTTTTTGGGCGGCCCGCTTGTCGATCTACCCTTCGGCAAGAAACCGGAGCCGGTGCTTTGGGCCTCGCGCGGCACGTTTTCCTATATTTTCACCGAAGCGGTACCGGATGAAGTACCCGGTCATTGGCGCGCGCAATTCGATTTGACGGTTGCCGGTGACGAGCCCGTCGAGATGCGGCTTTTCCTGCGATTGGACGAGCGGGTTCTCTCCGAGACCTGGCTCTATCAATATCATCCGTTCTGATGCAACCGCGCGAGCCGGACGCGGCGACGACACCCGTTCTGACGATCGAAGGCGCACGCGCGACGATCAGGCTCAATCGGCCGCGCCAGCTCAACAAGATCACGCCGGAAGATATTACGGCGCTGATGGAAGCGCTGGAAGCGACCGAGAAGGACGGTGCGGTTCGCGTTATTGTTCTGACGGGAACAGGCCGCGCGTTCAGCGGCGGCTACGATCTCGGTGATATTGCCGCGCGACAACAGCGGCCGGCGCGGCAAACCTCATCTCGTGTGAGTTTCGAGGACTTAGCAAACCGGATCGAAGATTTTCCGCTGCCGACGATCTGCCGGCTGAACGGCGGGGTCTATGGCGGCTCGACCGATCTCGCGCTCGCCTGCGATTTCCGCATCGGCGTCGATACGTGCGAGATGCTGATGCCGGCGGCGCGCCTCGGCCTGCATTATTATCCGAGCGGTATCAGGCGTTACGTTTCGCGTCTCGGTGTCGGCGCGGCGAAGAAGCTGTTTCTGACCGCGCAAAAGATTGATGCCGCAGAAATGCTGCGCATCGGCTATCTCGATGCAATCGCGCCGGCAGACGAACTCGATCCGTCGGTCGATGCGTTAGCTGCCATCCTCGCGGCGAATGCGCCGAAGGTCCTGCGCGGCATGAAAGCCGCCATCAACGAGATCGCGCGTGTGGCTTTCGACGAAGACGCCGCACGGCGGCGCCATCAGGACAGTCTCCGCGGCGAGGAGATCAAGGAGGGCATCGCGGCTTTCGCCGAAAAGCGCAAGCCGGATTTCACGCGCGGCTAACTCACCACAGCGTTTCTTTGGCGCGCGCGCCCCAGGCGCGATCGTATTCCGGGCCGCCCTCTTTGCGCTCGCTGAGCGCCGCCAAGATTTCGCCGGCGGTCGGCAGCGACTTGCGGTCCACGTGCCTTTCCGGATTCCACAGATCGGAGCGCAGGAGCGCGCGGGCGCACTGGAAATAGACGGTGTCGATCTCGATCACCATCACCGAGCGCGGCGCCTTCTCCTCGACGGCAAACGAGTCGAGCAGCTCGCGGGCGATCGACAGATGCGCGCGGCCGTTGACGCGCAGCGTCTCATTGCAGCCGGGAATGAGGAAGAGCAGAGCGACATGCGGATTGAGCAGCACGTTCTTCAATGAATCGGTGCGATTATTACCGCGCCGGTCCGGCAGGTGCAGGGTTCGCTCGTCGGCGACGCGTACGAAGCCGGGCCTGTCTCCCCGCGGCGAGCAGTCGAGCCCCTCCGGGCCCGAGGTCGCGAGCGCGCAGAAGGGCGAGGCGTCGATGAAGGCGCGGTAATGCGGCGTGATGTAGTCCACTTCCTTGACGAGCGACGGCTGACCGGGCTTGCCGTAGATCGCATCGAGCTGTTCGATGGAGGTGATGGTGGTCATGCGGATGCGTCTTCCCAAGGGTTATGAACAGGTACGCCTGCGCGCATGAAGGGCTCGGTGTCGCGAGTGACAACAGTTAGGCTCTGCTGCAAAGCAATCGCCGCCACGACGAGGTCGGGTTGCGGATAAGTATAGCCAGAGCGGCGACCATCGCGTTCCAAATGCTTCCAGAGCAGCCAAATTTCTTCGCTGGTCGAGAGTTCGCGCCCGACGAAAAGCGGCCTGATGATTGTCTCCAGCCAATTCAGGATGATTGTTCGCTCGGATCGAATTGTACGGAGCTCCGCGCCGAAGCGTATTTCGGCCATCGTGACCTCTGATACGAATAACCTGTCGGTATGGGTGTCATCAAAGAATTGGATCACGGCTGTATGGGGCTGCGGCTTACGCAGTTCGGACAACACGTTCGTGTCGATTAGGAAGCTCGGCATCACTTCGCCGAGCTCGCCTCATCATCGAAAAATGGGCCCTGCCGTACCGGCGAATAAACCGACTCACGCGAAAAGGTGAAATCCTCGGGCAGACGCGGGTCGCGGAAAGCTTCGATGATGGCCCGCCCCGTTCGCTTCGGCTTGTTCGCCGCGTTTAGCTTCTCGAACTCCTCGGCCGCCACGACATAGACTTCTGTCTTGCCGTGCTTGGTCACGGGCTGCGCGCCCTTTTCCTTCGCCAAGCGGACGACCTCGCTGAAGCGCGCCTTGGCGTCCTGCAATTTCCAGGCATTCTCGCCCATTGGAGGCTCCTGACCAGTCTAGTCAGAATACCTCAATCCAGCCGGGCCCGCAACTCAATGCGCCTCGTCCCAATTGTTCGCCGCGCGCGCGTCGACATGCAGCGGAACGGAAAGCTGCACGACCGGGTGGTGCGCGTCTTCCATGACCTTGCGCACAACCGGAATGGTCGCCTCTATCTCCTTCTCCGGCACTTCGAAGACGAGTTCGTCGTGGACCTGCAGCAGCATCTGCGCGTTCAGGCGCGCCTTATCCAGAGCCGCATCCATCCGCGCCATGGCACGGCGGATGATGTCGGCGGCCGAGCCCTGGATCGGCGCGTTGATCGCGGCGCGCTCGTTGAAAGCGCGCTCGCTAGGGTTCGAGGTGGTGATGCGCGGATAATGGCACTTGCGTCCGAACAAAGTCGTGACAAAGCCCTGCTCTCGGCAAAAGCGCTTCGTCGCATCCATGTAATCGCGGATGCCGGGAAAGCGCTCGAAATATTTGCTGATGTAGGCGCCGGCCTCACCGCGCGGAATGCCGAGCTGGTTGGCAAGGCCGAAGGCGGAAATGCCGTAGACGATGCCGAAATTGATCGCCTTGGCGCGGCGGCGGATCTCCGCCGGCATGCCTTTGACCGGCACGCCGAACATTTCCGACGCGGTCAGCGCGTGAATGTCGATCCCATCGGCGAATGCCTGCTTCAGCTGAGGAATGTCGGCGATATGGGCGAGCAGGCGCAACTCGATCTGCGAATAGTCGGCGGAGAGCAGCTTCGTGCCGGGCACGGCGACGAAAGCGGTGCGGATTTTTCGACCCGCCTCGTTGCGCACGGGGATGTTCTGCAGGTTCGGCTCCGACGAGGAGAGGCGTCCCGTCGTGGTTGCCGCAAGGGCGTAGGATGTATGCACACGATGCGTGCGCGGATTGACGTAACCCGGCAGCGCGTCGGTGTAGGTCGACTTCAGCTTCGAGACCTGCCGCCAATCGAGAATGCGCGCGGCGAGTTCGTTGCCCTGTTCGGCCAAATCTTCGAGTACGCCGGCGGCGGTCGACCACGCGCCCGTCTGCGTCTTGCGCCCGCCGGGCAATTGCATCTTGCCGAACAGGATGTCGCCGAGCTGTTTCGGCGAGCCGAGGTTGAACGGTTCGCCGGCAAGCACATGAATCTCGGCTTCGAGCCGCGCCATGTCCTGCGCGAATTCGCCGGACAGCCGTGAAAGGATCGTACGGTCGATCGCGATGCCGCGCCGCTCCATGCGCGCCAGCGTCTCGACCATCGGACGCTCGAGCGAATCATAAGCATGTGCCATGCGTTCGGCGGCAAGCCGCGGCTTCAACACACGCCACAGCCGCAGCGTCACGTCGGCATCTTCAGCGGAATATTCCGTGGCCCTGTCGATTGGCACGCGCGCGAAGCCGATGAAGGTGCGCCCGGTGCCGGCAACCTCGCCGATCTGCAGCGTTCTGTGATGCAGATATTTGGCGGCGAGCTCGTCGAGAAGGTGGCCGTTACGACCGGCATCAAGCACGTAGGACATCAGCATTGTGTCGTCGACAGGTGCGAGCTTTAAGCCGCGTTCCGCGAGCACGACGCGATCCACTTTGGCGTTGTGCACGATTTTGAGCACGCCCGGCGACTCGAGGAGTGGCGCGAGGCGCGTAAGCACGTCGCTTTCGCTCAGCTGCCCCGGCACGAGATCGCCGCCGAAGAGGTCGCTCGCCCCTTCGCCGCGATGCGCGAGCGGCACGTACCATGCGCTGCCGGGCGCGGGTGCCAACGAAAGTCCGATGAGATCGCTCTGCATCGGATCGATCGAGGTCGTCTCAGTATCGAGCGCGACGACACCGCTGTCATGCGCGGCGGCGATGATCGCATCGAGTTCGGCGAGATCCGTGATCGTGCGATAGGCAGAGCGGTCGATCTTCTCGGCGATCGCGGCTTCGGCGCGTGCAGCCGCAAGCGCCTGCGGCCCCCCATCGAGCGCGACTTCGGGGGGCTTATCGGCGGCACGTGCGCGCGGGCTGGCAAAGGCCGGTTTCGCTGGCCCGGTCGCGCCCAAAGTCGCGGGATCGACCTGCACGCCGTTGCGGCCGCGCCAGGCGGCGGGGCCGACGAGCGCCGCCTCCGGCTCGATCGCATTGGCGTCGACGGAATAAATCTCCGAGGCGCGTTTCGTCAGCGTCGTGAACTCGAGCGCCTTGAAGAAGGAGACGAGCGTCTTGGCGTCGGGATCATGCAGTCCGAGATCGTCGAGCGGCGTTTCGAGCGGCACCTCTTTGCACAACGTGACAAGCTTTTTCGACAGCTGGATCAGTTCGACGGAATCCGGCGCAGTCAAAATTTCGCGGCGCTTCGGCTGCTTGATCTCATGTGCGCGCGCAAGCAGCGTGTCGAGATCGCCGAACTCGGTGATGAGCTGCGCCGCGGTTTTGACGCCGATGCCGCGCGCGCCGGGAATGTTGTCGGTGGAATCGCCGGCGAGCGCCTGGACGTCGATCACCCGATCGGGTCCGACGCCGAAATAGGCGAAGACCTCCTCTTCGGTGATGCGCCGCTCTTCCCGTGTGCCCGACGCGGGATCGTACATGGCCACACCTGGGCCGATCAGCTGCATCAAATCCTTGTCGGCCGAGATGATCAGCACATCGGCTTCGCGCGCACGCGCCGTGCAGGCGTAGGTCGCGATCAGGTCGTCCGCCTCCCATCTGTCTTGCTCGATCGGCACAAGACCGAACGCACGCACTGCCTCCCGCATCAGCGGGAACTGTGGGATCAACTCCTCCGGCGGCTCTTTCCGATTGGATTTGTAGGGCGGATAGAGTTCGCGGCGGAAGGAATTTTCGGATTTGTCGAAGATGATCGCGAGGTGGCTCGGCTTGATGCCGGTCGCCCCCTCAAGGATGAATTGGAAGAGCTTGGTGCAGAACAGCCGGACCCCGCCCGTGGGTAAGCGGTCCGAGGGGCGATAATTGTAGAAATCGGCGCTCTTGTGATTGAGCGCTTGGAAATAGGCGCGGAATACGAACGACGAGCCGTCAACAAGAAAGACGTGATCGCCCTTTTCAACGGGGCGGTGGGTAAGGGTCATGGACGGTGCGGGTGAGGAAAAGCGGACCCCGCAACATAGGATGCGGGAGGCGCAAGAGCTACCCAGGCGGGCGCAAAGCAGGCCCCAAGAGCCCACCTCACAGGCGATCACACACAGTTTTGTTGACCCCCGGGATTCGCACCATACTTA
>JAXDNH010000013.1:0-15075 GCA_034669525.1 Methylobacteriaceae bacterium | reverse complement strand
AGGTGCGCCGCAACGTCGGATTTCAGCGGCGCAGGGTCGAGCCGGATCGCCTGATCGCGCACGGCCACCACTTCGGCGCGGCTCCTTGCGTCGGCGCTGGTGAAGAGAGTCACCTCGTGTCCGAGTTCGACCAGCGCCTCGGTGAGAAAGGAAACGATCCGCTCGGTGCCACCATAGAGCTTGGGCGGAACCGCCTCGTACAGAGGCGCAACCTGCGCGATCTTCATCTTTTCTCCTGGCCGGAGCAGCCCGGCCGCACCGCCAAGCGTGCCTATAACGATGAAGAGGGCTTGCTGGTTCGCATTTGTTAATGAGCTGCTGCGCCGCAATATGTCCAGGGGAGCGGCTTAAGCGCGGCAGCGGAACTGCGCCCCTCCCGCCACGTTGAGTCGCTCAAAAGGTCGCGTTCCGCGTTCTGCGTCAAAGGGATGAGCCATGGCACCGAGACCGAACTGGAAGGGGTATCTGAAGCTGGCGCTGGTCTCCTGCCCGGTCGCCCTATACCCCGCGGCGAGCTCGAGCGAGCGTATCTCGTTCCACATGATGAACCGCAGCACGGGCAACCGTCTGAAGCAGCAATATATCGACGCCGAGACCGGCGACCTCGTCGAGTCCGCCGATCGCGTGAAGGGCTACGAAGTCGCGCGCAATGATTACGTGCTGCTCGAGCCGGAGGAATTGAAGGAGGTCCAGATCGAGAGCACGCACACGATCGAGATCGAGCATTTTGTGCCGCGTTCGGAGATCGATCCGGTCTATTACGATGCGGCCTATTACATCGTGCCGGATGACGAGGTCGGCGCCGAGGCGTTCGCGGTCATCCGTGAAGCGATGCGCAAACGCGACATGGTCGGCCTCGCGCGTGTCGTGCTTTACGGCCGCGAGCGCATCATCATGCTCGAGCCGCGCGGCAAAGGCCTCGCCGGCACGACGTTGCGTTACAATTACGAGGTCCGCGACGACAAAACCTACTTTGATGAGATCACAAACAAGACCGTTGCGAAGGACATGCTCGATCTTGCCTCGCATATCATCGACACCAAGGTCGGGCATTTCGATCCGAGCGAGTTCAAGGACCGCTATCAGGACGCCGTCGTCGACCTCATCCGCGCCAAACGCGCCGGCAAGCCGCTGCCGACGCCGGCCGCGCCGAAACCGAGCAATGTGGTCAATCTGATGGATGCGCTGAAACGCAGCCTCAAAACCGAGAAGAGCGGCAAAGGCAAGGCGAGCGAGAGCAAGTCCGCGTCTAAATCGAGCGCGCGCGCACGGCCGGCGGCGCGGCGCACCGCGCGCAGCCGCGCGTCAGCGAAGTCGCATGCCCGCAAAGCGGGCTAGAATGGCGGGGTAGGTTTTGGCCAAGGGCCTCGCCACCTATAACGAAAAGCGCAATTTCGGCATCACGTCGGAGCCGCGCGGCCGCAAGGCCAAGGGCAGCGGCTTCTCCTTCGTCGTGCAAAAACATGCGGCGACGCGGCTGCACTACGATTTCCGGCTCGAACTCGACGGCGTGTTGAAGAGCTGGGCGGTTACGCGCGGCCCAAGCCTCGTCCCCGGCGAGAAGCGCCTTGCCGTGCAGACGGAGGATCATCCGCTCGATTACGGCGATTTCGAAGGCAACATCCCGAAGGGCCAGTATGGCGGCGGCGCGGTTCTCGTCTGGGATCGCGGCACGTGGCAGCCGGAAGGCGATCCGCATAAAGGGCTCGCCAAGGGCCACCTCGATTTCGCACTCGACGGCACCAAACTGCATGGCCGTTGGCATCTCGTGCGGCTGAAACCGCGCCCGCGCGAGAAGAACGAGAATTGGCTGCTCATCAAATCCGACGATGACGCCGCGCGTCACGCCGGCGATCCCGACATTTTGCAAGAGAAGCCGAAATCGGCGAAGACCGGGCGTTCGATCGAGGAAGTCGCGGCGGACGCCGGCAGCGATGTCTGGCAGTCGAACCGCAGCGACTCCGATGCTTCTAAGAAGAAGAAACCCCTGTCGCCGCGCGAGCGGGCGAAGATGCCGTTAGAAGCGCCGGCGAAGGCGCCGGCCGCAAAAACAAAACCTGTTCCGGCAGAGAAGAAGGCGGCACCTGCAAACAAGAGCAAACCCGTGCCGCTTAAAAAAAAACAGCAAGCGCTCGATCTGAAAATCCCTAAAGGGGCGCGCAAAACTAAGCTGCCGGGCTTTGTCGAACCTTATCTCGCCTCGCTCAGCGAGAGTCCGCCGAGCGGCCCCGGCTGGCTGCACGAGATCAAGTTCGACGGCTATCGATTGCAAGCCGAGATCGAGCAGGGCCGCGTCACGTTGCGCACACGGCGCGGACTCGATTGGACGGAGAAGTTCCGCGGCATCGCGAACGGGCTCGCGACATTGCGGGTTGAAACGGCGCTTATCGATGGCGAAGCGCTTGTCGAAGATGCGGCCGGCATTTCCGATTTCTCCGGCTTGCAGGCTGCGCTCAGCGAAGGCCACGAGGACGCAATCGTCTTCTATGCGTTCGACCTCCTGCACATCGACGGCTATGACTTGCGCGGCGTGCCGCTGAAGGAGCGCAAGCGTGTGCTTGCCGATCTGCTCGCGTCTCAGGACGATAAAGGTCGTCTGCGCTATAGCAGCGATTTCGATGTCGGCGGCGACCGGCTCTTGCAGCATGTCTGCCGGCTCGGCGCCGTAGGCATCGTCTCCTAGCGCGTCGATGAACCTTATCGCAGCGGACGCGCCAAGGGGTGGCTCAAGGCCAAATGTGCCGATCGTCAGGAATTCGTCATTGCCGGCTACGTGCCCTCGACGACATCGCCGAAAACGATCGGCTCGCTCGTTGCCGCCTATCACGATGACAAAGGCAGCCTCATGCATGCAGGCCGTGTCGGCACCGGCTATTCCACGAAGGTCGCGCAGCAGCTTTTCAAATTGCTCGATCCCGATCGCGTGCAGAAACCGCCCTTTCCCGACCCGCTGCCGGCCGAGGCGCGACGCGACGCGCGCTTTGTCGAGCCGAAACGCGTCATGGAAGTCGCATTCCGCGGCTGGACCGCCGGCGGACAGATACGGCAGGCCGCATTCAAGGGCTTGCGCGAAGACAAGCCGCCGCAGGAAGTCGTGCGCGAGAGTACCGGTCGCGTGAGCGATCCGCAGCCGGCGCGGCAGCTTCCGGCAATCAACCTCACGCATCCCGATCGCGTGCTGTGGCCGGAAACAGGCATTACCAAGCAGGGTCTCGCCGATTATTACGTCAGCGTCTGGGAGTGGATTGAACCGCACATCGTCAAACGCCCTTTGAGCCTGGTGCGCTGCCCGACCGGGATTTCCGCAGGCTGTTTCTTCCAGAAGCATGAGTGGAAGGGCATGGACCGCGCGATCGATCTTATCCGCGATCCGAAGGATGGCGAGAAACTCGTCAGCGTGTCGAACCTCGAAGGTCTGCTTGCTCTGGTGCAAGCGAGCGCGCTCGAAATCCATCCCTGGGGCTCGACCGGCGGTGATCTCGAACATCCCGATCGCCTGATCTTCGATCTCGATCCCGGCGACGGCGTCGCTTTCGCGGACATGATTGCCGGCGCCAATGAAATCCGCGATCGGCTTGCGGCAATGAGGCTCAAGAGTTTTGTGAAAACATCCGGCGGCAAGGGCCTACATGTCGTCGTGCCGCTGACTCCCTCCGCCGGGTGGGAAGATGCCAAGGATTTCTGCCGCGTCGTCGCGGAAAGCATGGAGCGGGATTCGCCGCAGCGTTACACGTCGACGGTGACGAAGAGAGAGCGCAAAGGCAAAATCTACGTTGATTATCTGCGCAACGGCCGCGGCGCGACGGCAATCGCGCCGTATTCGTCGCGCGCCCGCGCAGAAGCGGGCGTTGCGACGCCGCTCGCCTGGGAAGAGCTTCCGAGCCTTGCCGCGGCGGATGCCTACACGCTTGGCAATATCGAGAACCGGATGGCGCAGCTCGGCGCCGATCCCTGGGGCGAGATGCGCAAGATCAAGCAGACGCTGCCGAAAGCGAAGGCTCCCACATCCCGTGCACCGGCGCCACGAAAGCGCGTTCCCGCTTGACGAGCAGGCTTCGCCCGCCAAACTCCGGAGAAAAGGGCCGGTGCCGGGTGGAAGCTTCCGAAAAATCACATGACGTTCTGGTTGTCGGCGGTGGCAACGCGGCGCTCTGCGCGGCGATCACCGCGCGCCGCGCCGGTGCATCCGTACTTGTGCTCGAAGGCGCGCCAAAATTTTATCGCGGCGGCAATACGCGCCACACCCGCAACATGCGCTGCGCGCACGACACGGCGACGGAAACGCTGAGCGGACCTTACTCCGAAGACGAATTCTTCGACGATCTCCTGCGCGTGACGCAGGGCCACACCGATGAAGACCTCGCGCGGTTCATGATCAGCGAGTCGAAAAAAATCCTGAACTGGATTCCCGAGCAGGGCGTGCGCTTTCAGCCTTCGCTCGGGGGTACACTAAGCTTGGGACGCACCAATTCCTTTTTTCTCGGCGGCGGCCGCTCGATGCTGAACGCGCTCTATCTCACCGCGGAGAAGCTCGGCGTCGACATCCGCTACGATGCGGAGGTCATCGATCTCGACATCGAAGATGGAATGTTTTTGTCCGCCACCGTGAAGAACGGCGGAGGGCCTGAGTTTATCCGTGCGAGAACGCTTGTTGCCGCCGCCGGCGGTTTCGAAGCCAATATCGAATGGCTGAAGGAATATTGGGGACCACCTGCCGAAAATTTCCTCATCCGCGGCACTCCCTACAATCGCGGCACCATTTTGAAGATGCTGCTCGAAAGGGGGGTGCAGGAGATCGGCGATCCGACGCAATGCCATGCGGTGGCGATCGACGCGCGTGCGCCGAAGTTTGACGGCGGCATCATCACGCGGCTCGATTGCGTCGTCTTCGGCATCGTCGTCAACAAGAATTGCGAGCGCTTCTACGACGAGGGCGAGGACATCTGGCCGAAGCGTTACGCGATCTGGGGCCGGCTCGTCGCGGCGCAACCCGATCAGATCGCCTACATCATCTTCGATGCGCCCTCGCTGAACCTGTTCATGCCGTCGTGTTTTCCGCCGATTCAGGCGCAGAGCGTTCGCGAACTCGCGGGCAAGCTCGAACTCAATGTGGAGGCGCTGGAAAACACCATCGCCATATTCAATGCCGCAGTCCGCCCCGGCACGTTCAATGACAAAATCCTCGACGATTGCCGCACCGAAGGACTGACTCCGCCGAAATCGCATTGGGCGCGGCGCATCGAGACGCCGCCCTTCTATGCCTATCCCGTGCGGCCGGGCATTACCTTCACTTATCTCGGCACGCGCGTCGACCGCGACGCGCGCATGCGAATGAAAGACGGCAGGCCGGCGGCAAACATGTTTGCTGCGGGCGAGATCATGGCGGGCAATGTGCTCGGGCGCGGCTACGCCGCGGGAATCGGCATGACGATCGGCAGCGTCTTCGGGCGCATTGCGGGGCGGGAGGCGGCGAAAAATGTCGGCAACTGAAAGCGTGCACACAATCGAGCCGATGCACGCAACGGAGACGCTTGCCGAAGCCGACCGGCTGATGACGGTCTGCAATTCCTGCCGCTATTGCGAGGGATTGTGCGCGGTGTTTCCGGCGATGGAGATGCGCCGCGCGTTTCCCGACGGCGATCTCAACTATCTCGCCAATCTCTGCCACGGCTGCGGCGCCTGCTATTACGATTGCCAGTTCGCGCCGCCGCACGAGTTCAACGTCAATGTCCCGCGCGTTCTGGCGAAGGCGCGCGCGGATTCTTACGCCGCCTACACATGGCCGCGTGCTCTTGCGCCGATGTTTGCCAAAAACGGGCTGGCGATCAGCCTCGTCGCGGCGGCGTGCGTTGCGGCTTTCGTGCTGGCCTTTGTCGGATGGCAGGACCCGAACGTCCTCTTCGGAATCAACACCGGCCCCGGCGCGTTCTTCAAGCTGATGCCGCATCGAACGATGGTGGCGCTGTTCGGCGCCGCCTTCATCTACGCGATCGTTGCGATGGCGATGGAGATGCTGATCTTCTGGCGCGACATCGGTGAGCCGATGCAGACACTGACGCGCTCCGGGCCGCTCTTAGACGCGGTGCGCGACACGTTTCGCCTGCGCTATCTCGAAGGCGGCAAGATGGGCTGCTTCAACGAGGATGAGCGACCGACCGACCGCCGCCGCCTCTATCACCACCTCACCTTCTACGGATTTCTCCTTTGCTTCGCTTCGACGTCGGTGGCGAGCCTCTACCACTACCTCGGACGCGAGGCGCCTTATGCCTGGTACGAACCGCCCGTCATTCTCGGCACGATCGGCGGGATCGGGCTCCTCATCGGACCGGCCGGGCTCCTCGCGGCGAAACTCCGCCGCGACCCGGACATGCTCGACAAGCCGCGGCTCGGCATGGACATAGCCTTCATCGCCATGCTGTTCCTGACCAGCCTGACCGGGCTGGCACTGCTCGTCTTGCGCAGCGGGCCGGCAATGGGCATCTTGCTTGCTGTCCATCTCGGTTTCGTGTTCGCGTTCTTTATCACCATGCCTTATGGTAAGTTCGTTCATGGGCTTTACCGCTTCGCGGCTTTGATCCGTTACGCCAAGGAGAGCCGCGCGCTGCACAATCCGCAAGTTCCCGTCGTTGCTGCTTCGGCGGCAGTAACCGGCCAGGGTGGGTCACGGCCATAAAAGCTTAGGGGAGGAGATGATGCTGACACCGGAACAACGCAGGGAAAAGATCAAGGACGTGATCCGCGTTGCCAGCGGCAATTTCCTCGAACAATACGACTTCTTCGTCTTCGCCTATTACGCCCGCTATATCGCCACGACCTTCTTTCCGTCGGCCGACCCTTTCGCGTCCTTGATGGCGACGTTCGCCACGTTCGCCGCCGGATTCCTGATGCGGCCGCTGGGCGCGTTCTTTCTCGGCGCGTTTATCGACAAGCGTGGCCGCAGAATTGGCCTCATCGTCACGCTCAGCATCATGGCGATCGGCACGGTGACGATCGCGCTGACGCCGGGTTACGCGACGCTCGGCGTATTGGCGCCAATTCTCGTCGTCATTGGCCGGCTCTTGCAGGGCTTCTCCGCCGGTGTCGAACTCGGCGGCGTTTCCATCTATCTCGCGGAAATCTCCACGCCGGGCAACAAAGGTTTTTACTGCTCGTGGCAATCGGCGAGCCAGCAGGTCGCGGTCATCCTCGCATCGCTACTCGGTTTCGTCTTGAGCCTGTTGCTACCGCCGGAAAGCATGCTTGCCTACGGGTGGCGCATTCCCTTCATCATCGGTTGCCTCATCATTCCGCTGATCATGTTCTTCCGAACCTCGCTCAAGGAGACGGAAGTCTTCGCCAGCCAGAAGACGCACCCGACCGGCCGCGAGATCGCGCGTCTCGTGCGCGACAATTGGTACATCATCCTGCTCGGCGCGATGATGTCGACGCTGACGACGACCTGCTTCTATCTCTCGACGGCATACACGCCGACTTACGGCAAGGAGGTGCTGCACCTCGCCGAACGTGACGCGCTTCTGGTCGCCATCTGTGTCGGCGCTTCGAATTTCTGCTGGCTGCCGATCGGCGGTGCTCTCTCGGACAGGATTGGCCGGCGTCCGGTGCTGTTGGCCTTATCCGTGCTGGCGATTCTCACGCCATACCTCGCGCTGATGTGGCTCGTTTCGGCCCCGTCTTTCGGCCGTTTGCTGATCGTCGAGCTCTTCCTTTCGTTCATCTTCGGCGTCTACAACGGCGCGATGATTCCGCTTTTGACGGAGATCATGCCGTTCAAAGTGCGCACCTCCGGCTTCTCGATCGCCTTCGCTCTCGCAACGGCGGTCTTCGGTGGCATGACGCCGGCGGTGGCGACTTTCCTGGTCAAATATACAGGCGATAAGGCAAGCCCGGCTTTGTGGCTGTCGCTCGCCGCAATTCTGGCGCTCGCTGCGGTGTTGCTGGTGCGCAAGTATGATCCCGCATTTTCAAAAGAGCGTGACGATCTCGCTTATGCGGGATAGCTAATCGCTGATAGTGGAAGTGCTTGCCGCAGCAGCGGCAGGCACTTGGCGCCATCTTTGCTGATACCGGCAAACGCGAGACGTGAGCGACGGCGACTGACCTGCCTGCGGCCCAGGAGCGATGATGCGGATTCTTGTCGGCTGCGAGATGACCTACGACTTTCCGCAGGTCACGCCGATGATCGCGACGCTCAATGTCCATTCGTCGCGCGTCTCCGACATGGAGCGGCCGGATTTTTTGGTCACGGCGCCATCGGTCCCGATCGACGGATACCACGACACGTTCGGCAATTGGTGCAATCGTCTTGTCGCGCCGGCCGGCAGATTCACGCTGAAGACCGAGACGGTGGTGCGCGATAGCGGCGAATGGGATGAAGCCGACCCGAGCGCCGCGCAAATCCTTGTCCAGAACCTTCCCTCCGACAGCGTGCTGTTCCTGCTCGGCAGCCGCTATTGCGAGACCGACATCCTCTCTGACGTCGCCTGGAATCTGTTCGGACACACGCCGCTCGGCTGGGCCCGCGTCCAGGCGGTCTGCGATTACGTGCACAATCATATCACCTTCGGCTACGCGCACTCGCGGCCGACGCGCACGGCCGCGCAGGCTTTCGAGGAAAAGCGCGGCGTCTGCCGCGATTATGCGCATCTCGCGCTCGCGTTTTGCCGCTGCCTCAACATCCCGGCGCGCTATTGCACCGGATATATCAGCGACATCGGGCTGCCGCCGCCTTACGCTCCGCAGGATTTCGGCGCCTGGATCGAGGTTTTCTTGGGCGATCGCTGGCACATATTCGATCCGCGCAACAACGATCCGCGCATCGGCAGGATACTCGTGGCACGCGGCCGCGACGCCGCCGACGTGCCGCTGACGCTGACCTTTGGCCCGAGCGCGCTCGTGGATTTTCGGGTGACGACGGAAGAGGCGCCCCAGAGTTAGTTGGACTTGGCGGCGATAAGCGAGCTTTCCGCATATGACGAAACGAGCTGAGGCCCTGTGACCGATCGCGTTTCGCTCTGCAGATGAAGAGCCGCGGCGCTGATGTGCTTGGCACGAAGGAGGCGCTGCGCCTCGGCCTCGCCGCGGGATAGCGCCTGCGCGATTTCCTCAGGCGATAGAAATCCCACATCGCGCGTGACCAAACGCGCGCCGAGATCGCTCTGCGGATCGAGATCGCATGCGGGCACTCGCGTAACATTGGAATGATCCGGGAGATCGACGGCGTTGGCGACGATCGTCGCGGCAGCGTCGGCGGTAGCGGCATTTGCAGCGAGGATCGTCACCGCATCGGCGATGCCGAGAGAGAAACTCCGGCCGCGGCGGCCGCTGGTGGCGATGCCGCCAATGCCATCGCTTGCCACAATGCGCGCCTTTCCGAACAATCCCGGGCGATCCGGCCGATCGACCATGCCGATCGCGAAGGATTGTTCCGCCGCGAGATGCACGGCGATGTCGCCGCCATTGTTGACATAGGCGCGATCGAGTTCGACGGCGGCGATCATTGCGGCGAGGATTTCGTCGGCGACCGCACCGGCAACCGCCGCCATCCGCGTGATGAAGCACTCCGCCGCGAACGGCCGCACCGCCGCGTCCATGCCCTGCGCGGTCGGGCCGTGCGGCACCGCGCTCGACGGCAGCACTTCGCTGCGCAAGAGGGGCAGCTCTTCGCAGAGTTCGTCGAGAATAGATGAAAAGCGCCGCGTCGCCGCGGCATACGCAGCTTTAACCGCGCTTCCCGCTCCAAATGCACCGATCACAAGTTCGATCGGCCCATCGTTGAGATGCAACCGCCCGCCGGGGAGGAGAGCAACTTGCGCCCGGACCTTCGCGTGCGCGTTCACGAAGCGCGCACGCGCGGCGGGTGCAGCGGCCAGTCTTCGCCAGGCCGGGTCGGCACGCCGATTTGCTTCTTGCCGTGCTCGCGCCGAACTTCCTCGAGCGGGCGGACATGATCCATGTGTCCCCCAAGCGCGGCGTAATCGGACAGGCGCAGCGTGAATTCGATCGGCGCGACGATCGCCGGCGTCGGCACATAGCCGAAGGAGTTTTCGGGGAGCAGCGTCACGTCGACCATGAAGGTGATGCCGCCGCCCGGCCAGACATAGACCGGCGCGCCGCCGGCGGTGACCGTGGTCAGCGCATCCTTTACCGAGCGTGTCAGCCGCACTGGATTTTCGGTGACGCCGGCCCGCAGCGATCCGCCGGCCCCGCCCATGAACAGGACAGTGCACAAAGCCGGCTCGCAATTTTCCTTGATGCGCTCGACGGATTCGGTCAGCGTCGCCGGCAGATCGCGCTGCACCGGACGCAGCGCCTCATCCAATTCGTAATAGGCGTGCTGCTCGCCGGTCGTCGACACCATGAGCATGCGCAGACCCGGCCGCGCGCCCTTCCTCGCATCGAAGCCGGCAACGATCTCCAGCGGGTCCATCACATTGGTGCCGCCCCAGCCGGCGCCGGGCTCGGCGACATGGAAATAGCGCCCGGGCGTCGAGCGCCGCCCCTTCATCTTGATGCCGGTGTCGGTGATGCCGAGCACCTTCCCGGCCTGGTGCTCGGACAGGACGCCGGTGATGTGGTCATCGACGACCACCACCTCGTCGACCTTGCCGAACCATTGCTTGGCGAACATGCCGATCGTCGCCGAGCCGCAGCCGACGCGCATGCGCTCTTCGATCGCGCCGTTGACGATCGGCGGCCGCCCGGCCTGCACGACGACGCTCGAGCCGCCGTCGATCGCCATCTCGACGGCCTTGCCGTTGCAGAGATCGAGCAGCGCCTCGCAGGTGACGCGGCCCTCCTTCTTGCCACCATGGGTCAGGTGATTGACGCCGCCGAGCGACAGCATCTGCGAGCCGTATTCGCCGGTCGTGACATGCCCGACTGGCTCGCCGGCGACGCGCACGGTGGCGCATTCGGCCCCGAGATGGCGGTCGGTGTCGATCTTCAGCTTGACGCCGCAATAGGAGTAGATGCCCTCGGTGACGACCGTCACCATGTCGACGCCCTCAATTTGCGAGGAGACGATGAACGGCGCCGGCTTGTAGTCGGGATACGTCGTGCCGGCGCCGATCGCTGTCACGAACATCGTCGGCGCGCGGAGAATCTCGCCATCCCAATCATGGGATTGTTCGAGGAACGGCACCACCGCGCCGCCTTCGACGACGGTGCGCTCGAGCAGGACATGCGGGTCGACGCGGATGAGCTCGCCGTCGCGATTGGCGTAGCGGTCGCAGGCGCCGAGCATGCCCGGCTTGATGTAGCACATGACCGGGCAGGCATCGCAGCGGATCTTGTCGTCGGGCGGCGATTGAATTTCGGTCACTCACGCCTCCTCGAGGGCGGCAAGTGTCCGTCCTCAGCGCGATTCCGCTGCATGGCCCGCCGCTTTACACGGGGCGGCCGATCGTTAGTGTACTAACAATTACGGACCGCGGCCCGAGGGGTCAAGCAGCGGCAAAATCGCTATCGTTCGAGGCATGAGGCTTGCTAAGCTGCTGCGGTGAGCGCGCGGCGTCGGAGGGAGACATGAGGAGAACCAACATCGTCTTGAGTTTCGCCTGCGCGGCCGTATTCGGCGCCGGGGTCGCATGTGCGCAGGACGCGATCCGCATCGGCGAGATCAATAGCTATAAAGCGCAGGCCGCGTTCCTCGAACCCTATAAAAAGGGGATGGAGCTTGCGATCGAAGAGGTGAATGCCGGCGGCGGCATCAACGGCAAGAAGCTCGACGTCATCGTGCGCGACGACAATGCCAATCCCGGCGATGCCGTGCGCGCGGCCGAAGAATTGGTGTCGCGCGAAAAGGTGAGCTTCATCGCCGGCGGGTTCCTGTCGAATATCGGCGTCGCCCTCGCCGATTTCGCCAAGCAGAAGAAGATGCTCTATCTCGCAAGCGAGCCCTTGACCGACAAGATCGTCTGGCAGGGCGGCAATCACTACACGTTCCGCCTCCGGCCCTCGACTTACATGCAGGTCTCGATGCTCGTGCCCGGTGCGGCGCAGGCGAAGAAGAAACGCTGGGCGGTGGTCTACCCGAATTACGAATACGGCCAGTCGGCGGTGGCGACGTTCAAAACGCAATTGCAAGGCAAGCAGGGCGAGGTTGAATTCGTCAGCGATCAGGCGACGCCGCTCGGCAAGATCGACGCGGGCCCCGTCGCGCAGGCGATCGCGGATGCAAATCCCGATGCGATTTTTGTCGTGCTGTTCGGCGCCGATCTGGCGAAGTTCGTGCGCGAGGGCGAGACGCGCGGTCTGTTCAAGGACCGCTTTGTCGTCGGCCTGCTCACCGGCGAGCCGGAATATATTGATCCGTTGAAGGACGAGGCGCCGGTCGGCTGGTGGGTAACGGGTTATCCCTGGTACGCGATCAACACGCCGGAGCACAAAAAATTCCTCGATGCCTATCAGGCGAAATACAAGGATTATCCGCGGCTCGGTTCGGTCGTCGGTTACTCGACGATCATGGCGGCGGTTGCCGGGCTGAAGAAGGCCGGCGATCTCGACACCGAGAAACTCGTCTCCGCATTCGAAGGCCTCGAATTCGGCACGCCGCTCGGCAAGACGAAATTCCGACCGCAGGATCACCAATCGACAATGGGTGCCTATGTCGGGAAGACCGCGCTCAAGGACGGCAAGGGCATCATGGTGGACTTCCAATACATCGAGGGTGCCGGCGTTCAGCCGAGCGACGCCGACGTGAAGAAATGGCGCCCGCAGGACTAAGAGGACGCTAGCAATTCGATGTCCCTGGCGGCGCTGTTCGTCCAACTTCTGAACGGACTCGCCAGCGCCTCGACCCTCTTTCTCATCGCTGCCGGCCTTTCGTTGATTTTCGGCGTCACGCGGATCGTCAATTTTGCGCACGGTTCGCTGTTCATGCTCGGCAGCTACATCGCTTATTCGCTGATCACGCGGGTTGGCGGCAGCGGCCTTGGCTATTGGGCCGCGGTTCTTCTCGCGGCGAGCGCCGTGGCGATCATCGGCGCGCTCACCGAGTTCCTGCTTCTGCGCCGCATCTATCGCGCGCCGGAGCTTTTCCAATTGCTCGCGACATTCGCGCTCACCCTGATCGTGCAGGACGTGGTCCTGCAGCTCTGGGGCTCGGAAAACCTCGTCGGGCCGCGCGCGCCGGGGCTGAAAAGCGCGATCTTCATCTTCGGCCGTGCGTTGCCGACATATGACATCGCGCTGATCGTGATCGGGCCTGCCGTTCTCGGCCTGTTATGGCTGGTGCTCACGCGCACGCGCTGGGGCATTCTCATTCGCGCGGCGACGCAGGATCGCGACATGGTCGCAGCACTCGGCGTCAATCAGGCGATGCTCTTCACCGGCGTCTTCGCGCTCGGTGCCGGACTTGCCGGGCTAGGCGGTGCACTGAATCTGCCGCGCGAACCCGCCAATCTCGGTCAGGATATCACCGCGATCGGCGATGCTTTCGTTGTTGTAGTGGTCGGCGGGATGGGCAGCATCCCCGGCGCCTTTCTCGCCGCATTGTTGATCGCGGAGATCAAAGCGCTTTGCATCGCCCTTGGGCAGGTGTCGCTGTTCGGGACGGTGATCTCCTTCCCGCAATTCACGCTTGTCGCGGAATTCGTCGTGATGGCGATTGTGCTGGTGCTGCGCCCGTGGGGATTGCTCGGCAAGCCGCAGGGCTCGGTCCGCTCTGTCGGCCAAATCGAGGCGCCGATCGCGCCGGCGGGCAGAATGCTGCAGATCATCGGCGCCGCTGTGCTTGCCGCGCTGCTCGTCCTGCCGCTCATTTCGGGTGGGGAGTCCTACACGACCGTGCTGACGATCGACATTCTCGTCGGCGTGCTGTTCGCGGTGTCGCTGCATTTCATCATGGGGCCGGGCGGCATGCATTCCTTTGGCCACGCCGCTTATTTCGGCCTCGGCGCGTATGGCGCAGGACTCCTGTTCAAGAATGCCGGCGTGCCGATGGAGTTGGCACTCATTGCCGCGCCGATCGCCGGCGGCCTTGGCGCGCTCATCTTCGGCTGGTTCTGCGTGCGCCTCTCCGGGGTCTATCTCGCGATGCTGACCCTCGCCTTCGCGCAGATCGTCTGGTCGATCGTGTTTCAATGGGACGAACTCACCGGCGGCAGCAACGGCATCATTGGCGTGTGGCCGGCGCCATGGCTCGCAACGAAAGCGGCATATTTCTATTTGACGCTCGCGCTGTGTGTCGTCGGCGTTCTGCTCGTGCGCCGCATCCTGTTCGCGCCGTTCGGCTATGCGATGCGGGCGGTGCGCGACTCCTCCTTGCGCGCGGATGCAATCGGGATCGGCGCTGTGCGCGTGCAGTGGACCGCGTTCGTCATCGCCGGCGCGATCTGCGGGATTGCCGGCGGGCTCTTCGCCTTTTCCAAAGGCAGCATTTCGCCGGAGACGATCTCGATCGGCCGCTCGGTCGATGGCCTCGTCATGGTTTTGCTCGGCGGTATCGGCACGCTCGTTGGTCCGATCGTCGGCAGCGTCACGTTCCTGACCTTGCAGGACAGCGTCGCGCGGCAAACCGAATATTGGCGTGCGTTGCTCGGTCTGATCATTCTTTTTCTTGTGCTGGTTTTTCCGCAAGGGATTGCGGGGACGATTCGCGATTGGTCAGACCGCGCCTGGAAACGCGCATGACCGCTCTGCTGCAGGTTCGCGGCCTCACCCGCAGTTTCGGCGGTGTGCGCGCGGTGGACGGCGTATCATTCGATCTCGGACGCGGCGAACTTCTCGCGCTGATCGGTCCGAACGGCGCCGGAAAGTCGACCTGCTTCAACATGATCAACGGTCAGCTGCGTCCTGATGCGGGCGAGGTTCTGCTCGATGGCGAAAACATCATCGGCAAAAAGCCGCGCGACATCTGGCGTCTCGGCGTCGGACGCACCTTCCAGATCGCCGCCACCTTTCATTCCATGACGGTGATCGAAAACGTGCAGATGGCGCTGATCTCGCATGCGGGAAAGACGTTCCGCGCCTGGACCCCCGCTGCCGCGCATTTCCGCGACGAAGCGCAAGCCCTCCTCGCGCAGGTTGGCATGGAAGCTCACGCTGCCAACCCTTCGAGCGTACTCGCTTACGGTG
>JAXDNH010000012.1:0-23195 GCA_034669525.1 Methylobacteriaceae bacterium | reverse complement strand
GGGAATGACACTCTGGCCGCTTACGCCCCCGGAATCGGCGCGAAGAAACACTTCGTCTCGCCGCCCCACCGGCAGGCCCAGATGCCGCCGTCGGGCGAGGGTTGCACGCGATCCCAGCCGATTGTCTCGCTCGTATCGTCTAAGAGATAGCCGCCCTTCGTGGCATGCGCCTGGCTGACCGGCAGCAAGTGGCAGTCATTCTCGCCGCAGCAATAGAGCTTGGTGCGCGGATCCACTCTCGAATGATCGAGCCAGAAATCGTGGGCGGCCGCCGGCAGGACGAGGTACGCCAGAGCAAACGCGAGTGCTCGCAAGGTCATTGCGCATCTCCCGCATGAGAATCAGGACTACGCGACTTGGTCAGAGCTGAAGCGAGGATTGTGCCAGAAGTGCGGGCGCGAATCGCTTATCCAAAGCGCGTGGCGGGTTTCACACAGGCTACGGCCTGGCGAATCAGCCGCCGGTGCCCACGCGCGCGTGATCGACGCAGGGGATTTCGTGCACGATTTCGGCGGCGAATTCCGTGAGTGAGCGCGGCGCGTCCTCCGCATGTGCGGGCAACCAGACGCCTGGCCGGTCGGCGCGAAAAGTCTCGAACCAAACCTTATCGCGTTCGACGCGCACGACCTTGCGCTGCTGGTTTTCCGCCGTCGCGTAACAATGGCCTGCTTTGATCTCGCTCGCCTGCATACCCGCCTCTCGCGACCAGATTATTTCGCGGCCGAGCGAAAAGCCCAGACCTGCGTGCGCTTTATCTCCACATCCTCAAGCGCGCGGGTCACCGGAATGCGGTACTCGGCGACGGCTTCGAGCCGCTCGCGCGCGAGATAGGTCCGGCCGGGATCGCCGATCAGCACGCGGGCGCCGCGCGCTGCGAGACTGGCAAGCCAGCCGGTGACGCGCTCGGCCATGTCGCGCTCGTAGGAAACATCGCCGGCGAGCACAAGGCTCCAGCCATCATCTTTTCCGACGATGTCGCCAGCGCGCCAGCTAACGGCGACGCCGTTCGCCTCGGCGTTGAGTTCGATCGCGGCGAGCGCAAATTCATCAATCTCGCTGGCTTCCACCGGCGCGGCTCCGGCGAGCGCCGCAGCAATCGCAACAAGTCCGGATCCCGAAGCAAAATCGAGCACGCGCTTGCCGCGCGCGATCTCGGGACGATCGAGAATATAGCGTGCGAGCGCCTGTCCGCCGGCCCAGGCGAACGCCCAGAAGGGTGGCGGCAATCCCATTTCGCCGAGTTCATCCTCGGTTTTCTGCCAAAGCTGGGTGGCCTCCTCGGCGAGGTAGAGCCGGATCTCCGGCGCATGCGGCACGGCGAGCAGTCTTGTATGAGCGCGGATGAACGCGGCTTTGTCGGGATCGGCCATGCGGTTGCGCGATCATCCGCGTCTGCCTACGCTCGCGTCAACAAAGGAGAGGTGCATGCGTCTGCAGGGAAAGGTCGCGCTCATCACCGGTGCGGCACGCGGCTTTGGCGCTGGAATCGCGGAGGTGTTTGCGCGCGAAGGCGCGCGGCTTGTGCTTACCGATGTCGACGGCGAGGGTGTCGACAAACTTGCAAGGCAGCTCGGCAAAGATGCGATCGCGCTGGTGGCCGACGTGACGAAGCCGGATGACTGGAAGAAGGCGGTCGAAACCTGTGTCGCAACATCCAATCGGCTCGACATCGTCGTAAACAATGCTGGTACATCACATCGTAACCAGCCGCTGCTCGAAGTCTCCGAACAGGAGTTCGATCGCGTTTTCGCCGTCAACGTGAAATCGATCTACTTCTCCGCCCAGGCCGCAGTGCCGGTCATGCGCAAGGAGGGCAGCGGCGTCTTTATCAATATCGGCTCGACGGCAGCCCTCAGGCCGCGCCCGGGGCTTGCCTGGTACAACGGCACCAAAGGGGCCGTGCACGCGATCTCGCGCACGATGGCGGTCGAACTCGCGCCCGACAGGATTCGCGTGTGCGTGATCGCGCCGGTTGCCGGCGAGACGCCGCTTCTCGAGATGTTCATGGGGCAGGATACGCCGGAGCGCCGTGCCGCCTTTGTCGCGCCAATCCCGCTCGGCCGCTTCTCGACGCCCCGGGACGTCGCCAACACGGCGCTGTTTCTCGCCTCGGACGATGCTGCTTTCCTCACCGGCAACGTCGTCGAGGTGGATGGCGGGCGCTGCGTCTAGGCGGGCGAAAATGCCACATGCGAGTGCAAAGGCGGCAGGCACCGCGCCGGCACTCTTGACCTGCGGCACCGAGCCGTCGCATCGTGCGAAAATGGAACAAACACGAAACATCAGCTTGGGAGGCGTGCTGCCGGCGCTCGCCGGCGGCCTCGCCGCCTTCCTGCTGGCAGGCATCCTTGCAAGCCCGCTCCTCGCGCGTCCGCTCGTGCCGGCGGAGCGGCGCTACTTTCCCTATTCCGGCGCGCTGCCGGGTTGCGCCGATCCGGGCGTGCTCGAACGCGTGAGTTCGCAATTTGCCGGCGTCGAAGACGAATACTGGAAGTCGGGCCTGAAAATCCTGAGCTACGATTTCATCCGAGAGATCAGCTATCGTGGTGACGGCCTTGACCTCATTCCGCGCCGCTATTGTCAGGCAAAGGGAATCTTCAATGACGGGCGCATGCGCCCGGTGACCTACAATATCGGCGAGGAACTCGGTTTTTCGAGCTACGGGTTCGGCGTCCAGCTTTGCGTCGGCGGGCTCGATCGCGAGAACGCCTACGCACCGAACTGCAAGATGGTGCGGCCTTAAGTTTCATCGGGTGAGTAGCGATGCGTCTACGTGCGTTCGTGTTGCTTGTCGCTGGCCTGTCACTTGCGACGGGCGTGTTCGCGCAAGGCGCAAAGCCCGGCGACAGCGGCTGCATTCTCGACAATTGCGCCGACAAAAAGCCGATGCCGGCGCCAGCCACGCAGCCCGCGGCGCCCTCTGCGGATCGCCCGCGCCCGCGCGGTGCCAGCGTTCCCGGCGTTTTCGATTTCTATGTCCTCTCGCTCTCGTGGTCCCCGGGCTTCTGCGATACCGGCGGGGCACAGAAACATCGCCCGCAATGCAATGCCGGATCGGGATTGGGCTTCGTCGTGCACGGCCTCTGGCCGCAATACGAGACAGGTTTCCCCTCGGATTGCGGGCCGGCGGGCCGTTCGCCCTCGCGCATCGCACTTGAGGGTGCGAAGGGCGTTTATCCCGATGTCAATCTCGCGCGCTATGAATGGCGCAAGCATGGCACCTGTTCCGGCAAGAGCCCGACTGACTATTTCGCCGATGTGCGCCGCGCGCGCGATGCGATCGAGATTCCGCCTCCGTTCCGCGCCGCGTCGGATCGCCAGACGTGGACGCCGATCGATATCGAGCGCGCCTTCATCGCCGCCAATCCGAAACTTCGGCCAGATATGATGGGGATCGCCTGCCACTCCGGCGTGCTCGAAGAAGTACGCATCTGCTTTTCCAAGGATTTGCGCGAGTTCCATACTTGCCCGGAAGTGTCGCGGGGATCATGCCGCACGCGCGAGCTGCGCGTTCCCGCGCCGCTCTGATCCGCACGGGTGAATTACCGGCATGGCTTTCACGCCGGCAATTTCGCCGATGTGTTCAAGCATGTTTTCCTCACGCGCATCCTTCTTTATCTCGCGCGCAAGGATGCGCCGTTTCGCGTAATCGACACGCATGCCGGGCAGGGCGAATACGATCTGCACGCGGAAGAAGCGACCCGTGGCGGCGAATGGCGCGACGGGATCGGCCGGTTTGCCGATCTCAGCGATATCGATGCGAGCGCGCGCAAACTTCTGAAGCCTTATCTTGATCTCGTCGCTCCGCTCAACGACGAAGGCGCGCCGGCACGTTATCCCGGTTCTCCGCGCATCATCCAGGCGCTGATGCGGCCGCAGGATCGCGCCACATTTTTTGAATTGCATCCGGACGCTTTTGGTTCGTTGCGCGGTAATTTTCGCCGCGATGACCGCATCGCGTGCCTGCATCTCGATGGCTATTTGGGTCTGAATGCCGCCGTCCCTCGGAAGGAGCGCCGCGGTGTGGTATTGATCGACCCACCGTTCGAGCGCACCAATGAACTCGATCTTGCATGGAGCGCATTGCAATCGGCACATGCAAAATGGCCGAGTGGAACTTACGCGCTCTGGTATCCGGTGAAGGACGCCCGCACGATCGTAGGCTTCGTAAAGCAGATTGCGCAAAGCGGCGTACGGCGGGTGCTCCGTCTGGAGCTTGCAGTCGACGATGCCCTACCCGGCGGCAAGCTCGCGCGCACCGGCCTGATCCTGATCAATCCGCCTTACCTGCTCGATGAGGACGCCGCGACCCTGCTTCCCGTGCTCGCGGGCAAGCTCGCCCGGACCCCGCGGGCGCAAGTGATCCGCGAATGGCTTGCGGGCGAATAGCGGAGTGCTTGCCAGCTTGCGGCAGGTGAGGCACATCGAGGCCGCCGCATCACGATCCATAAAGGGAACGCCCATGATGATCCTGCGCTCGTCGCCGCCCTCGCCGTTCGGACGCAAAGTGGGGATCGCCTTGCATCATCTTGGGCTCGCCGATCGGGTCGAGATCGTCGCAACCGATACGGCGAGCGAGGCCGATACGATCCGCAAACAAAATCCGCTCGGCAAAATTCCGACGCTGATTACCGAAGGCGGCCAAGCGCTCTACGACAGCCCTGTCATCCTCGAATATCTCGATCATCTCGCCGGTGGCGATCAGATCATTCCGGTTGATCCGGATTCGCGCTTCACCGCGCTGACATTGCAGGCGCTCGCGGACGGCATTCTCGATGCCTCGATACTGCGCGTCTACGAGCGCCGTTATCGCTCGGAAGATAAAGTGGTCGAGACCTGGCTCGCCTATCAGGCCGGCAAAGTCGAACGTGCGTTCACTTCGCTGGAGGCCTTCCCGCCGGGCACGTCTGTCGACGTCGGCACGATCACGCTCGCCTGCGCGCTCGGTTATCAGGATCTGCGATTTGGCGGCACATGGCGGGGCATTTACCCGCGTCTTGTCGGCTGGCTCGACGCGTTTGCGGCAGTAGTGCCGGCATTCGAACAAACCCGCTTTGTCGCCTGAACTAATGCATGAACGCGAAAGACGCTCCCCAGGTCACGATTGTCACAGGCGCCGCGCGACGGATTGGCGCCGCGATCGCGCAGCGGCTCGCGGCGGAGCACTGCGCAGTGGTGCTCCACACGAGTCCTTCCAGTCAGAAGGAGGGAGAAGCTGAAGCCGATCGCATTCGCGAGCACGGCGGAAATGCGCTTGTCATCCCTCGTGATCTCACCGAAGCGGACGCGGCGAGCGTCCTATTTTCGGAAGCAGAGCGAGTGTTTGGGGCCGTCACATTGCTCGTCAACAACGCGTCGTTGTTCGAGCCGGACCGCGCCGAAGATTTTACGCCCGAATTGTTTAGTCCGCACATCGCGGTGAATCTGCGTGCGCCGCTCCTGCTCGCGCAGGAAATGCGGCAGCGTCTGCCGGAAGACCGGAATGGTTCGATCGTCAACGTCATCGATCAGCGCGTTTTGCGGCCCAACCCGCTGTATTTCAGCTACTCGCTATCGAAGTCGGCGCTTTGGAGCGCGACGATTACGATGGCGCAGGCTTTCGCTCCAAAAATCCGTGTCAATGCGGTCGCACCCGGGCCTGTGCTTCCTAATGTGCATGACGGCCCGCAAGCGTTTCGCGAAGAAGCCGCCGCGTTGCCGCTGAAGCGCGCTGCCTCCGTCGAGGATGTATGCGATGCCGTGATCTATCTCGCCAACGCGCAAAGCGTCACGGGGCAGCTCATCGCCGTAGATGGCGGTCAGCACATTGCGTGGGAAACGCCGGACGTCCTCGCGCTTAGTCGGCGCTCGGCAGGCGACGGATCGTGAATTCGATCTGACCGTCGGAGAGTTCCCGCCAGAATTCAATCTCCGTCATGTAGGCGGCCTTCGGGTAGAGATCGAACCATTCGCGCGCTTTGGCGCGGGCTTCAAGGCGCGGCAGCGTGAACGTCTCGCGCCGCCACAAGCCCGAAGAGGTACGCTCCGTCGTTGCAGAACGGCTTTTCTCGGCGAGCCGCCGAGCAAGACCGGCAGGGCGCTTCTTTTCGAGGCTCATACGCACCTCAGGACTAAGACTGGCGGAATATAGTACGGCCGGAGCTTAGGGGGGAGTCCGCGCTCTCGGTGCCGGCGCCACCTCGGATAAAACCTCATCGAGAAGCCGCGCGACCGTGGCGGGCTCCTTCGGAAAGCCCGCGCGTATCCAGCGCGCCTGCAGGGACTTCAGCGCGGCGCCGACGAGCTTGCCGCGCACCCGGCCGCTCGCCATCACGTCCTCGCCGGTGAGCGGCAGGCGCGGCTCCGGTGTTTGCGCGAGATATTGTGCCGCTGCCCTCCAGTGCGCATCATCTAGCGGTGCGCCGCTCGCGGCCTGCGTGAGCGCAAGCGCATCGCTCGCAGCAGCGCGGCCGGCGAGAAAGAGCTGCGTGCGCAAATCGCGCTCCTCGGGAACGGCGTCGCGATTGCGCCAGACGGCACGGGCGTCGGCCATGTCGACGAGACGCTTATGCTCGGCATTCGACAGGCGCAATCGTGCCCGCAGGCGATCGGCATCCTCGCGAACGGAAACCGCGAGCGCGCCGAGGCGCAGCAGGGGATCGTCCGCGGTGCGTTCGATCTGCGTCAGCTGCGCAAACAATAGGGGATAAGCGATGCCGCCGAAAATGCGCTCGAAAAATCCCGCGTCTGAAATCTCTTGCGCCGCCTTGCCGGCGTGCCGGGCAAGCACGAACTTCATGAGCTCGGCGCGAATGCGCTCGGCAGAGAGTACGCCGAGACCTTCGCGCTCGGCAATCGCTGCATCGAGGCCCGCGCGATCGAGCTGCCCCTCGCCATAGGCCGCATGGAAACGGAAGAAGCGCAGGATGCGCAGATAGTCTTCGCGAATGCGCTCGCGCGGATCGCCGATGAAACGGATGTGGCCGCCGCTCAGGTCGGGCAATCCACCGACTGGATCGTGCAGCGTCCGATCGACTGAAACCGAGAGCGCGTTGACCGTGAAATCGCGCCGCCGCGCGTCGTCGTCGAAATCGCGTCCGAACCGTACCGTCGCATGGCGCCCGTCAGTCGCAATATCCTGCCGCAACGTTGTGACTTCGAAGGGGCGCCCGCGCACGACGATCGTGACTGTGCCGTGGTCGATTCCCGTGGGCACCGGTTTGAATCGAGCGGTCTTTGCACGCGCGATCACGACGTCGGGATGTGCGGTGGTCGCGAGATCGACGTCGCCTGTCGGCAGGCCCAGCAAAGCGTTGCGCACCGCGCCGCCGACGATCCGCGTTTCTTCGCCCTCGCCGTTCAGGACATCGAGAAGATCGAGAAGCCGGCGGCTCTCAAACAGCGCCGCAATCGCCCTGTCTGGATCGATGTTCATTCAAAATGACCGGGCACGAGTCGCCCGTTCTCGATATGCGCCGGCACATACGCGCCCTGCTGGCGCGGGGCGAATGCGCCAAGGACAATCACGCCGATGACCGCAACTGCCAGTCCGGCAAGCGCCAGTGTGGCCACCCGGCTGTGTGACCAGGCTTCGACGGCAAACGGATAACGCTGCCGCACCGACATGTAGAGGATATAAACAGCGAACGGCAGAGCGAAGAGAAGCGCCGGTTCGAGAAGAACACGCAACATCAGAGGTGCAGTTTCTCATACATGCTGCGCACGATGCCGGCGGTGGCGCCCCAGATGTAGCGCTCGTTCCACGGCATCGCATAGAAGTGCCGCATCGTGCCGCGCCATTCGCGCGAATGGCGCTGATGGTTGTCGGGCTGCATCAGAAAAGCGAGCGGCACTTCGAACGTGTCATGCACTTCATTTGTGTTGACGAGCAGCTCGAAGGGGGGTGTCACCAACGCGACGACCGGCAGAATGCGGAAGCCCGTTCCCGTCAGATAAGGATCGAGATAGCCGATCGGTTCGACGTGATGCGGGTCGAGGCCGATCTCCTCTTTCGCCTCCCGCAACGCGGCTTCGCAGGGCGTCTCGCCGTCATCGACCTTGCCGCCCGGAAATGCGATTTGGCCGGAATGCTGGCGCAGCTCGTTCGAGCGCGTCGTCATCAGCACGGTCGCTTCCGTTTCTCGTGATACGAGCGGCACGAGCACGGCCGCGAGCCGCGCATTTGTCGCGACGCTGTGCGCCTGCATGTTTGCCTGATTGAGAACGTGATCGCCGTGTCTCGGTGCTACGCTCGAATCGAGCGCTTCAGCGGCAAGATCGAGGGACAGACGCTCGCGGGCTCGCGTGATGATCTCCGCAGTCGAGAGCGAGGGCCGCTCCGAATGGGCTTTCACTGGTGCGTTCACGACAGCGCGTCCAATTGATCGGCGCGCATCATCGGAAAGAACGCACCATTGGATGCGACACCGAACATCTCCTGCCCATCGATGCTGCGTTTCTCCCCGAGATCGACGAGATCATAGAAGAGCGCGCGTTTTACCAATGCCCAGAGATCGGCGCGCACATGAATGTAGGGCTTCAGGCCCTCCGACTCGCCCGGCTCGAAGCGCATCGGATGGTCGGGGCCGGCCTCCACCCAGTCATCGACATTGGTGCGAAATTTCAGAACCCGCCCGTTCTCACGTTTTTCCTGCGCGAGTTCGACCGCAAGAAACGGCGCGTCCTCGACCTTGATCCCGACCTTTTCAACCGGCGTAACGAGGACATAGCGATCATCGTCCTTGCGCAGAATGGTCGAGAACAGCCGCACCAGGGCCGGTCGCCCGATTGGCGTTCCGTTGTAGAACCACGTGCCGTCGCGCGCGATCCGCATGTCGAGATCGCCACAGAAGGCCGGATTCCAGAGATGCACGGGCGGCAGCCGGCGTTGCTCGCCGCCGGCGGCACGCGCCGCCTCGGTCAGCCCTTCAAGGCTAGGCGTCGCGGCGGGAGTCGCCGTCTTGCCGCCCGCTGGAACACCTTGCGCCATAATCTCGCACCATTGCACGTCAGGATCGATGCTGCCGGGCCTGACACTTGCAAGTCTCGATCCTGCAAGTCTCGATCCTGCAAGTCCCGATCCGCTCGCGCCGATCGAGCGCATCGACATTGCCCCTCGGGAACCTAATCTAGGTGGCGGCGGGCGAATCGGAAACGGCCCCATTGGCGGCCATGAAGGCTTGAGATCAGAGGTTCCATGTCGCTCCAGGACGTTCAACCGACCTCCCTCGAATCTGCCGTCGCCCTTGCGGCGGAGCATGCCCTGCAGCGGGTCGCCTCGACACGCGCCGCAGTCGGCGCGGTTATTTTCGGCCAGGAGCAGGTGGTCGAGCAGACGCTGGTGACCCTGCTTTCGGGCGGCCATGGTCTGCTCGTCGGTGTGCCGGGCCTTGCCAAAACCAAGCTCGTCGAGACGCTCGGAATCGTGCTCGGCTTAAGCGCGCAGCGGGTGCAGTTCACGCCCGACCTGATGCCGGCCGATATTCTCGGCTCGGAAGTGCTTGAGGAAACAGCGGAGAAGCGCCGGACCTTCCGCTTCATCCCGGGTCCGATTTTCGCCCAGCTCCTGATGGCCGACGAGATCAACCGCGCGAGCCCGCGCACACAGTCGGCGCTGTTGCAGGCCATGCAGGAGCAGCACGTGACGGTCGCCGGCACCCGTCACGATCTGCCGCGGCCCTTCCATGTGCTGGCGACGCAGAACCCACTGGAGCAGGAGGGCACGTATCCCCTCCCCGAGGCGCAGCTCGACCGCTTCCTCATGCAGATCGACGTCCTCTATCCTGATCGCCGGGCCGAGCGGCGCATCCTGATCGAGACGACGGGGGAGGAGGAGCAGAGGCCGAAGCAGGCCATGAGCGCCGACGAACTCATGCAGATTCAGCGGCTTGTTCGCCGTCTGCCGGTGGGTGACAGCGTCGTCGACGCGATCCTCGATCTTGTGCGGCGGGCTCGGCCCGGCGAGGGCGATCCCGAAATTGTGAAGCACGTCGCCTGGGGCCCTGGCCCCCGCGCCGCGCAGGCGTTGATGCTCGCGGTACGCGCGCGTTGTCTGCTCGATGGCCGACTGGCACCCTCGCTCGACGATGTTGCAGCACTCGCCCCTCCCGTCCTGAAGCACCGCATGGCGCTGACTTTCGCGGCGCGTGCGGAGGGTGAGACCATGCCCGCGCTGATCGGCCGGCTCCTCTCGCGGCTTGGGTGAATGGTCACCGCGCGTCTCCTCACGCGCTCGGAAGCGGCGACCGCTCCCCGCCATCAGGAAGGCGCGCTCGATCTCGCACGCCGGCTGCCGAACCTTGTGGCCTCGGCGAAGGAGCTCGCCGCCAGCGTCATGCACGGCGTGCACGGCCGGAGGCGTGCGGGGGTTGGCGAGACATTCTGGCAGTTCCGGCCCTTCACCTTCGGTGAGCCGGCGCAGCGGATCGACTGGCGCCGCTCCGCCCGCGACGACCGCATCTACGTCCGCGAGCGCGAGTGGGAGGCGGCGCACACGATTTTCCTGTGGATGGACTTGTCGTCGTCGATGGCCTTCATGTCGTCGCTGGCACGCCAGTCGAAGGCCGATCGCGCGTTGGTCCTCGGCCTCGCCACCGCCGATCTGCTGGTGCGTGGCGGCGAGCGGGTCGGTCTCCTCGGCATGACGCGGGCGATCGCGGCCCGCAACATCGTCGAGCGACTGGCTGAGGCGCTCGCCATCGCAGATCGCCAGATTTCGCCGGCCGGCCACCCCGACTTCCCATCGGACGAGCCGCTTCTGCAGCGCAGCCAGGCGATCCTTGTCAGCGATTTCCTCGTCGCGCCGGATGAACTGGCGCGCCGTCTGAAGCGTATCGCTTCCAATGGTGCGCGCGGACATCTCGTCATGATCGCCGATCCGGTCGAGGAGACCTTCCCCTTCGAGGGTCATACCGAGTTCCTCGACGTCGATTCCGGCGCATTGTTCCGCGCCGGCCGCGCCGAGGCTTATCGCGCCGACTATGTCGCGCGTCTCGCGCAGCACCGCGAGCGCGTGCGAACGGCCGCGCGCGAGGCGGGCTTCAGCTTCGCGCTCCACCGTACCGACATGCCGCCGGCGACGGCGCTGCTTGCCTTGCGTGGGCGGCTCGAGGCGAATGTCGAAATTGGAGCGGTCGCGTGAGCTTCGTACCGCTCGCCTTCAGCGCGCCGCTCGCGCTCATCGGCCTGGCGCTCCTGCCCGTGATTTACTACCTGCTGCGCATCACGCCGCCGCGGCCGCGCCAGATTCCGTTTCCGCCGCTGAAGCTGATCCTCGATATCGAGCCGAAAGATGAAACTCCGGCACGCACGCCGTGGTGGCTACTTGCACTGCGTCTGATCATCGCGGCACTCATCGTGCTCGCGATGGCCGGGCCGATCTGGAATCCGCAACACGGTGGCGCAAACGGGCAGGAGCCGCTGCTTGTTTTGCTGGACGATGGCTGGCCGGCGGCGCCCACATGGGAGCAGCGGCTCAAGGTCGCGCTCGCGCAGATCGATGATGCCGCGCGCCAGGGCGCGCCGACGGCGGTGATTGCGGCTTCAGAAGGCGCGCGCGAGGCGGTCCTGTCCGACGGATCGCATACCGCGCAAAAACTGCGTGCGCTGAAGCCGGTGCCCTTCGAGCGCGATCGCATGGGTCTCGTCACGCCGCTCGAACACTTCTTCGCCGATCATCCCCGGGGACATGTCACGTGGATCTCCGATGGCCTTGCGCTCGGGCAGGCGCGTCAATTCGCGGAAAAACTCGCCGATCTCGCAAAGAGCGGACAGGTCGAGATCATCAGCGCAGAACACTCCCCGCTCGCACTGGCCGGCGCCGCGAATGAAGCGGGCGCACTCAATGTCAACGTCCTTCGCTCCACAAACGACGGTCCACTGCAGGGCAGGGTGCGTGCACTCGACTTGAAGGGCGTCACAATTGGCGAGACAGCCTTCGATTTCGATAGTGCGACGGAAACGCAGGCGCGCTTCGATCTCCCGATCGAGTTGCGCAACGACATTGCGCGGCTTGAGATCGCAAGCGAGCGTTCGGCGGGAGCCGTCACTCTGCTCGACGAGCGCTGGAAGCGGCGGCGTGTCGGCGTCGTCAGCGGCGCCACCACCGATGTCGCACAGCCGCTGCTCGCGCCATCCTATTATTTGCAGCGCGCATTGCAGCCGTTTGCAGATGTGCGCGAGGCACGGCCAGGCGTCGCCGACCCGATCAGCGCACTGCTCGATGACAACGTGAACGTGATGGTGCTGGCCGATATCGGCGTTGTGGCCGGCATCGCGCATGATCGCCTCGAAAGTTTCGTGCAAGATGGCGGCGTCCTCGTGCGCTTTGCCGGCACAAGACTCGCCGGCTCCTCCGATGATCTCGTGCCGGTGGCGTTGCGGCGTGGTGGACGTACGCTTGGCGGTTCGCTGTCGTGGGAGACGCCGAAGAAGCTCGCGCCGTTTGATCGTACGAGTCCGTTCTTCGGTTTGAGTGTGCCCGATGAAGTGACCGTGACGCGGCAAGTGTTAGCCGAGCCCGAAGCGGGCTTGCCGGCGCGCACTTGGGCGGCGCTCGCCGACGGCACGCCGCTTGTCACGGCCGAACATCATGGGAAGGGCACGATCGTGCTCTTCCACGTGACCGCAGATACGACCTGGTCTAATCTTCCGTTGTCCGGCCTCTTCGTCGATATGTTGCGCAAGATTCTTGCGATTTCCGCCGACACCGGCAAGGCGGATGAAGATGCCGCGTCCGCATCAAAGCAGCAGGTTGCAACGCTCGCGCCGTTGAGCACGCTCGATGGTTTCGGCACGCTCGGGCAGCCGCCCTCGACTGCAAAACCAATCCCGGCGAATTTCACCGATGTTGCCGGCGCCGAGCATCCGCCCGGCTTCTACGGCCCACCCGATGCGCTCGTTGCGGTCAATCCGCTCGCGGCCGATGCGAAATTGCAGCCCGCCGATTTCTCCGGGCTGAATTTTCGCCGCGAACCGCTGAATGCAGGCGAACCCATCGATTTGCGTCCCTGGCTGATCGCCGGCGTCATCGCACTGTTGATTGCAGATGCGCTCGCCTCGCTCTGGCTCTCCGGAGGCGTGCCGCTGCGGCGGCGGCGTGCAGCGGTTGCGGCGCTCGTAGCGCTGTTCGCGCTCGGCACGATTGCTTCTTCTTTCATTGGACCTGCGCGCGCCGAAGAGCCCGCACACCAAATCTCCCCGCGCGACCTCGAATCCGCTCTGACAACGCGCCTCGCTTATGTGGTCACTGGCGATGCGCAGGCGGACGAAGCGAGCCGCGCCGGCCTTACGAGTCTCACGCGCGCACTCGCCGCGCGTACCTCGCTCACGCCGGGCGATCCGGTCGGCGTTGATCCCGCGCGCGATGAACTCGTCTTCTATCCGATGATCTATTGGCCGGTCGTCGCGGGTAAGCCGCTGCCGCCGCAGAACGCGATCAGCAAGATCGCCAATTTCATGAAGCAGGGTGGCAGCATCGTCTTCGATACACGCGATGCGCTGGCCTCGCGTCCGGGCGGTCCAATGACTCCGGAAGCCCGCTGGTTGCGCGATCTGCTTGCGGGCGTGGACGTCCCCGAACTCGAGCCCGTGCCGCACGATCACGTGATCACCAAGACCTTCTATCTGCTCGATGGATTCATCGGCCGCACAACAATCGGCCAGACCTGGGTCGAAGCGCTGCCGCCGGAGCCGAGTGACGGCACGCCGCGGCCGGCACGCGCCGGCGACAGCGTTTCGCCGATTGTCATCACGTCGAACGATCTTGCCGCGGCCTGGGCTGCCGATCGCAACGGCGAGCCGCTTTATCCGCTTGTGCCCGGCGGCGTACGGCAGCGCGAGCTCGCGATCCGCGGCGGGATCAATCTCGCGATGTACACCCTGACCGGCAATTACAAGTCCGACCAAGTGCATGTCCGCGATCTCCTCGATCGGCTGGGACATTGATTGCATAGATGACCCAATTCGAACTCTCGCTCTCGCCGCTCCTGTCGCCCGCGCTTATCATCGCGCTGGCGATTGCCGCCGCGCTCGTTGTGGCGCTGGCGGTCTATGCACGCCGTCCCGGAGCCTTCCTGCGCGCGCTCGGCTTCGCGCTCGTCCTCTTCGCGCTGCTTGATCCCTCGCTCGTGCGGCAGGATCGCGAGCCTTTGAAGGATGTCGTTGCCGTCGTTCTCGATCAAAGCGGCAGCCAGACGATCGGTGAGCGGCGCCTGCAAACCGAACGTGCGCGCGCCGAATTGCAGAACAGCCTTGGTGCACTCGGCAATGTCGAGACGCGGTTCATCGAAAGCAGCCGCAACGACGCGGAGAACGACGGCACACGGCTTTTCTCCGCATTGAATTCCGGTCTCGCCGATGTGCCGCCCGAACGCGTCGGCGCTGCGATCCTCGTCACCGACGGAATCGTGCACGACATTCCCGCGAATGCGGACGCGCTCGGCTTCAAGGCGCCGCTGCATGTCCTCGTCACCGGACATGAAGGCGAGCGCGATCGCCGCATCGAAGTTCTGGAGGCGCCGCGCTTCGGCATTGTCGGCAAGGATCAGACCATCGAAGTGCGCGTGCTCGACACGGCGCGTCAGAAATTGCCGGTGCGGCTGAAGGTCAGCCGCGACGGCGCGGAGATCGCTTCCATCCAGGCCCAGCCTGACGAGCGCATCGAGGTGTCGGTGCGTATCGAGCACGGCGGACCGAATGTGGTCGAGATCGAAGTCGAGGCGCTGCCCGATGAACTTACCGCCGTCAACAACAAGGCGGTGCTGACGATCGAAGGCGTGCGCGACAAATTGAAAGTGCTGCTTGTCTCGGGCGAGCCGCATGCCGGCGAGCGGACCTGGCGCAATCTCCTGAAGTCGGACGCGAACGTCGAGCTTGTGCACTTCACCATTCTGCGCCCGCCGGAGAAGCAGGACGGAACGCCAATCAATGAACTCTCGCTGATCGCCTTTCCGACGAGTGATCTCTTCGGTCGCAAGATCGGCGAATTCGATCTGATCATCTTCGACCGCTATTCGAACCAGAGCATTCTGCCCTCGGTCTATTTCGAGAATATCGTGCGCTATGTTCGCGACGGCGGTGCACTGCTCATGGCGGTCGGGCCGGATTTTGCGCGCGCGCAGGGATTATACTACTCGCCGCTAGGCAAGATTGCGCCGGCGCGTCCGGACGGCAGTCTCACGGAGCGTCCATTCCGTGCCGATGTAACGGAGGATGGCCGCAAACATCCGGTCACCCGCGGTCTTCCCGGCGGCGAGGGCGAGAAGCCGCAATGGGGCGAATGGTTCCGGCAGGTCAACACGAGCCTTTCGCGAGGTACCGGAATTCTATCGGGTGCGCAGGATAAGCCACTGCTTGTTCTGTCGCGCGAGCAGAAGGGCCGCGTTGCGCTGCTATTGACCGATCAGATGTGGCTCTGGGCGCGCGGCTATGATGGCGGCGGACCCTATCTCGATCTCTTACGCCGGCTCGCCCACTGGCTGATGAAGGAGCCCGATCTCGAAGAAGAAGCCTTGCGCGCGAGCGTCCGCGGGCATGAGCTCGTGATCGAGCGGCAGACACTTAAGGAGAGTGCGCCGCCGGTGACGGTCACCACGCCATCGGGCGCGCAACAGCAGGTGACGCTCAGCGCATCTGAGCCGGGTCTGTGGCGCGCCTCCATGAACGTCAAAGAGCTCGGCCTCTATCGCCTGACCGATGGCGAGCAATCGTTTCTCGCCAATGTCGGGCCGGAGAATCCGCGCGAATTCCAGGAAGTCGTCTCGACGACGGAGAAGCTGCGCGCGCTCGTTGAGGCGACCGGCGGCACGGTGCGGCGCATCGCGGCGGATGCGCAGGGCGCGATCACGATGCCGCGCGTCGCCGCAATGCGCGACAGCCCCGTCTACGGCGGCTCGGATTACATCGGCATCAAGCGAAATTCCGCGAGCGTGGTGAAAGGCATCGGCATCGCGCCGCTGGCTATCGGCTTTGCCGGCATGATTGTGCTGATCGCCTCGATTGTTGCCGGCTGGGCGTGGGAAGGGCGCCGCCGGCGCTGGAGACGCACGGCTTAATTCGTTCGGGTATTTGGCCGCGGCAACAAAGCATAGGCTGAACCGCCCGCTGCCAGCGCGACCGCTAAAAATGTGCAGACCGCGACAACCGGCTCATGCCCATGCTCCTCTGCCCATTCCGCAATGAGCCCGGCACATCCCTGCATCATCGCGACGCCGAGAAACGCTGCCATGTTGAGCGTCGACAAAGCGCGACCCGAGAGTTCGTCGGGATAAGTGTCGCGAACCTGCGAATATTGCAGTCCCTGGAACGAGCACAATGCGCCGAATGCGACAGCCCATGCGATGTCGAATGATGTTGAACCGCCAAATGCAAGAGCGGCCGGACACAGGGCCGACGCAAATGCCGCCGCGATGATAAGCCGGGGGCGGGAGCGTGTTCCGGGATCCACGAAACCGTAGAGCGTGGGCGCGACGATCATTGCCACGGACATCGCGAGGATGACATTGCCGATGGCGACGAGATCGAGGCCGTGACGGCTTGCAAAGAGCGGCGCGATCCATAAGCCCCGCAGCGTGATCACGGTCGGATAGGTGACAAGACCGATGGCGAGCAGGCCGGCGGTCTGGCGAAAGCGCAAAACACGCAGCACGCCGTGCATCGCTTCGGACAATGTCTCGTTGGGACGCCGGTGAACCTGCTCACCCGTGCCGATCAGCAGCCAGCAGGCGAGTGCGCAGAAAGCGGTTGCCGCGCCGAGAACGACGAAGCCGGCGCGCCACGACCATTGCTCGACCAGAAAAGCGAGCGGCGTCCCGGTAACGATCATGCCGAGGCCGCCGATGGCGAAAACGATACCGGACAGCGATGCGAAGCGCCTCGGTGGGTAGTTACGGCCGATGAAGACAAACGTCGCCATGAGCGCCGGTGCGCATCCCGCTCCGATCAGGAACTGCGCTGCCAGCAACACGTCGTAACGCGATGCGATCGCGCAAAGCGCGGCGCCGAGCGCGGCGACAGTGAGAGGAAGCGCGACGACAAGCCGGATGCTGAGGCGATCGAGGGCAACACCGAACGGGAGCTGCATCAGGCCGAAGGCAAGATGATAGATGCCGGCGAAATAGCCTATCTGCTCGGCCGAGATGTTGAGGTCGGCCTCAATTCCATGCGCAGTGATGGCCGGCAAGGTTCGTAATGCATTGCTGAGCGCGAAGGCGAGGCTAAGCGCGGCAAAACCTAGAAGCGGGTGGCGTTGCAAGTTTGAGGAGGGACTTCAGGCTGTTGTCGCGTAGCCGCCGTCGACCGGGATGACCGATCCGCAGACGAAGCCGCTCGCTTTCGATGCGAGATAGATGGCAACGCCGGCCATATCCTCCGGCTGGCCCTTGCGCTTCATCGGCGTTTCCTCGAGCGAGGCATCGGCAAATTCCTGCGGGATGCCTGCGGTCATCTTCGAGGGGAAATATCCCGGCGCGATCGCATTCACCGCGATATGCTTTTTCGCCAGATTCTTGGCCATCATGCGGGTGAGATGCAGCACGCCGGCTTTTGAGGCCGCGTAGGAATAAGTCTCGAGATCGGACGTGTGCATGCCGTCGATCGAGCCAATATTGATGACGCGGGCATAATTGTCTCGAGAGCCGGCAGCCTCCAGCAGCTTGCCCAGCCGCTGCGTCAGGAAGAAGATGGATTTGACGTTCAGGTCCATCACCTTGTCCCAGCCGGACTCGGGAAAGGAGTCGAAATCGGCGCCCCAGCTCGCACCGGCATTGTTGACGAGAATGTCGAGGCGCTTTTCGCGGCCTTCCAGCTCCTTGCCCAGGCGCTCGATCTCGTCCATGCGCGACAGATCGGCGGGTAACGGGATGCATGTGCCGTGCGCGGAAAGCTCTTTTGCGAGCGCATCGCAGGCGTCCGCCCTGCGTGCCGAGATGTAGACCTTGGCGCCGTTCTCGACATAGCCGCGCGCGATCATCTCGCCGATGCCGCGGCTGCCGCCGGTGACCAGCGCGACCTTGCCGCGCACGCTGAACAGGTCTTCGATCTTCATCTGAGCGCCTCTCCCGGGATGGTTCTTTGCTGTTGCGCCAATGAGGTAGGGGCTTTCACCCGAAGTCAATCGCTTGTGGTCCGGCCGTCCCGGAGCCTATTCTTCCGCGGCTCCGCTGACGGACAGCCAAAGAAGAACGGGGAGGGACATCCATGCGCGGCCTTATGATGGACATGCCGCTCCTGCTTTCCGGCTTCATCCAATATGCCGCCGATTATCACGGCGATGCGGAGGTCGTCGCGCGCGAGATCGAAGGGGACATCCACCGCTACACCTACGCGGATGCGCATAGGCGCATCAAGCGCATGGCGAAGGCGCTGCAGCGACTTGGCATCAAGCAGGGCGAGCCCGTCGGCACGCTCGCCTGGAACACCCACCGGCATTTCGAGATGTTTTATGCGGTGCCGGGAATGGGCGCGGTGCTGCACACCGTAAACCCACGGCTTTTCGCCGATCAGCTCGTCTACATCATCAATCATGCCGAAGACCGGCTGCTCTTCATCGATGCGCTGACGCTGCCGGTTGTCGAAGAAATCGCGCCGCGGCTGACAAGCGTCAAAGCTTACGTGATCATGGCGGCACCGGACCGCATGCCGAGGACGGCATTGCCGAACGTGCATTGCTACGACGATTTGGTCGAAGCCGAAGACGAGAGCGGCTTCGAGTGGCCGAGCTTCGATGAAAACTCCGCTTCGACGATCTGTTACACGTCGGGGACGACCGGCGATCCGAAGGGCGTCGTCTATTCGCATCGCGCCGCGGTCCTGCAGACGCTGATTGCGGCCAATTTCGATTTCCTACCCGGTCACGAGACCGGCGTGCGCGAAGTAATGATGCCGATGGCGCCGATGTTCCACGGCAATGCCTGGAACATGCCGTTCCTCGCCTGCTACACCGCGAGCAAGCTCGTCCTGCCTGGCCGCAATTATGAGCCGGACAAACTTTATGAACTCTTCGAAGGCGAGGGCGTGACGCTGACTGCGGGCGTGCCGAGCTTCTGGCTTATCCTGCTCGACTGGCTGGAACGCACCGGCAAAAAATTCTCCAAACTGCGCATCACCCTGTCGAGCGGCTCGGCGCCGCCGCACAGCCTCGTGGAGAAACTCGAACGCGATTACGGCGTGCAATATATCCAGGCGTGGGGAATGACCGAGGCCTTGATGGCAACGATGCCGACGCTGAAACCCGGCCTTGCACATTTGCCTATCGATGAGAAGATCAACCGCCGCATGAAATCGGGGCGCGCGGCGTTCGGCACCCGCCTGCGCATTGTCGATGACGAGGAGCGCGAGTTGCCCCATGACGGGGTTACCTTCGGGCATTTCCGCGTCAAAGGTCCGTGGATTTCATCAGGCTATCTCAAACGCAACGACGGTCTCGATGCGCAGGGTTATCTGATGACCGGCGACATGGCGGTCATTGATCCGGAAGGGCACGTGACGCTCACCGACCGCTCGAAGGACGTGATCAAATCCGGCGGCGAATGGATATCCTCAATCCAGCTTGAGGACATCGCGTTGAGCCATCCGGCGGTGCTGCAGGCCGCCGTGATCTCCATTCCGCATCCGAAATGGCAGGAGCGGCCGCTTCTTCTCGTCGTGCCGCGGCAGGGCGCGCAGGTGACCGCGTCGGAACTGATCGAGCATATGCGGCCGAAAGTCGCGAAATGGTGGTTGCCTGACGCGGTGGAGTTTCTGGACAAATTCCCGATGACCGGCACCGGAAAGATTCACAAACTGACGCTGCGCCAGCAGTTCAGGGATTATCAGTTGCAGCAGAGCGCGGCGGAATGAAATGCCTGAAGACGATGTAATCGATCTCGTGTCGCTCTACCCCTACGCCTATAAAGGCCAGGAAATGTTCGCGATCACGTCGCCGTTCCGGATGGAGGCGCAGAAGCCCGAACTCATCGGCCGGCGCGTGCGCATCGAAGGCGCCGAATATAAGGTGCTCTCCGTCGGCCGCGTCACGCAGGGGCCGATCCACAAAGGCGAGATCGTCGGTCTTGTGGTCGAGCCGGCTTGAGCCGCCGCCGCTCACTTCGCCAGTCACTTAGCCCGGTGATCGGCATAGACGAGAAGCCGCCAGCGCACCGGCCCCTCGGTCACGGTGTGACTGTGATCGCTCGGGAAGGCATCGCCTTCCTTCACCACTGCCTCGCGCCCGCAGGCCGGGCAGCGATAGATGCCCGACAGCTTGGCCCTCTCGCCGGGCTGGTGATCATTGTCGAAAACGAGATCCTCGCTGGTGGAAAGCAGGTGGCGATACTTATATGAAGCCATCGGGATAACGCCGGAACTGAAGCATGTGCGGGGTTGACTCGCGCAGGCTCGCGCCGCACGGACATCCGCGAATTGCCGCGATGCTGCACTATCATCGCGCTCTAGCCAAGGTCGCATCCGAATGACTGAAGAACAAGCCGGCTGGACCATTCCGCGTCACACCGGGCTTCTCGTGCTTGCCGACGGAACGCTCCTCGAAGGCTTCGGCCTCGGCGCAGAAGGCCACGCGGTTGGCGAGGTCTGCTTCAACACGGCGATGACGGGGTATGAGGAAATTCTCACCGATCCCTCTTACGCCGGGCAGATCGTCACCTTTACGTTCCCGCATATCGGCAATGTCGGTACGAACGAGGAGGATATCGAGACCGTCAACATGGCGGGCTCGACGGGCGTGCGCGGCGTCGTGGTGCAGGCGCGCATCACCGATCCTTCGAATCACCGCGCGACGCGTCATTTTGGCCAATGGTTGAAGGCGCGCGGCATTGTCGGCCTTTGCGGGATCGATACGCGCGCGCTGACGGCGCTCATCCGCGAATCCGGCATGCCGAATGCGGTAATCGCGCACAATCCCGAAGGCGCTTTCGATCTTGATGCCCTGACGCGCGAAGCCGCGGAATGGCCGGGCATCGACGGCATGGACCTCGTGCCCGATGTCACTACCGCGCAGCGCTTCGACTGGGACGAGACGGCGTGGACGCCCGCTGCCGGTTATGGCCGCCAGAGCGCGCCGAAAAAGAAGGTCGTGGTCATCGATTACGGGATCAAGCGCAACATTCTGCGCCTGCTCGCTGATGCCGGCTGCGCGGTGACCGTGCTGCCGGCAACGGCAACGACGGAGGACATTCTGGCGCTCAATCCCGACGGCGTGTTTCTGTCGAACGGCCCCGGCGACCCCGCAGAGACCGGGAAATATGCCGCGCCGGTCATCCGCGATCTGCTCGACCGGAAAGTGCCGACCTTCGGTATCTGCCTCGGCCATCAGATGATGGCGCTGGCACTCGGCGCCAAGACGATGAAGATGCATCAGGGCCATCATGGCGCCAATCATCCGGTGAAGGATTTCACGACCAACAAGGTCGAGATCGTCTCGATGAATCACGGTTTCGCTGTCGATCCCGCGACTTTGCCCGACAACGCGGTCGAGACGCACCGCTCGCTTTTCGACGGATCGAATTGCGGGATCGCGCTGAAGGACCGGCCGGCCTTTTCCGTGCAGCATCATCCCGAGGCGTCGCCGGGACCGCGCGACAGCCATTATCTTTTTCGTCGCTTCGTCGAGATGATGGATCAGGCGAAGGCATGACGCGCCGATGAGCTGGCGCGAGTTCTGGAACAGCGAGCATTCGATTAACGTGAACGCGCGCCACAAGACGCTGCATTACGACCGGGTCGCACGCGATCTTGCCGCGTTCATTCCGTCGCGTGACGCGACGGTGCTTGATTACGGCTGCGGCGAGGCGATTTCCGCCGCTTCTCTCGCCGAGAAATGCGGCACGCTCTATCTCTTCGATGCGGCGCCCAACGTGCGTGAAAAATTGCGCGGACGTTTCGCCAGCTATCCCAAGATCATTGTCCTCTCGACGGATGGGCTGGACAGCATTGGCGAGGCATCCCTCGATCTCGTCATCGCCAATTCGCTTCTGCAATATCTAAAACATAGCGAATTCGAAGACTTGCTCGAGATCTGGCATGCGAAGCTGAAGCCCGAGGGGCGGCTTGTTCTTGCCGATGTGCTGCCGCCTGATCTCGACACCGTCGGAGATGTGAAGGCGCTGCTCGATTTCGCCTGGCGGGGCGGGTTTCTGATCGCTGCGCTTACGGGATTGGGCAAGACGTTCTTTTCCGATTACCGCCGCCTGCGCAACGAAGTCGGCCTGACGCGCTATGCGCCGGAGGACCTGTTCACGCTGCTCGCGGCGCACGGCTTTGTCGGCGAGCAAGCGCCAACCAATGTCGGGCACAATCAGCTACGGACGACATTTGTCGCGCGCAAGACGTGATCAAACGAGCGTAATCGCCGCGATCAGCCGCCCATAGTCCGGCTCGCCGTGATGCGTCATGCGGCGATAGGAGAAAAAACGCGCTTCGTCCGCATAGGTATCGAGAGCAAGGTCCTCGAAGGCGCCGACATTCGCTTGCTGCGCACGCATGGCGATAAAGGCCGGCAAGTCGAAATAGGCGTGCCCATCGCGATGCGCCGGGGCGAAGAACCGCTTGTAGTCTGAATCAGCGGCGAGAAAGTGAGCCATGAATTCGGGCCCGACCTCGTAGCTCTTTCCACCGATGGTCGGACCGAGTGCGACCGCCATGTCGGCGCGGCGCGCGCCGAGTCTTTCCATCTGCGTGACAGTCGCTTCGATGATTCCGCGCAGCGCACCTTTCCATCCCGCATGCGCCGCAGCAATCACGCCAGCTTTAGCATCGCTGAAGAGCAGAATGCCGCAATCGGCACCGGTGACGCCCAGGGCAAGCCCTTGCACATTCGTCACGATCCCGTCGCAGCGCGGCCGCGCCCCTTGCCACGGTTCATTCACGATGATCGCGTCGGCAGAATGCACCTGAAATGGAACGAGAAAGCGCTCGCCGGAAACCTCAAGCGCCGCAGCCATACGATTGCGGTTCTCGCGTACCTTCTCCGGATCGTCGCGCGAGCCGGTGCCGCCATTGAGACTGGCATAGACGCCGGTCGAGACGCCGCCGTCGCGGGTGAAGAACGCGTGGCGGATGTTCCGATGCGACACGCTCGGCGCAGTGATGAAGGGCGCCACCGTCAGGCCTCGGCAACATTCGCGGCCAGAATCGCGATCGGATATGACAAGAGGATTTTGTCGCCCTTTCGCCGCGTCTTCATGCCGAGCCCATCGTCGGCGAGCGAATCCATAAACATCTGA
>JAXDNH010000011.1:0-11461 GCA_034669525.1 Methylobacteriaceae bacterium | reverse complement strand
CGCTGACCGCGCTGTCGCTGATCTTCGCGGTGTTCCTGACCAACCCTTCGCCGATCTGCGTGCTCGACGAGGTCGACGCCCCGCTCGACGACGCCAATGTCGAGCGCTTCTGCGATCTCCTCGACGAGATGAGCAGGAAGACCGACACGCGTTTTGTCACGATCACGCACAATCCGATCACGATGGCGCGCATGGACCGGCTGTTCGGCGTCACCATGGCCGAGCGCGGCGTCAGCCAGCTTGTGTCGGTCGACCTGCAGCAGGCCGAGCGGTTTCTCGAGGCGAGCTAGTCGAACCGGCGCCAATATAAGCGCGGCCTGAACCTATTCTGCGCGGGCGCTCTTATATCCCGGCGTTTCATCCCTATATTGCAAGACTATCTCTCGCACTTCCGGTGATCCTTTGGCGCGTCATCTCTTTTCTATCGGACAGGATGTCAGCTTGCATTCTTCGATCTTCGTGCCTGCTTCATCGCAAGGCGCCCACCGCATCATCGCGATTCTGCCCGATGGCGGCGAGGAGCCGCGCTATCTGATAAAATTCGGCGCAGGCGCGACGACGCGCGTCGTCAGCCAGCACGACATAAAGGCGCATGCCGCCGAGAGCGGCTCGGCCGAGGCGGTGTTCGCGAAGGCGAGCTGAATTATCCTAAAGGGGCGCGACCCCCACCCCTTACCCCTCCCCACAAGGGGGAGGGGGATTTCTACGTCGCGGCAATTGATCTTTATTGAAGCGCCGATGCTTTACCGCCCTCCTCTCTCTTGTGGGGAGGAGTGAGAGGTGGGGCTAGAGCGTGGGTTTGAAAGCGAGCTAGACTTGCATCTGCCTCCATTTCACAGTTCATGAACGCGCCGAGCTCTTGCTGAGGGGTTCTACTTGAAAAGCCTCATCAGTCGATACGCGGTTCGAAGCCCTAGTATGAAAGCGCCCCCGATCGTACTCACCGGATCCCCTCTCCAAATTATGGGTGCCTCCAACGCCTCCTCAAACAAGCTCCGACCTTTCCGGATTGACACATTCACGTCCTCCAATCGGCAATGAACTGTGCAATTGTCCGTCCTGCCGTCGAAAAACAACTCAATCCCAAACTCCTCTCCCGCATTCAGGTAGGGGATAGAGATTCCAAAATATGGATCGATCTCTCCTCCGCTTGCCTCAACCGAAATTTCTCGTAAGAGTTTAAGACCCTCTCCGCTAACTTCGGCAAGGGAGACCTTATGAGTGCCCGGGATCACAATAGTGAAGTCCACATTTGAAATGCTAACGTTTCCAGTATTCCTTACTTGCACCAGTGCACGGTTCAGATTGAACACTTCGTGCTGACCGATTCTGAACATGATCGATTGATAGTGGCGCCGGAGTGTAAGCGTGATGTCCTCACTATCGCGCGCCCAGATAGTCAATTTCTTCCGCTTGACGACAAGCGCATACGTCACAAAGGCAGCAATAGCACCTCCAACGATCGCGCCAATAATAGGGGAAAGTGGCCCTACCCAAGGAATGTTCTCCACTATCGTGCTCGCTCCAATCCTCGATCTCTGGCCGCCAAAGTCCCTTCTTCAGCCAAGAACGCTCTGCGTTCCGATAAATACCCGAAATTCTGAGCTTCATATACGCTTGACTATAGAAGCGACAAATCCGTCAAAACATCTGAGATGGCGATCGCGCAGCGGAATGTAGACCTTGTTAAAGGCTTTTCGCTCCGCATCGCGCTCGGCTCGTCGCCACGACCAGGAGTACGCAAAAGCAGCAATGCCGCGTGGGCACCGCTTTGATCGGATCGGAGTTTTCATTGCTGAGGCTGTGCGTTGCCGCCCTGCTCACAAAGGCCTATCCTCGTTTATCTGATTCCAGAGAAATTTTCCATGGCACGCTCCTCGAAACCCGCGCCCGCGAAACAGCCGGCTCGGTTGTCGCCCGTTCAGATGACCGCTGGCATCGAGCGGTTGCGAAAGCGTCTTTCTGAGGTAGAGGGATTTGACCCTCGCTCAGTGGGCGATCAATTCAACACGCCCGAGCTGGATGCCCTTGAGGTCGCAATTGATGAGACACTGTCGCGGACATTTGGTGCCGAGACGCTGGACTACGAAAGATATGCGCTCGCGAAGGAATTCGATAAGGGACCGTACAACTATATGCACCGCACTGCACCACCCGAATTTCAAGCTTCCATAGCACGTTCTAAGGATAGATCTATTGCGCTCCTCAAACAGGCAATAAGATCGCTTGAGGAACAATTGGAGGAACAACAGCCCGGGGGCGTTAACCATGGATGCGCGCGCCACAAGCACGCGTACACTATCCCGTAAGGTCTTTATCGTCCACGGTCACGACGATGCCGCGCGCGAAACAGCAGCGCGTTTTGTGCAGCAGCTTGGGTTCGAGCCTATAATCCTTCATGAACAACCGAATAAGGGACGCACTATCATCACGAAATTTCGTGAGGAGGCAGCCGACGTCGGCTTTGCCACCGTACTAATGACCCCGGATGATCAAGGCGGCCAGCTTGGTGTCGCGACGAAACCGCGCGCGCGACAGAATGTGGTGTTTGAACTCGGATTCTTTATTGGCGCATTGGGGCCAGAGAAAGTTGCGGCGCTTGTAAAAGGAGACATAGAAAAGCCATCCGATTTCGACGGCGTCGTCTACATTTCACTTGATCAAGGACACTGGAAGATTGATCTCGCCAAGGAACTGAAAGCCTCTGGACTTGAGGTCGACTTCAACAAAGTTATTGGCGCATAACTGTCTTAAGAGGCAAAAAGGAATCGTTTTACCCCAGCGGCTCAGTGCCTCCCCTTTGGACAACGGCATCAATTGGCACCAGCAGATGTTTAAAGCACCTTTCGAATCGACTGTACAAACGAGCCAGCGCCAATGCGGTCGCTCGTACTCAGATACATTCTAGCGATTTCCCGGGTTGAGACGCGGCTTTGGTCTATGGGAACGCTCATTGAAGTAAAAGCCAAAAACTGCGCCGGCGAAAGGGCCCATGAAAGAAAACCAAACGGGCAGAATCTCCTTCACTAAGCTCCAATCTGCAAATCCCAGTACTACCAATAGAATCATGAGAACTGGAACGACGAACGCGCAGCTGCACGCTAGGAGAGCAATCGCGGCTTCAATAATCATGCTACTTCTTTTCTGGGAGCTCTGGCGGATTTTCTATATGTTCCGTCGAAACAATGAGGCCTGGTGGCGCCCGTGTGTCTTCGGAAACAAGTTTCCAAAAACCTATGGGAGGTTTCTGTTCTATGGCGCGGTTCACGCCCGTCGGTCGAACTCCGTCGCTCGTCGGAAGATAGCGGACGTTGATCGTCTCACGTTCCTCCCATCTTTCTCGCAATAAACCATGCAACTCGGTCGACTTACCCTGCTTGACATAAACGGCGTTTACTGTGCCGAATTCACCTGGCGTAAAGACGACGGTGTAGCCCAATTCGGTCGCAGCAAATGCTACTTTGTCGAAAGGAGAGAGAGAGATCGCGATGCCGTTTGAACCGATGATAGTGTTGCAGTCAATCACGAGAGCGTTAGTGATCGTGATCGTTTGATGGGTTGTGCTACCAAGGCAGTTGATTTCCCCTCCTGAAGTAGTTTTCGATATCGTGCCGGTAAACGTCTTGCACGGGGCGGTGCGGGTGCAAGGGTTGGCATCATCTCCAAGATCGGAGACCCAGGTGCTAGTCGCCTGGCCTTGGACCAATGAGGGAGGGATGGTCGAGATGGCGAGCACAAGTGTGCCAGCCAAAAGAAAGGAACGGCTCATAGCTTTCCAATAGCATCCACGGCACGAGGGAACCAGTAGGTTGTGAGCTCCTGACGCTTGCCAACACGCCCCCTCCCAGACCTGCCGCCAAGAACAACTGGCGGCGGAGCGGAGGCCTTCCCGTGTTTACCCCCGCCCTCCTCTTCCGCTACAACGCGCCCCAACAGGAGGGGACCCGCCCATGCGCTCTTACGACGTCACCGTGTTCGACCGCCCGCTGCAGAAAAACGAGCGGCCGACGCCGCAGCCGAGCGGCGAGGAAGTGCTCGTCAAGGTGACCGCCGCCGGCGTCTGCCACAGCGACCTCCATATCTGCGAAGGCTTCTTCGATCTCGGCGGCGGCAAGAAGCTTGAGATGGGCGCGCGCGGCGTCAACCTGCCTTTGACCATGGGGCACGAGATCGCCGGCGAGATCGTCTCGGCCGGACCGGACAGCGAGGCGGTGACGCCTGGCAAAAAGGTTGTGGTCTTCCCCTGGATCGGCTGCGGCAGATGCCCGATCTGTGCGCGGGGCGACGAGCAGAATTGCTCGCGGCCGCGCTCGCTCGGCATCTATCGCGGCGGCGGCTACGCCACGCACGTGCTCGTGCCGCATGCGCGCTACCTGCTTGATATGGGCGACTTGAAGCCGGAGGTTGCGGCGCCCTATGCCTGCTCGGGGCTGACCACCTACAGCGCGCTGCGCAAGATCGATCCGCGCGTCTTGCGCGAGGAGCCGATCCTGGTGATCGGCGCCGGCGGCTTGGGCTTGATGTGCCTCGGCATCATGAAGGCGCTCGGCGCGCATGGCGCCGTGGTGGCGGATATCGATGCGGGCAAGCGCGAGGCGGCGATGCAGGCGGGCGCGCTGGCGGTGGTCGATCCGCGGGCGCCGGATGCGGTGAAGCAGATCCGCGCGCTGTCGCGCGACAATTTCGGGGTCTACGCGGCGATCGATTATGTCGGCGCCCAGTCGACAGTGCAGCTTGGCATCGATTCGACGATCAAGGGCGGGCATGTCGTGGTGGTCGGGCTGATCGGCGGGGAGATCACGATTTCGACGCCGCTGTTTCCACAGAAGGCGCTGAAATTGCAGGGGTCTTATGTGGGGTCTTTGGCCGAGCTCAGCGAGCTTCTGGCGATCGCCAAAACCGGCAAAATCCCGCAAGTGCCGACGACGACGAGGCCGCTCGACGATGCCAACGCCGCCCTCGACGATCTGCGCCAGGGCCGGGTGATCGGGCGGCAGGTTCTGGTCGCGGCGTGAGGTGGGGCGCGGTCGGTTTTATCTAGCGAGAACAAGGGCTAGCGGGTCTGGGGGTTTTTGGTGACGAATTCCGAAAACGGCAAAGGCGAGAGCGAAAGCGAGCTCAGGGCGCGGATGAACGCGCTCTCGGCGAAGATCGACGCGCAACGCCATAAGCCTGCGGCCGGCGGCGGCGGGGAGCACGAGTCCACGTCGTCGCAACGCGGCTGGGGCAGGGCGATGAGCCTCGGCTTCCGCGTCGTGACGGAGCTTGTCGCCGGCATCGTCGTCGGCGGCGGCCTCGGCTATTTGCTCGACAAGTGGCTTGGCACCAAGCCTTTCCTGCTGATCCTCTTGCTGATCCTCGGCGCGGCCGGCGGTTTTTGGAACATCATCCGCGCCACGGCTATGCCGCTCAGCGGACCGCCGCCGCGGTAGTTGATTTTCGCGCGCAACTTCGTCATCAAGGCGCGCGTTTTGGAAGTGGAGATAGAGACGTGGCAGCGGGCGGCACCGCCATCAATCCGATCGAACAGTTCGAGCTGTCGCGATGGGTGCCGATTCACCTGTTCGGGAAGGATTTCTCCTTCACCAATTCCGCCGCCTACATGTTCGCCTCGGTGGCGCTGATTTCGCTCCTCATGATCGCGGGCTCGCAGCGCCGCGCGCTCGTTCCGGGACGCCTGCAGGGCCTCGCCGAAATGGCGCACGACTTCGTCGCCGACATGCTCGAATCGACGACCGGCAAGGAAGGACGGCAATTCTTTCCGTTCGTCTTCTGCCTCTTCATGTTCATCCTGTTCGCCAACGTGATCAGCCTCGTCCCCTACACGTTCTCGGTGACGGCGCAGATCATCGTCACCGTCATCATGTCGCTGACGGTCTTCTTTCTCGTCATCATCTTCGGCATCGCCAAGAACGGCTTGCACTTCTTCAAGCTGTTCGTGCCGCCCGGCGTGCCGATCTACATCCTGCCGCTGGTCGTCGCGATCGAGATCATCTCGTTCATGTCGCGCCCAGTCAGTCATTCCGTCCGTCTTTTCGCCAACATGCTTGCGGGCCACATCACGCTGCAGGTGTTCGGCGCCTTCGTGCTGCTTCTGCTCGGCGGCGGCTTCTGGGCCGCGATTGCGCCGCTGCCTTTCGTGATGACGCTCGCGATGCTGGCGCTCGAACTGCTCGTCGCGTTTCTGCAGGCTTACGTCTTCGCGATGCTCACCTGCATGTATCTCAACGACGCCCTGCATCCCGGCCATTGAGCGCCGGACTATCTCTTCAGCACAACGCAAGCACAAGGCAAGCGTCTTCAACGAAGGAAAAGTGGAATGGATCCTGTAGCTGCAAAATATATTGGCGCCGGTCTTGCGGCGATCGGCACCGGCGCCGCCGCGGTCGGCGTCGGCACGTTGTTCGGCCACTTCCTGAACGGCGCGTTACGCAACCCCTCGGCGGTGGAAGGCCAGTTCGGCCGCTTGATCTTTGGGTTCGCGGTGACGGAAGCGCTCGGCATTTTCGCCCTGCTCATCTCGTTCCTGTTGCTCTTCGCGGTCTGATGCAGGTCGCATTGCGCGATCCAATGCGACGAGGTCTCCGCGGCCTCGTCACAACGGGATTTTGAACGATGGCGGCCGAGACGAAGAGCGAGGTCCATCACGAAGGCGGCGGACACGGCGTGTTCCCGCCCTTCGATGCCTCGACTTATCCCTCGCAAATTCTCTGGTTTGTAATCGCCTTCGCCGTTCTCTACGCGCTGATGTCGCGCGTCGCGCTGCCGCGCATCGGCGACATCAAGACGATGCGCAGCGACAAGATCGCCAGCGAACTCGATCAGGCGCAGAAACTGCAGGCGGAGGCGGACGCCGCCGGTGCCGCCTATGAGAAGACGCTGGCCGATGCCAAGGCGCGGGCTCAAAGCCTCGCGCAGGAGATGCATGCAAAGCTCGCCGCCGAGACGGCCGGCAAACGCCACGAGCTCGAAGCCGATCTCAACGCGCGACTCGCCGCCGCGGAGGCGCAAATCAGCGAGATGAAAACCAAGGCGATGAGCAATGTCGGCGCGATCGCGCGCGAGGCGGCGGCGCAAATCGTCCAGCATCTGACCGGCCGCCCGGCCGACGTGAATGCCATCGCGCGGGCGCAAACCGAGGCCGGAGGCCAGTCGTGAGTTGGGATGCCGAACTCTTTGTTGCCCTCGCCTTTCTGCTGTTTGTCGGGGCGGTGATCTATTTCGGCCTGCACAACAAGATCAACGAAATGCTCGACAAGCGCGCCGCAGCGATCAAGGCGGAGCTCGACGAAGCGGCGCGTCTGCGCAGTGAAGCCGCCGCCCTGCTTGCCTCATTCGAGCAGAAGAAGGTCGCGGCGCAGGCCGAGGCGGAAAACATCGTTGCGCAGGCGCGCGCCGAAGCCCAACTCATCGCCAGGGAAGCGCGTGAACGGATGGCGGAGTTCGTCGAGCGCCGCAAGCATCAGGCCGAGCAGAAGATTGCGCAGGCCGAACAGCAGGCCACCGCCGACGTCCGCGCCGCCGCGGCGGATGCCGCCGTTCGCGCGGCGGCGATCGTGCTTCGCGATGAGGCGAAGGGCGAAGTCGGCGACCAGCTGGTCGCGAGCGGGATTTCAGGCCTGAAGGCGCTCGCGCATTAGACCGTCCTCGTCGCGAGGGAGCGTGAGCGACGACGCAATCCAGGGGCAAGTGCTGCAATCGTCGAGCGTTTGCTCCTGGATTGTTTCGCTTCGCTCGCAATGAAAGCCATAGACAGGCACTCTTCCCACCGGCCGGAACCCAAACACCACCTCTCGATTGATCGTGTGACCGTTAACTCGAGCGGCGTAAAGGGAGGAACGCGCGATGGGCATTCTTGATCAGGTTTTGGGAAACGTCTTGGGCGGCGGGCAAAGCCGTGCACCGCAAGGTCCGATCGGCGCCGGCATGTCGCCGATCATGAAGGCGGTTCTGCTGGCGCTCGCGGCGAAGGCGTACCATAGCTACACGACCCGGCAGCCGAATACGGGTCCGTCGCCCTCGCAAATGCCACCTGACCAATCCTCCGGCGGCGGCGGTCTTGGTGGTCTGCTCGGCGGCCTGACCGGTGGCGGTCTAGGTGGCCTTCTTGGCGGGCTCGGAGGCGCCGGCGCGCTCGGCAGCCTTGTCGATCAGTTCCGGCAAAAAGGGTATGGCGATCAGGTGAATTCCTGGGTCGGCACCGGGCAGAACCAGCCGATCGCTCCCGAGCAACTCGACCAGGCGCTCGGCTCCGATACGATCGACCAATTGTCGCGACAGTTCCAGATGCCGCGCCAGCAGATGCTCTCGGAGCTTTCCAATGAATTGCCCGGTGCGGTCGATCACATGACGCCGAACGGGCAAATTCCGGACGATGCGGAAATGCAGCGGCGATGGGTGTAGATGGGCAGTGGCGAAATCTTTCACCGCTCAGTGACGCGTGATCCGCGCGTAAAAATTAAACCGTCAAGGCCGGCATGACGCCGTGAAGATCATCGCGCGCTCACCATCGCAACATCGACAGCCCCCGATCGTAGCGCAGGTCACGAGGGCGAAGATGAGCGCTTGAACTCGCGCCGGATTGGATGTTGCATCGGGCTGCTGCGCTGAACTCGGGAGGCTCCCATGACCGACACCGGATTGGATTTCACCCGCCGCGCTGCCTTGGGTGTTCTGTCGGGCGCTCTTGCCGCGGCTAGCGCTCATGCCGAGGAGGCCAAAATGCAGATCGGCGAAAACGATGTCCTCATCGTCATCGATGTGCAGAACGACTTTCTGCCCGGCGGCTCGCTTGCGGTGCCGAAAGGCGACGAGGTGGTCGCGCCGATTAACGCGCTCGCCAAGAAATTTGCCCATGTCATCCAGACGCAGGACTGGCATACGCCGCGCCACGCCTCGTTCGCGTCGACACATTCCGGCAAGAAGCCGTTCGAGACGACGGCGCTGCGCTACGGCACGCAGGTGCTCTGGCCGGATCATTGCGTGCAGGGATCGCGCGGTGCCGCGCTCGCCGACGCACTTGATATCCCGAAGGCGGAACTCATCATCCGCAAAGGTTATCGCAACGACACCGATTCCTATTCCGCCTTCAACGAAGCCGATCGCCGGCCGACCGGTCTTGCCGGTTATCTCAAGGAGCGCGGTTTCAAGCGCGTCTTCTGCGCCGGGCTCGCGACCGATTTCTGCGTCGCTTGGACGGCGCAGGATGCGCGGGGCGCCGGTTTCGACGCGGTGGTGATCGAAGATGCCTCGCGCGGTATCGACAATCAGGGCTCGCTGGCCGCGGCGTGGGAAGCGATGGCGAAGGCCGGCGTGCAACGCATCAATTCTGCGGCGATCGCTTAGGAGGGCCGCTCAGATAAGTTCGAGGACGAACGGAATACCCTCGTAACAATCCGAGCCGCGGCCGATGCGCTCGATCGCGGCAACCATGCGGCCGCCCCGTTTCAGCATCGCGTCGGCGATCGCGACCATACGTGGGTTCGGTGTGGCCGTGTGCGAGGCGCGGCGGACCGCCTCGGCGATTTCGCTCTCGCGCCGCGATGGTGCAAGCGCACAGGCGATGATGAAGGCCGCTGCCGTCGAGCGGCTGACACCGGCATGACAATGGATGACCAGCGGCTCGCCGCGGTCCCAGGCCTTGGCAAACGCGATCAGTTTTTTGACGTGTTCCTCCCCGGGAAGGATGTGTCCCTCGAGGGGCTCGATAATGTCGGACATGCCGATGAAAAGATGCCGCGCCGCGTCGATCTCCGCCGGCCGCGAGACCAGCGTGTCGACGTTGATCAGCGTGACGAGACTGCGCGCTCCCGTCGCGCGAACCGTCTCCGCAACCCGGGCAAGCGAACAGACGTGAAGACGCGGCATAATCCTATTCCGTTTGGAGAGTGCGGAACCGCTGGAGAAAACGGCGCTCGATTTCGTCGGACGGTGCCGGCGCAAGCAGGCGATCCAGTCCGTCGGGCAGGAAACGCGGGCGGCCAAAGAACTGCTCGGCCTCGGCTTCGGCGAAGCCGGCGAGCCGCGTCGCTTCGAAAAAGGCGGCGGCGCGATCGGCACGCTTCGCAAGTTTGGTGAGGCTCTCTGACCGCGTAGTTTCGAGCGAGAAACGCAGGAGCACCGCCGCGAGAATGCGTTCCTCGACCGCTTTGTAAGTCTCTCCTATGACAGCTTTGAACGGCGAAATCATATCGCCGATCACATATTCCGGCGCATCATGCAGGAGGACGAACAGACGCTGCCAACGAGTGAGCTTCGGGTCGAGGTGCGCAGCGATCGCTTCGACAAATAAGGAATGCTGAGCCACCGAAAAGATGTGAGGCCCGTTAGTCTGGCCGTTCCACCGCGCGACGCGCGCGAGACCATGCGCGATATCCTCGATCTCGATGTCGAGCGGCGATGGGTCCAGAAGATCGAGACGGCGCCCCGACAACATGCGCTGCCAGGCGCGAGGAGCACGCGCTACCGGCATTCAGGCTTTTCTCTTGGCATCGCCGACAGCGTGGCGCCAGCAATCGACGAGGTGGTCGTCGACCATGCCGACCGCCTGCATGAAGGCATAGACGATCGTCGGCCCGCAAAATTTGAAGCCGCGAGCTTTCAAATCTTTCGAGATTTTCCGCGACAGTTCGGTTTCCGCCGGCACTTCGCCGATGTGGTGAAATTTGTTGCGGATCGGCTTTCCCTCGACGAAGCCCCACAAGTATTTCGAGAAGCCCCGCTCTTTCTCGATCTCGAGGTAAGCGCGGGCGGACGCGATCGCCCCCTCGATTTTAGCGCGATTGCGCACGATGCCTGCATCCTGCATCAGACGCTCCACCTTCTTCGCGTTGTAGCGGGCGATAAGCGCCGGATCGAAACCGTCGAAAGCCTTCCGAAAGGCTTCGCGCTTGCGCAGGATGGTGATCCAGGAGAGCCCTGCTTGGAAGCCGTCGAGCACCAGCTTTTCGTAAAGCGCGCGCGAGTCCCGCTCCGGCACGCCCCATTCCGTATCATGATAGGCGACGTAGAGCGGGTCGCGCGTCGCCCACGGGCAGCGATGCCGGCCGTCGTCATGGAGGAGGGGGGCGTGCGGGCGCGGTGATGTTTCGCTCATGCTAACCTGTTGGCGGACGTACCGAATCCTTGACTTGGCTGTCGCTGTGGCGGTGAGAGGGGCCTTACCCTATATTGGCCGATGAAGATTAGCTTCGACCGGAAAAAGCGAGAAGCGACCCTGGCAGAACGCGGCCGCGATTTTCGGGACGCCGCGGAGGTTTTCGAGGGGATCACCTTCGACTATAAGGACACCCGTTTCGACTATCCCGAGATCCGGATGATCACTGCGGGTCACCATCGTGGCCACCTCGTCATCATCGTCTGGACGCAACGCGGCGAGACTCGCCACATCATCTCGATGAGGAAAGCAAATGAGCGCGAAAGAGCGCGGCTTGCAGCCCACTTTGGGCAGCGACTTGGAGAG
>JAXDNH010000010.1:0-14776 GCA_034669525.1 Methylobacteriaceae bacterium | reverse complement strand
AGTTCGCGATCATCGCCGCCCTACAGTTTATTCGCTACTTGAACTCCCGGACCGACTTCATCGAGATTCATGGCGCAAATCTAAGCCTGTCCATTCCTCACGACGTGCGCAATTACGGCTGCGGCCGAACTCCCGTCTGCCTGGAATGCGAACGGTTGGTCGAAAGCGGCGTGGTCGTGGTCGCAGCAGCTGGCAATCTTGGCTACCAAAGTTTCACGACCAAAGAGGGTTCTTACGAAGGCTATGCCGCGCTCAGCATAACCGATCCCGGCAATGCCGACGGCGTGATCACCGTCGGCGCGACGCACCGCTACTCGCCGCACACTTATGGTGTCAGCTATTTCTCAAGCCGCGGTCCAACGGGTGACGGACGGCCGAAGCCCGATCTCGTCGCGCCGGGTGAGCGCATCCATGCGCCTTTTCGACAAGGCTGGGATGATCTCGACGGAACCAGTATGGCGGCTCCGCATGTCAGCGGCGCCGCGGCAATGCTGATGGCTCGCTACTCGGAACTGATCGCCGACCCGCGGCGCGTGAAACAGGTATTGTGCGATAGCGCAACCGATCTCGGCCGGGAACGTAATTTTCAAGGGCGAGGCATGCTCGACGTATTGCGTGCATTTCAAACCATTTAGGAGGCAACATGATTTTCAGTTTAGACGTCAGGCGGGCGCGCAAGGGCGACTGCCTCTTGGTACACTTCGGGACGAAAGAAAAACCCGGGCTGATCATGATCGATGGCGGACCAAAAGACGTTTACAAGCCGCAATTGAAGCCTCGTCTCGACCAAATCCGGGCGGCGCGGGAGCTCTCCAATCAGGACTCTCTGCCTGTCGATGTGCTGATGGTGAGTCACGTAGATGACGATCATATCCAAGGCATTCTCGATCTCACCAAGGAGGAGAGGATTGCCAAGGACGCGCATCGTCCGCGCATGCTCAACGTGCAGAGTTTCTGGCACAACAGTTTCGATGACATCATCGGCCATGAGCCGACCGAATTGACGGCGTCGTTCAAAACTCATTTTGGGCCCGCCGCCGTCTCGGGCGGCGGAGAGCTCGACGACGGCCTGATCGCCGAAATCGAAAATAAATCAGCCGAAGATGAGGAGGTTGTCGGCAGCAGCCTGAAGGTCCTCGCCAGTATCGAGCAGGGCTTTCGTCTCCGCGGCGATAGCGAGGCACTCGGTTATCCCCGCAACCGTGAGTTCGGCGGAAAACTGATCATGGCGCAGCCGGAAGGTAAGACGGCTTCGGTCGGCAACGGTCTGAAGCTCACCGTGATCGGTCCAATGCAGCCTGAGCTTAAGGATTTATTCGAGAAGCATCAGCAGTGGCTCGAACAACTGAAGAAGCAGGGCAAGGCGCCAGCCGACGCTTTGGCCGCCTATGTCGATAAATCCATCCCTAATCTCTCAAGCATTGTGGTGCTTGCCGAGAGTGATGGCAAAAGCATGCTGCTCACGGGCGACGCGCGCGGTGACAAGGTGCTGGAAGGTCTGCAAATGGTCGGGCGACTCCAGGCTGGCAAGACAAGCAAGATGAACCTTGATCTGGTGAAGGTTCCTCACCACGGCAGCGCCAATAACCTCGCCGAAGATTTCTTTGAGCGGCTCGTGGCAAAGCACTACGTATTCTCGGGAAATGGCGAGCACGGCAATCCCGAACGCGAAACGATGGGTATGCTCCTCGCCGCCCGCGGCCACGGGGATTATCAAATACACCTGACTTATCCGGTCGATGAGATCGATATCGAGCGGGAGAAGGACTGGAACAAGGAGCGCAACAAGGAGATTGCCAGAAAGGCTAAGAAGATCCGGCAGGAGTGGTCGCCACAGACAAACAGTTTGGGTGCGTTCCTGGACGATAACCCAGAGTTCAAGAAGCAAATCCGCGTAGTGGAAGCTGGCAAGGCTCACGTCATCAATCTAAGTGATCCCCTGAACTCGGCATGGTCTGCGCTTGAGACGTAGAACGCGGCATTTAGCAGAATTACCCGTCGCCGCACACACGCGAAGGATACTGTTGGATCAGCTATCCCAGCCACACGCCTTGCTGTGTGAGCCGCGCCTGCAGGGCGGCAATGTCGATCTCCTGCGGCGCGGCGTTTGATTTCAGCGCCAGCGCCGCCGCGGTCGCCGCCGCTTCGCCCATGACGAAGCAGGCGCCGGAGACGCGCGCGGCCGATTGTCCGCCATGCGTCATGCCGGCGCAGCGGCCGGCGACGAGCAGGTTGCGCATGCGAAGCGGCAGCAGCATGCGGAACGGCAGCTGGTTGTAGCCGCGCGCGCGCGGGATGTCAGGGAAGCGGAAGAGGACGTCGCCGGTAACGTGCTCCTCGATCGGCCAGCAATTGACGCCGATAGTGTCGTCGAAATCCGCGCAATCGAGCACGTCGCTCTCGCTCAGCATGTAATCGCAGGTGACGCGTCGCGTCTCGCGGATGCCGACCTGCGGCGCGATGTCGACGATGTAGCAATCCTCGAAGCCGGGTACGGTCTTCAGAAACTCGAATGTCTGCATCACCTGCCGGCGGCCCTGTAATTCGCCCTCGCTCAACTGACGCGCGTCGGTGCCGTCGATCGCGCTGCCGTCGTCGTTTTTGAGTTGCGTGATGTTGACGCGCCATTCCGCGGCATGTTTCTGCGGCCGCACGATCGCGCCCTTGCGAGGAAAGCGCATGCCGCGCGCTTCCGCCTCTTGCATGAGACGCGGGATCGTGGCCCAGGCGTCGGCGGCGCGCGCGGGATCGACGCCATTCACCCGAAACATCGTCGAGGGATAGAGCATGTTGCCGGCGCCGTCGCCGAGCTCGTAAGGCGCGCCGGCGAACGCGGCGAGATCGCCGTCGCCGGAACAGTCGATGAAGATCTTTGCGCGCACCGCGACGCGGCCGGAGCGCGTCTCGAGGATGAGCGCGTCGATCGTCTGCGTGTCGTGCATGATGACGCCGACGGCGAGCGCGTGGAACAGGATTTTGGTGCCGCTGGCGGCGAGTAGATCATCGGCGGCGATCTTGTAGGCGGCGTTGTCGTAGGCCTGCGCCATGCTCTTGCCGCCGAACAGCACGTGCGGCGCGCTGAGCCCACCAAGCCGGTCGATGCGGCCGAGAAGGTCGTCGGCAATTCCGCCGACGACCTGGCGAAGTTCGCCGTGCACATTGGCGTGCAGGCCGCAGAAATTGGTGACGCCGGCGGCCGTTCCCATGCCGCCGAGGAAGCCGTAGCGCTCTATAATCAGCGTCGAAAGCCCGGCGCGCCCCGCAACCGCCGCCGCCGCGATCCCGGCGGGCCCGCCGCCGAGCACGACAGCATCATATTCGCCGAAGAGCGGCGTCTGGCGTGGCGGTTCGTCAATGGCGCGTGTATTTGTCACGTATTTTTACAGCACCCCATAATCCTCCATCCCGCGGCAGCGCGGAAATCGCGGCCGCAAGTTCCGGCGGCCGTACGCGCCCTTTCCGCGCGACAAGATTGATCCTCTGGCTGAGCAGCAAGCAAGCTTAAAGCACCTCTGCCGCTTTCCGGCGAGTAGGCATGCCCTGCTATTTCCGGAATAGCCCTGAACTGCTACGGGTTCGGAATGCCGCTTTACCCCAAATATTCCACGACTGTGATCGGCGCCCACAGCGTGCCCGACTGGTTCGAGGCGCTGGATCGTCTGCTTGCAGTCGGGCAATTGTCGATGGCCTCGTTGGCGGATGCGCAGTTCCGCACGAGCCAGGCGGCGATCCTCGACCAGGAGATCGCTGGAATCGACGTGATCACCGGCGGTGAGATGCATCGGCGGACGCATAACCGGCATTCGCCGCCGAATGCGATGTTGAACCACTTTTGGCAAAAAATTCCAGCGTTCCAGGGGAGTACGCGGCCGAAACCGATCACTGCGCATGATCCCGATGTCTTCCATCCCGCCGCAACCTGCAGGGCCCGCATCACCGATAACGTCGATCTGGGACTGCTCGATGAGTTCAGGAGCGTGAGTGAGCTCACCAAGAAGCCAGTCAAGATCACCATGACCGGCCCACATATGCTGGCGAAAGTCGCCTATGACGAACATTACGGCAGCATCCCGAACATGATGCTCGATCTCGCCAAGCTGCTACGTCACAACTTCAGACTACTCGTCGCCGCCGGCTGCGAGCACATCCAGATCGACGAGCCGCTGTTCACAATTTCCGAGGATGACGAGGTTCGCGCCGCCACCGATGCGATCAATCTCGCGATCGCGGACTTGCCGGGGAATGTGCATGTCTCCTGCCATGTCTGCCAAGGCAATTATGCCGTCGGCAAGGAATATGATGGGCAGATCGGCCACCGCTATTTCGATCACGGCCGCTACAAGGCCGACATCATCTGCGGCATCGAATGCTCGTCCATTCTGATCGAGCACGACATGACCTCTCATTACGAAGGCTGTCTCGGAAACCAGCAGCTGGGCGTCGGTGCGGTCGATGTGCAGGATCCGAAGATCGAGAGCGGGGAGACAGTCACAAGCCGCATTCAGGCGCACAAATGGCTGGTGCCCGAGCAGACGATCGTGACGAGCTCGTGCGGCTTCAATCATCTGCCGCGGCGCACCGCCTTCGGAAAGCTGCTCGCCATGGCAGAAGCCAAACGCATGCTCGGCGGATAGATGTGGGCGGCTGATTGCATCGCCGCTGCTCTGCCGCGGTCTCTCATGACTCGCCCGCCGGAGACATTGCGGTGAACGAAGGCGGGCGAGGACGCGAGCTTCTGCCGGATCACGCCGCAACATCGGCGCAGGACCGGCAGGACCTTCTGGACCTCGCCCAGGAAGCCGGAAATCTGGGGCTCTTCGAGTGGCATGTTCCTTCCGGCGCATTGCATCTCTCACACAAGTTCCTGTCGCTCTACGGGCTGGGCGACTTCGACGGTCTCTATCAATCGTGGCTTAAGTGCATTTTCCGCGAGGACGTCCCGCGCCTCCTCGATCTCATCGACAATGCATTCGCGGAGCGGGCGCGCCATTCGCAAACTGAATTCCGGATCACGCGACCAACAGACGGCGCGCTGCGCTGGATCGAAGCGCGCAACATCATCTTTTATGATTCTGAGGGACGCCCCCTGCGCGTTGTCGGCGTGAACGTCGACATAACGGAACGGAAGCGTGCGTCCGCGCAATTGCGCGCGTTCACAGAGTCGCTGGAGGATCGTGTAAGAGAACGCACCCGCGAACTTGAAGCAGAAAACGAGGCGCGCAGGAAAGCCGAAGAAGCGCTGCGTCAGGCGCAGAAAATGGAAGCTGTCGGCCAGCTCACCGGCGGCGTCGCACATGACTTCAACAATCTTCTCACCGTCATCCAGGGCGGTCTTGAGATGATCGGCCGCCATGTGTCGGGGCTGGAACCCTCGGCGGCGGTCGCGCGGATCACGCGCGGCAAGGATATGGCGGTGGAGGGCGTCCGCCGTGCTTCAAAATTGATCGAGCGGCTGCTCGCCTTTGCCCGCCAGCAGCCGTTGGATCCCAGAACGATCGATGCCAACAAACTCGTGTCCGGATTGTACGAGCTTTTGCGCCGCTCACTCGGCGAAACGATCTCGCTCGAGACGGTGCTCGCGGCCGGACTCTGGCGTACGCAGGTCGATGCCAATCAACTTGAAAACGCGCTCGTCAATCTCGCCGTGAACGCGCGCGATGCGATGCCGAACGGCGGCAAGGTCACGATCGAGACGGCGAATTGCTATCTCGACGATGCTTATGTCAACTCGATCACGGAGCCCGTTGCGGTCGGCCAATATGTAATGATCGCGGTTGCGGATACGGGTTCAGGCATGGACGCCGCGGCGCTGGAACAGGCCTTCGAACCTTTCTTCACGACAAAGGGGATCGGCAAGGGAACCGGGCTCGGATTAAGCCAGGTGTATGGTTTCGTGCGCCAATCGGCGGGACACGTGCGGATCTACAGCGAACTCGGCCAGGGCACGACGATTAAGATCTATCTGCCCCGTCACCTTGGCGAGGAAGCAGCTGCCGAAGAACATGGGCGATCGGGCGATGCGGGCAGGGCGATCGGCGTAGAAACGATTCTCGTCGTCGAAGACGACGAGCAGCTGCGCTATTATGCAACCGAAGCGCTCGGCGATCTCGGCTACCGCGTGCTTATAGCTGGCAACGGCGCGGCGGCGCTCGATGTTCTCGCATGCGGCCACAAGGTAGACCTGCTTTTCACGGACGTGGTCATGCCGGGCGGCATGAACGGGCGCCAGCTTGCCGACGAAGCGCAGCGCCGCCAGCCCGGGCTCAAGGTTCTGTTCACAACGGGCTATACGCGCAACGCGATCGTGCATCGCGGCCGGCTTGATCCCGGCGTCGAGATGATCGGCAAGCCCTATATGTTCGACGAACTTGCTGCGCGAATCCGAGCTGTTCTGGACCGGGAATAGGCGCGCCTGCGGAGCTTTTACGGCTTTGCCGCGTTGGCAGTGCGGCCATTCCAATCCGGGTTCTCAATGAACATTCAGGTCACGTCCGTTCCCCCTTCCCTCATTCTGGCGGGCCCGGCGGTCCGAAGCCGCGTCCGCGAGGGTCAGCCCTTTCCGCTCGGCGCCACCTGGGATGGAATCGGCGTCAATTTCGCTCTGTTCTCCGCCAACGCCACGAAGGTCGAACTTTGTATCTTCGACATCGATGGAACGACCGAGGTCGAACGGATCACGCTGCCCGAATATACGAACGAAGTCTGGCACGGCTATCTGCCGGATGCGCGGCCGGGCACGGTGTACGGCTATCGCGTGCACGGCCCGTACGACCCGGCGAACGGGCAGCGCTTTAATCCGAACAAGCTCCTGATCGATCCTTACGCCCGTCAGCTGGTGGGCGAAGTCGAATGGAGCGACGTGCTCTTCGGCTACAAGGTCGGCGCGCCCGACGGGGATCTCTCGTTCGACGAGCGCGACAGTGCACGTTACGTCCCGAAATGCCGCGTCATCGATCCGGCCTTCACCTGGGGCGAGGAGCGCAAACCGAAGACGCCATGGCAACGCACCATCATCTACGAGACGCATGTGCGCGGCTACACGATGCGCCATCCCGGCGTGCCGGAGCATTTTCGTGGAACATTCTCCGGAATGATGTCGCCGGAGGTGATCGAGTATATTGCAAATTTGGGTGTGACAGCAGTCGAACTTCTGCCAGTCCACGCCTTTGTCGATGACGACTATCTCGTGCAGAAAGGATTACGCAACTACTGGGGCTACAATACGATCGCCTTCTTCGCTCCGAAGCCGCGCTATCTCGCAACCCCCTTCGTCAACGAGATTAAGGAAATGGTGAGCCATTTCCATGATCGCGGCATCGAGGTGATTTTGGACGTCGTCTACAATCATTCGGCGGAGGGCAACGAACTCGGGCCGACCCTGTCGTTCAAAGGAATCGACAATGCCTCTTATTACCGGCTTGCACCGGACAAACGCTACTACATCAACGATACCGGCACCGGCAACACGATCAATCTGAGCCATCAGGGCGTTTTAAAGATGGTCACGGACTCGCTGCGCTACTGGGCGACCGAGATGCGCATCGATGGGTTCCGCTTCGATCTCGCGACCATCCTTGCGCGCGAGCCGCACGGTTTTGACGAGGGCGGCGGTTTTCTCGATTCCTGCCGGCAGGACCCGGTGCTGAGCGGCGTCAAGCTCATCGCCGAGCCGTGGGATTGCGGGCCTGGCGGCTATCAGGTCGGCCATTTCTCGCCGGGATGGGCGGAGTGGAACGACCGCTATCGCGACACGATGCGCGCCTATTGGCGCGGCGACGAGGGCAAATTGCCCGAGCTTGCGGCGCGGTTTTCAGGCTCAGCCGATCTCTTCAACAGGCGCGGGCGACGGCCGACCGCCTCGGTGAATTTCATCACAGCACATGACGGCTTCACGCTTAACGACCTCGTCTCGTATAACGACAAGCACAACGAAGCGAACGGCGAGGACAACAAGGACGGCCACTCGCACAACCTGTCCAATAATTATGGCGTCGAGGGTCCGACTGACGATCCGGAAGTCCGCCGCATTCGTTTCCGGCAAATGCGGAATCTTTTTGCAACGCTGCTGTTCTCGCAGGGCACGCCGATGATTCTCGCCGGCGACGAGTTTGCCCGCACACAGCGGGGCAACAACAATGCCTACGCGCAGGACAACGGGATCAGCTGGCTCGATTGGGACGCGATCGATGATGAGGCGCGCGCGCTGACCGGGTTCGCGCGCCAGCTCATCAAGCTCCGGCAAGACCTTCCGGTGTTTCGTCGCAATCGGTTCCTGACCGGCACGTTCGACGAGGAATTGCAGGTCAAGGACGTCGCCTGGATTTCCCCGACAGGCGCGGAACTCACGCCCGAACAATGGAGCGATGGCAAAGCCCGGTCGCTCGGCGTGTTGCTCGACGGCCGCGCGCAAGCAACCGGCATTCGCAAGCGAGGGCACGATGTTACCGTGCTGCTTCTCCTCAATGCCTATCACGACCCGGTAGAATTCACCCTGCCTGCCGGGCAAGGGGGATCTGCCTGGGACCGTCTGATCGACACCAACGAGCCAGAGGCAGAGCAAACGAGATTCGCGTTCAGGAAAAAATATCTGGTCACCGGCCGGTCCCTTGTGCTCTTCCAGTTACGGCCCGATAAGGGGAAGAAATACTGAAGCGATGATCGCGTTTGGATGACCTCGACCGCCCTGCTCGTTGTCAACACGAAAAGCCGGTCCGGAGAGCGACTCTGCGCAGGTCTTTCCGATCTGCTCGCTGCGCGCGGCATCAATCCGCTTAATGCGCAATGTGAAACCCGCGAGGCGCTGCCACAGGCGATCCTCGACAATGCGGGTAAAATAGATTGCGTGGTGATTGCCGGCGGCGACGGCACGCTGAATGCGGCCGCCTTCGGCCTGCTGAAGAGTGGGTTGCCGCTCGGCATCATTCCAGCCGGGACTGCCAACGACCTCGCGCGTACCCTTGGTATTCCGGATGATGTCGGGAGCGCCCTCGACATCATCGCGCGCGGCGAAGAACGGCGCGTCGATGTCGGCCGAGTCAACGATCAGCTGTTTTTCAACGTTGCAAGCATCGGGCTCAGCGTCGCTCTCGCCCATGCGATGTCGCGGGAAACCAAGCGACGCCTCGGCCGGTTAAGCTATTCGCTCGCCGCTTTGCGTGTGATCACGCGAGCGCGGCCCTTTTCTGCTCTCATCGTCAGCGAGGGCGAAGTCGCCCGTGCCAAAACCTTCCAGGTGGCCGTCGGCAACGGGCGCTATTACGGCGGCGGCAACGTGGTGGAGAAATCGGCGGAAATCGACGATGGCCGTCTCGATCTCTACAGCCTCGAAATGGAGAATGTCTGGAAGCTTGCCTGGATGGCGCGCTCGTTCCGCGCCGGCGAGCATGGTGCTTTTGCAGAAGTGCGCTCGGTTCGCGGGCGCAACTTTGAGATCCACACGCGCCGGCCACGCAGGGTGAATGCGGACGGCGAAATTCTGACGACGACGCCGGCGCGATTTTCGATCGTGCCCAAGGCGATCCGGGTCTTTGCGCCTCCGCCCGGGAAAGTCTGACGACCGGCGGTGGGGAACTTCGCTATCGGGCGGCACGTTTTTTGGTAAACAGGCAGAAGACAGCCTGGGAGGTTCTCATGCAAAGCTCCGCCGCTCCCATCCAGAAGCCAGAGTCACACAGCCTGATTGCCAGCGATAAGGTCGAGGGGACGAAGGTCCGCCGCCCCAACGGAGAAACCCTTGGCGAAATCATGCGCGTCATGATCGACAAGAGAACGGGTCAGGTCGCCTATGCCGTGATGAGCTTCGGCGGTTTTCTCGGCATCGGCTCCGATTTCTATCCCTTGCCATGGGATCAGCTCACCTACAATCCGAAGCTCGATGCCTACGAGCTCGACATCACCGAAGAGCAGCTGCGCAAGGCGCCGAAATTCGCCAAGGGCGCAGCGCCAGATTGGTCGGCCGCAGAAGGCAAACGCATCCGCGATTACTACAATCTGCCGATGAGCGGCATGTAAGCAATCAGAAGCTCGGTTTCGGCGGATTGGTCGGGTTGGGCACCGGCGCGCCGGGATCGATCACATCGGGATCGCGCAACGGCGGAATCGGCTCGTCGCCCGGCGCATCGATCGGATAGGGCGAGGGATCAGGATCGGGAATGATCGATGGCGACGGGGGTGGCACCTCGCCGCCGGGATTGGGCGTTTGGCCTGGCATTGATGACCTCGTTCATGACTGCGGATAACCGGCGCGGCGGAGTGCGGTTCCGCTTGAGAAGCGGCTATTCTTCATTGAGCCGGCGTTTCTCACGCAGGCATGAGCGTGCCATTTGCCCGAGACGCTCGCGTTCCTCTGTTTGCAATTGATTTGCGATCGTGCGGGCCCACAAACCTTCTTCGCGCAGCTCGTCGGCAAGGCAAGTGCAAACCGCGCCACATATTGGCTGTGCTTGCCCGGCGCTTTCACATTGCGCCCGGCACGAGGAAAAGAAACGCGCATCGGCTGATGCGCCTTGAGGCGGCGCAATTGTCACCAAAAGCGAAACCAGGGCGAAGAAAATCGGCTGATGAACGAGATAAATCGTAAGGCTGTGCTGGCCGCCCAATACGACACCGCGCGTGAAGAGATTTCGCGGCTGCCAACGCGCGAGAACTTCGCGGAGAGCGAAGCGGTCGCCGATTTTCATCAACGCGAGCCCGCAGAGGAGCACGCCGAGCCACGGCAGGATCGGCCGATAGTCGTTGGTGCGGGGTTCGAAAGTGGATAGCCCGGTCCACCACCACGCGGGCGCATCGAATACAGGAGAGACAAAAAGGCGGGGCGCAGCGATTGCGAGAGTCGCCGCGAGTGCTGCCGCCCACCACGGCAGAAACAGGAACGGCAGCGCAATCAGCGAAGCGGACGCGATGCAATGCAGGATGCCGAAGAAGATGAAGCCCCCCGGAATGAAAATGTATGTTGCGAGAGTGACCGCCGCAGCAGCAGCGACAATCATCGCGAGATGACGCATGTAGGCGTGGGCGCGAAATGTCGGCGCATGCGCAAGTACGAGACTCGCGCCCGCTATGGCAAGAAAGGCCGAGCCAATCGTATCGCCGAAAATCGAGAAGGCGCGTTCGAATACGAACTGCGAATCCATATACCCGAAATAGGACAAATCCCACGTCAGGTGGAAGGCAAACATGGCGATGAGGGCCGTGCCGCGCGCCGCATCGACGAGTGGTATGCGGCCCGTGCGTTTCCGGCGCAGAACATTTGCGATATTCACGCGCTAAGTCGGTTCCGAAGCCGCCGAAGCGAAATTGCTGAAGATCATGTCCGGCGCGCTGAGATTGTGACGCGATTGCTGACGCCGGCCGGCCCACAGTTCGGTTACGGCAGGCGCGCCGGAAAATTTTAGCACCGGGGCTTCGTCCCAGTCGGATGCGCCGGGTGCACGCCAGGCAACGCGGGCGACGTCCGCGACGTGATCGCTCGTATACATGGAGCGGAGCGAAGCGAAGGCTCGCCTGTCCGGCATCGCGGCGGAATAGGCGATGTCGAGCTTGATCTCGTTCTGATCAATTCCAGCGAATGCGAGTCGCGCCGATTCGCCGCGCGCGAAAGCAAGATCGAAGCTCAATGTCTGCGGATCGAATGCGATCTCATTGAGGACGACAAGAGGCCGCTCCTGTGTCTCAACCGGACCGACAAGGAAAGACGAGCCGTAGGCGGTCGAGCGCAGACGCCCGAATGGCAGCGGGCGCGCGCGCCAATAGCCGTCCCGGGGATAGACGACGAGGACCTCCGCCGGCCGGCCGCGATAGCGCATCCAGAGCTGCACCAGATGAAGGCCGCGTTCGACACGATTGCCGATCCGGACAGGAACATCCTGCTCGCGCCAGAAGCTTGGATAGGTAAACCCAACCAGCCAGAAGTCCGGGCTCGACCAGATGCGCGTCTGATGCTGCGGGCTGGGAAAGGATGCGCCGCCCGACATGTCACAGGCGGTCCAATCGGGGTCGGCTCGATCGTGCTGGATCGAACCGATATACGAGGGATGCACGGCCCGAATCCGCATGTGGCGCACATGCGGCGACAGAAAATCGAGCTGGACATTGTCTTTTTCGGCACAGACTTCCAGTTCGGTGTGGTTTGTGACCGAGACGGCAAGCTCCTCGTTGTTGGCGAGTACGTGGCGAGCCGAAGCAAACGGCGCGAGGCCCAATCCGGCGGCAAAAACCCGACGCGTTAGTTTCACTTCATTCTCCGGCAGCCTGCGCCGAATAAAGATCACGGAGTGTCCGGGAAGGATATAGCTTTTGTGCGGTAAGGCGTGCGCGCAAATAGGTGCCGATGTCGGCTAATCCAGCCGCACCGTCACCGAATCCATGGCTCCTCTGGCATCGATCACGGAAACGCGCGCAAACCCCGCGCCGTCAGGTGTCCAGTTCGTCTGCCGGCGCAGGTCGCCAGCACCGAGCGGCGCGCCATTGACGATCCAGGTCAGCGGTGGAACGCCTCCTTGCGCTTTGAGTGCGAGCGCGCTGGCGTCACGAGGCCGGTTCAGCCCGAGGTCGACGCGCGCGCCGTTCGGCGGAAAGGCGATGCGCAAGGGCGGGCTATTCCCGGACGCGAGCACCTTCGGCGCATCCTGGCGCAGATGCCTGAGCGGCGGCGGCAGCGTGGAAGAGCGCGCGCTGAGCGCATCGCGCGGCTTCGTCGGCGGTTCCGGATCAATCCCGATCCGCGCGAATGCGTCGAACAGGATCGGCGCCGCGACCAACCGGCCGACCAGGCCCGGCACCGATGCATTGTCGGGCCGCCCAACCCAAACTGCGATCGTATGACGGCGATCATAGCCGACCGCGAACGCGTCGCGATAGCCGTAGGAGGTTCCGGTCTTGTAGGCGATCCGCCCGGCCGGCGCGTTGAGCGGCGGCGGGGCGCCGCGCAGGATGTCGCCGACATACCATGCGGCAAGAGGCTCCGCGATCGGCCGGTCGGGACTCTTCTGCGTGACCCCGACCTCTTCAATGAGCGGCGGCGTGTCGCCGCCGCGCGCGAGGCCCACATAGAGCCGCGCGAGATCGCTCAGCTTGATGCCGAGCCCGCCGAGCCCGACCGCAAGACCCGGCGCGCTGTCATCCGAAAGCGCGATCTCCACGCCGGCATTGCGCAGCCGCGCCAGGAAGCGCGCTGGACCGATCTGATCGAGGAGCTCAATCGCGGGAACGTTGAGCGACATCTGCAGCGCACGCCGCGCAGTGACCGCACCCTGATAGGCAAGATCGAAATTCTCCGGCTGCCACACGCCCCAGCGCGACGGACGATCGTCGAGCATTGTCTCGGGATGGGCGATGCCGTTTTCAAAGGCGAGCGCGTAGATGAACGGCTTCAGTGCTGAGCCGGGCGAGCGCAGCGCCTGCGTCATGTCGATCCCGCCGCTGCGCTCCACGGAAAAGTAATCGGCAGCCCCGATACGTGCGCGCACTTCACCGCTTGCGTTGTCGATCACGAGAATCGCGCATGATACTTTCGCGCCGAGGCGCTGCACGCTGTCGCGTGCGAGCGCTTCCAGCGTTTGCTGCCACTTCGCCTCGATGGTGAGTTTGTGGAGGCGCGTGTCAGGTGCAAAGCGAAGGGCCGCTTCGGCTGCATGCGGCGCAAGCACGGGAAACGCAAGTCGGGCCTGTGGGACCGGCTCGGCCCTGGCGAGCGCCGCCTCGGCCGACGTAAGCATGTTGTTTGCAACGGCACGATCAAGCACGCGATCGCGGGCCGCCCGCGCCACCTCGGCGCCGCGGTCCGGGCGCCGCATCTCCGGCGATTGCGGTAACGCGACGAGGAGCGCCGCCTCGCCAAACGAGAGCCGCCGCGGCTCCCTTCCGAAATAGGCGAGGCTCGCGGCGCGCACGCCTTCAAGGTTGCCGCCGTATGGCGCTAGCGCGAGGTAAAGATCGAGGATTTCGCGCTTCGACAAGCGGCTTTCGAGTTGCATTGCGCGGGCCATCTGCAGAAGTTTGGCAAAGAGCGAGCGCTCTTCGCGCGGCTCCAGCAAACGCGCGACTTGCATCGTCAGCGTCGAGCCGCCGGAAACGATGTGGCCAGCGCGAGCAAATTGCAGCGCGGCACGGGCGAGTGCGCGCCAATCGACCCCACGATGCGCGTCAAAGCGGCGGTCTTCGTATGATTTCAACAGCGCGAAGAACCGTGGATCGACATCCGCAGCGGTGGTCGGCAACCGCCAACGGCCCTCCGCTGTCGTGAAGGCGCGCAACAACACCCCGTTTCGATCGGTGACCACTGTTGACCCGTGCGCGGCTTGCGCGAGATCAAGCGGGCCCAGCGCGTATGTTGCGCCCTTCCAGGCGATCGGAATGCCGAGCGCGAGAAATGCGGCGAACAGGATCCCGACAGTGATTGCGTGTCGCTTCACTTGGCCTCTTGCACCACAAGCGTGCCGAAGCCCGTGCGGCCGAAGCGGTCGGGCCGATACATGTCCTCGATCGAGGCCGGTGGCAGCACATATCGCCCGGGCGTGACCGCGCGCACGATGTAAGCGATCGTGAACGTCGCCTTGTCCTTGCCGTCGCGGTTGAACATCGCGACGTAACGATCATCGCGCGCCTCCGTGTGTGTCGGCTCGATATTCCGCTTGAGCCAGGAGAGCCCGTCGGTCGAGCCGCCATTGAAAAGATTGGGATTGTCGATCTCGAGGCCCGCCGGCAGATGATCGACGAGAAGCAGACGAGCATAAGCCGCTTCGCTCTCTGTCACTTTGAGAACGGCCACAAGCCTGTC
>JAXDNH010000009.1:0-23936 GCA_034669525.1 Methylobacteriaceae bacterium | reverse complement strand
GTGTTGACCTCCAACACGACGAGCTCGCCCGTACCTCCGGGGCGGTCGTCGTATCGGAAATCTGTGCGGCTCACACCGCGGCAGCCGAGGGCTCTATGCGCCTCAAGCGCCCACTGTTGGACCTCTTGGTAAATATTTTGTTTAAGATTTGCCGGAAGGACGTGGATCGACCCACCCTTTGAATACTTTGCGTGATAATCGTACCACCCTCCGTCGGATGCACGGATATCGATCACTTCGAGTGCACGATCGCCCATCACGGCGCATGTGAGTTCGCGGCCGGCGACGAATTTCTCGACCAGCACCGTCTCGCCATGCGGCCAGTCTTCGCGCGTGAGCTCCTGCGGCGGATGCGAGCGGTCTTCCTTGACGATGATAACGCCGACGGAAGAGCCTTCGTTGACCGGCTTCACCACGTAAGGCGGCGGCAGCACATGGCGCTTTGCCGCCTCAAAGCGGCTGCAGGTGATGCCTTGTGCAACGGGAATGCCCGCGGCGCGCATCACGTCCTTGGCGCGGTCCTTCTGCATCGCGAGCGCGGAGGCGAGCACGCCGGAATGCGTATATGGAATGCGCAGCAGTTCCAGCACGCCCTGCACGATCCCATCCTCGCCGAAGCGGCCATGCAGCGCATTGAATGCAACCTGCGGCTTGACCCGCGCGAGCACCTCGGCGACGTCGCGGTCGACATCGATTGGCGTGACCAAGAAGCCCTGGTCTTCCAGCGCTTTGGCACAGGCGGCGCCAGAGACCAGCGAAACCTCGCGTTCGACGGAGAGGCCGCCCATCAGGACGGCGACGTGAAGGGTCATGGGGCTCAGGCTAAAGTCGAATCATGGAAAAACCATTTAGCCGCCGAGTCAGAGATCGGCATAGGCCTCCTCGGCGGCCTTGCTCGCCATTCGGAGAAAAGCGCGAACGGATTGCTTGCGTCTTGCGCTGGCCCCTTGAACAAACGGACGGCCTTCGCGTGGAGAATGAAATGCACATAATCGCCGGGCCGGAGGTTCAGTCTTTTGCCTACCGCGCGCGGCACGACGACTCGGCCATCCGGTGAAACTTTGGAGCGTAGGTGCATCAGTGCCTCGTCCCGATTGCTGCCGAGGTGAGGCAACATATGTGAAGGAGATGAACTTAGGAACTGCTACGGGTGGATAGCCATTCGATGCCGGGAAGTTGGAGTTTCAATGAAAGACGAAAACGCGCTCCGCTTCGGACCGCTGACGGATACGTGCCTGCACATCTGCGTCGACATGCAGCGGCTGTTTGCCGAGGACACGGATTGGCACACACCCTGGATGGAGCGCGTCCTGCCGAATGTGGCGCGCATGGTCGAGGCGCATCCGGCGCAGACGATCTTCACGCGCTTCATACCGGCGAAAGAGCCCGGGCAGGGTAGGGGCACCTGGCGACGCTACTACGAGAACTGGGAGAGCATGACGATGAGGCGGCTCGGGCCCGAGATGGTCGAACTCGTTCCCGAACTCGCCCGCTTCGTGCCGCCTGCAAAAATAGTCGACAAGCATGTCTACTCGCCATGGCTGGAACGCGAGCTTGATAATCTGTTGCGCGATACTAAGATCGACACGCTCGTGGTAAGCGGCGGCGAAACGGATGTCTGTGTGCTCGCAACCGTGCTCGGCGCGGTCGATCGCGGCTATCGCGTTGTTGTCGCGACGGACGCATTATGCAGCTCAACCGATGAGACGCACGATGCGATGATGACGCTGTATCGCAACCGCTATGGCCAGCAGGTCGAGACGGTGACCACGGATGTCATCATGGAGAATTGGCGTATATCCGCTTAGGCCGCTGCATCTAACGAGTCGGCCGCCGGATATCGTTCTCGAAGCCGGCGAGTTCCCTTTCCGGTATGTCGGACACCGCAACATACGTGAGATCGCCTTCGAGCCAGCTGCGGATATGGAAGCCCGCGATCGTGCTTTCGGTAGGAAGTTTCACCGGCTTTGCAAAAGTCATGAGACTGACGAGATGCTGCGCATGCCCGTAGACGAGCGTTGCCACGGGGTTGCCGTCGATCACATCGACGCGTCCGCCGAACAGCGGAAAGCCGCTTTGTGTCAGATCGACAACGTCCGGCGACTGCGGGACCTTTCGTGCGAGCCATGGCTTTACTGTGTGGCGATCGGACGACGCGATGTCGAACGGCTGCTCTGCCAGCAGGCCGCGCATATGCGCAGAGACGATCATGTCGCCGAGCGCTGGGCCTCTCGGCACAAAGAGCACCCACGTGAGTGTCCCAGCTATCAGGATTCCGAATAAGAATGACGCGGCAAGCGCAGCCCACCGCGTGACACTCGGCCCAACACGCCCGACCGCGCGCTCGATCCGTGGCTGCAACAGATCGGAGGCGCGATCCTGCGCTGCCGCCTCGCGCAGCGCCGTTCGCAAATTGAGGATCGAGTCGTAGCGCTGACGCAGTTCAGGCTTTTCTGCCATCAGCCGTTCCACCTCGATTGCCCGCATCGCATCGAGTTCGCCGTCAGCGTAGGCATCGATTTCGTACATTTGCTCGGGACTTGTCATTGTGTATCTCCGAGCGCCTTGAACAGCATCGAGCGCGCCCGCGAAAGCCGCGACATGACGGTGCCGAGCGGAATGCCGGCGATCTGCGCAATCTCGCGGTAATCCAAATCTTCGATCTCACGCAACACGATCACCTCGCGAAAGGCCGGCGGCAGCGCGTCGACCGCGCGGCGGACTTCTTCGACAGCGGCTTTGCGCAGAAGTATGGTTTCGGGTGTGTCAGGATCGCTATCCTCCTCCCGGTAGATCACCGACCCATCCGCATCGATGCGCTCGACAGGCACGCGATCCGCCCGATTGCGCGTCAGCCAGGTGTTAGCCGTGTTGCGCACGATCGTCAGCACCCAGCCGCGCGGGTTCGCGCCGCTGCAATCGCGGATCGAACGGAACGCCCGGAGCGAAGCTTCCTGCACGATATCCTCGGCATCGACAGCATTCCCCGTTATCCAGCGGGCAAGCCGATAGGCCTGCTGCAGATGGGGGAGAAAAACCTTTGCAAAGAGCGCCCGATCGCTCTCCAAGCGAACGCCTCATCCACAGTTACGTCAAATCGCGACGATGATTGCTCCTACCATAGGCGGATGCGACGCACAGAAATAGCCGACCCCAATCAGCCCCGGTCGTCCTCCAGATGAAGACTAGGGGTAGCTTGGATTTATTCCCTTAAGCAGGATGGTATCCATGAGTGCCGTCTTGGGAGCGGCCAATCCAGTGTGGGTCCGGCATGACCGAAACAGGTAGAATCGGTTTTATCGGCGTCGGCGTGATGGGCGAGCCGATGTGTCGCAATCTGGCGCAGAAAAGCGGGCGGGCGGTCATCGCGCTCGATCGCGATTCCGAGCCGCTCGGGCGGTTGAGGACTGCGGGCGTGGAGGCCGCCGAGAATATCGCAGTGCTCTCCCGCACCTGCGGCATCATTTTCATGGCGCTGCCGAGCGGCAAACATGTCGAGGCGGTCTCTTCCGGGCCGGACGGTCTCATCGCCCATGCCCGCGCCGGTCAAATCATCGTCGATCTCGGCACGTCGCCCGTTGATCTCACGCGAGCCCTCGCTGCGCAGTTCGCGGCAAAGGGAGCGCACTATGCGGACGCACCGATCGCCCGCACCCGTCAGGCGGCGGAAGACGGCACGCTCAGCATCATGGTCGGCGCGGACGCCAAGACCTTCGCTGCGATCAAACCTTTGCTCGCCTGCTGCGCCACCGACATCACCCATTGCGGTCTTGTCGGTTCAGGCCAGATCGTAAAAATCCTGAACAACATGGTGCTGGTCGAGACAGTGGTTGCCTTATCGGAAGCGCTTGTGGTCGCGCGCCGCGCAGGGCTCGACGGCAAGGTCTTGTTCGAGACGTTGACGAAGGGCTCGGCCGATAGTTTCGCGCTACGCGATCACGGTATGAAAGCGGTCCTGCCGAACATTTTTCCGGAGCGCGCTTTTTCGGCGGACTATATGCGTAAGGATATCGGCTACGCGCTCAATCTCGCTGCGGAGGTGGGAGCGAGGGTGCCCGGTGCAGAACTTGCGGGCCGATTGTTGGAAGAAGCTTCCAAAGCTGGCTTCGGAGATTTTTATTGGCCGGTCGTGAGCCGGGTCATTGGAGCTTAGCGGCCGTAAATCCGATCTACCACCCGCGAAACCGTCACGAGCCTCTCCGCGTCCGCAGCGAAACCTATTCCGGCAGCAAGACGCTTGGCCCAGTTGACCGCCGCGCGGCCGCCCCACGCGTCAGGCGGTGTGGTGAGCGTTTCGAGCGCGGTGCCGCGATAGCGCTCCGCCACGAAATCATAGAAGGAGCCCTCGACATTGCGCAGCGCCGCACCGCCATTCGTGCCGTAGAACGCGGCCGAGATGATTGCATCACGGCCGGCGTGCAAACGCCAGGAGCAGGCGAGTCGCACGGCGGTGCCCGATTGCAGTCCCAGCGCCGCCGTCGCGTAATCCTCGACGCGATCCGGGGCGGCCCCGAGCAATTCGCCGCTGGCGAACAGCTTGCTTGTCACGGCGCTGACATCTGGAAAATCAAGGATCCAGAGCGCGAGATCGACGAGATGGACGCCCAAATCCATGACGCAGCCGCCCCCCGATCGCACGGGATCATAGAACCACGCTTTGTCCGGGCCATAAGCATTATGAAAGACGAGATCGATTGCGAAAACATGGCCGAGTTCGCCGGCGCGCACGATTTCGGCGATGCGTTGCATGCCTTGCGTATAGCGGTAGGAGAAATCGACGCCGATCAGCCTGTCGGCTTGGCGCGCCGCGTCGATAACGGCCTGCGCCTCAGCTGCAGTGCGCCCAAGCGGTTTCTGGCAGAACACGGCAACACCGCGCGACAGCGCACGGATGGATTGCTCTGCATGCATCGCACTGGGTGTCGCGATGACGAGGCCGTCAACCTTCGCCTGGAGAATGTGGTCGAGGCTCGGCACGATTTTCGCCTTCGGCGCGAGTTTCTGCGCTTCCGCCGCCATTTCCAGCGAAGGATCGGCAATCGCGACGACATCAGCGACATCCGCCTCGATGATCGCCTGCATGCGATGCCGGCCGATCCAGCCGACACCGAGAAAGCCGAGACGCGGTCTGCTCACGGTACGACTAGGGCCTTCAAAAATTCGCCCGGCCTGTCGCGGGTCGCATCGAGTGCCTTGTCGAGCTGATCGAGGGGAAAGCGATGCGTATAGAGCGGCTGCGGATCGAGCCGGCCCGATGCAACCGCGTCCACCGCTTCGCGAATGCCTTGTATGTAAATCTTGGGGTCGCGCTCATGCGCGTTGATGACGTCAAGCCCGCGCCAGTTCCACAGCCAAATGTCGATCTGCCGGGGTCCATCCTGGTGATAGCCGGCGATGATTAAGCGGCCGCGCTCGCGCGTGATTTCGCCGGCGAGATCGAGCGGCCATTGCTTGCCGACCGCCTCGATCACGCGGTCGCAGAATGTGCCGCTGGTCAGTTCCTTGACCTGGCCGATGATCGCCTTGTGATCCTCCATCGCGATCGTCTCGGCGGCGCCCATGATGCGGGCAATGTCCAGCGAGAACGGCCGGCGCGAGATCGCGATCACGCGCGCTCCGGCCTCGCTCGCGAGCCGCGTCAGGATCGCGCCGAGAAAACCGATGCCGACGATCGCGACCGTTTGTCCCGCCCTAATCTCGCTGCGGCGGAAAATGTTCATCGCGCACCCAAGCGGCTCCCCCGGGAAAGGCTGGCCGGCAAGCGAGTCCGGCAGCCGCACGACCGCGTCGGCTTCGGCGAGATCGTATTCGGCATAAGCTTTGTAGGAGAGCGCGGCGACGCGGTCGCCGATCGCAAGCCCCTCCACCCTCTCGCCGAGCGCGTCGATGACGCCCCAACCCTCGTGGCCGAGCGCGCCCGGCTCCGTCGGGAACTGCATCCATTCCGGTCCGGCCCAGGGTGTGAGGTTGGAGGCGCAAACGCCGCAGCCCTCAAGCTGGATTCGCACTTCGCGGGACCCGGGCAGCGGGCGGGCCACCTCTTCCATTCGAATCTGGCCGGGACCGGCGAGGACCGCGGCGCGCATCGACAAATCACGTTCCATCGAACCGTGTTATAGCGCAGCTCCCGCCGCTATAACGGGGCGGATGACCGCACCCGCCGTCCGCGCCACGAATCTGTCGCCCGAAGCGCTCGCCGATCGCATGGCTTCCGGCGACCGTGCGGCCTTGGCGCGGGCAATCACATTGATCGAGAGCCGCAAGCCCGCGCATCAGGAGATGGCGCGAGCGCTGATGCAGGCGGTGCTGCCGCAGACCGGACGGGCGATCCGCGTCGGCATTACCGGCGTTCCGGGCGTCGGCAAGTCCACGCTGATCGACACGCTCGGCACGAACCTCACGGGAGAGGGTCACCGCATTGCGGTGCTGGCCATCGACCCCTCCTCGACGCGTACCGGCGGCTCGATCCTTGCCGATAAGACCCGCATGGCGCGGCTTGCGACCGACCGCAACGCTTTCATCCGGCCCTCGCCCGCTTCCGGCACGCTCGGCGGCGTCGCGACGCGCACGCGCGAGACGATGCTGCTCTGCGAGGCGGCCGGCTTCGACGTGATCCTGGTTGAGACGGTCGGCATCGGCCAGTCGGAGACAGCTGTCGCCGACATGACCGACTTTTTCCTGGTGCTGATGTTGCCCGGCGCCGGCGATGAATTGCAGGGCATCAAGAAGGGCGTTCTCGAACTCGCGGACATGATCGCGATCAACAAGGCGGAGGGCGAGGGGCGCGGGCGCGCCGAAGCCGCGAAGGCCGAGTATCTCGCCGCGCTGCATATTCTGCAGCCGGCCTCCCCGACATGGTCGCCGCCGGTCGTGCTCGTCTCCGGCCTCGCCAATCAGGGGCTCGATACGATGTGGGGCCAAGTCGTCGAGCATCGCCGGCGCATGCAGGCGAGCGGCGAGCTCGACCCAAGGCGGCGCGCGCAGCAGGTGAAATGGATGTGGACGATGCTCGAGGACCGGCTGCGCGCGCGATTGCGATCAGATGCAGGCGTGAAACGCCATGTCGCCGCGGTGGAGACGCGCGTCGCGAAAGGCGAGCTCGCGCCGACGCTCGCGGTGGAAGAGATCGCGCAGATGCTCGGAGTGTGAGCATGGGCGATGTCACCATTCTCGTCACCGGCTTCTCCGCTTTTCCCGGCGCCCCGGTCAATCCGAGCGCGGCGATCGTCATGCGCCTGCTGCGCCGCCACGCACGGCGTTTGCGGCTGCATGGAATCAGGCTAGCGACCGCAGTCCTGCCAGTCGTTTACGACGCGGTAACGGGCGAGTTGGAAGAGCTTGTTGCGCGCACGCGGCCTGATGCGATCGTGCATCTCGGGCTTGCTTCGCGCCGCAAGCAGGTGAGCGTCGAGGCGCGCGCTGTGAACCGCGTGACGACATTGCATCCGGATGCTGCGAAGCGCCGCGCGGCCGCGCGCGCAGTGCGCGCCGGCGGGCTGCCGGTTTTGTGCTCGCCGCTGGCGACGCCACCGCTCGTGACACTGATGCACCGCACCGGCGTGCCGGTGCAGCTATCGCTGGACGCCGGCGATTACGTCTGCAACCAGACGCTCTATGCCAGTCTTGCGAGCGGCGGCGCCCCGGCTGTGTTCATCCACGTGCCGCGGCTGACGGGCAAGCGTCACGAACCGGACGATGACGCGGCCGCGGCGATTACATTGCCTGCGCTGACGCGCGCGGTCGAGGCAGGGCTCGTCGCGATTGCGATCCGTGTGCGGCGGATGCGGCGCGAAGTTCACCGCGCCTTGTAACTGATCCTGTACACCGCGCCCGCATCATCATCGGACACGAGGAGCGAGCCGTCCGGCATTTCCGCGACATCGACCGGGCGGCCGAGATAGCCGCCATTCGGGATGTTCCAGCCCTCGGCAAACGGTTCGCTGCGATCGCCGGTACCGTCCGGCTTCAGCGTCGAAAACATCACGCGCGCGCCGACCGGCACGCTGCGGTTCCAGGATCCATGCTGGGCCGAAAAAATGCCGCCGCGATATTTTTCCGGAAACATGCTGCCGCGGTAAAATGTCATGCCGAGATCGGCGGCATGCGCAACCTCCTCGATTTCGGGAAAGATGATGCCTTCGGGCGGCTTTTCGTTGGCAAACTCGCGCGTGCGCGTATGACCGCCGCCATACCAGGGAAAGCCAAAATTCATGCCCGTACGCGGCGCGCGGTTGATTTCGCCCGGCGGAATGTCGTCGCCCATCATGTCCACCTGATTGTCGGTGAACCAGAGAACATTGTCTTTCGGGTTGAAATCCATGCCGACGGAATTGCGGATGCCGCTGGCAAATACCTCCCGATCGGTGCCGTCGAGATTCATCCGGATGATGCCGCCGATGCCGAGCTTTTGGTATGCCGCGACCTTGTTTGCCGGTGTGACGTTGTGAGGCTGCCCGAGCGCGACATAGAGCTTACCGTCCGGTCCGACGCGGCAGACGCGCGCGGAATGGCCGCGGCTCTGCTCGGCGCGCGGGATGAGCTCGCCTTGCGGCACGGCGATCTCGGCTTGCAGCGATTTGCTCGCGACACCCGCCTCGGCATTCAAGAAGCGCAGGATGCGGTTCTGCTCGGCGATGAACAGACTACCGTCCGGCGCAAAACACGGACCGTTCGGCATGACGAAACTGATCGATGGCGCGAATGTCTCGACTTTTGCGGCGCGGTCAGGGCCGGCGCTAATGGCGTAAATCTTCGTGCCGGTCGTGCCGACGAATATCACCTTGCCTTGCGGTCCGACGGCGATATGCCGCGCCTCGGGCGCGAGTGCATAAAGCGAGATGGAGAAGCCCGGCGGCATTTTGATGCGCTGGAGCACCTTTTCGATCTGTGGCGCGTTCGCGCCGTCCTGAGGGATAGATTGCGGCGCAGTCTCGTTTGCGGGCAAACTAGCGGCGTACGCCGGCGAGCCGAGGGTAAGCGCAAGGGCGAGGACCGGGAGGACAAGGCGGAAGAGCATGCGAGTTCCGGAGTGGCGTGCATTGCGCGGACATCTATGGCGCGCATGAAAAAGAACGAGTCCTCGTGGCAACATTGGCCCGCATGAAAATCGCCAGCTTCAACATCAACAACATCAACAAACGCCTGCCGAACCTTCTCACCTGGCTACAACAATCCGCACCGGATGTTGCTTGCCTGCAGGAACTCAAAGCCGAGGACCGCGCCTTTCCCGAAGCGGTGATCCGCGCCGCCGGCTACGGCGCGGCATGGCGCGGGCAGAGGAGCTGGAACGGCGTCGCAATCCTTGCGAAAGGCGCCGATCCCGTGCTCACTCGCAATGAATTGCCTGGCGACTCGAGCGATACGCAGAGCCGCTACATCGAGGCGGCGGTGCGCGGCATTCTCGTGACCTCGCTCTATTTGCCCAACGGCAATCCGCAGCCGGGGCCGAAATTCGATTATAAGCTCGCCTGGTTCGAGCGGCTGATCGCGCATGCTGCGGAACTGCAGAAGAGCGGCGTGCCGGTCGTGCTCGCCGGCGATTATAATGTCGTCCCCACGCCGTGCGACATTTATCCGAGCAAGTCGTGGTCGAAGAACGCGCTGGTGCAGCCGCAGCCTCGCGCGGCGTACGCCCGCCTCCTCGATCAGGGCTGGACCGATGCGCTGCGTACGATCCATCCGAATGAGCCGATGTACACGTTTTGGGATTACAAGTTCGGGCGCTGGCAGCGGGATTCCGGTCTCCGCATCGATCATCTGCTGCTCAGTAAATCCCTTGTGCCGCGCCTTGTCGCAGCCGGCGTCGATAGGCACGTGCGGGGCCAAGAGAATGCCAGCGATCACGCGCCGGCCTGGATCGTACTGAAATGATTGAGCTCGTTGAATACGCGCTCAAGAGACATAGCTAAGTCCCGGCTCAACCAGAGGGGATCATGGATTCAGGCATAGGCACGCTGGCGCTGCAGGTGTTGCAGATCGTCTGGATTGACCTTCTCCTCTCCGGCGACAATGCGGTCGTGATCGCGATGGCCTGCCGTTCGCTGCCGGAAGAGCAGCGGCGCTGGGGCATCATTCTCGGTGCCGGCGCCGCGGTCGTGCTGCGCATCCTTTTTGCGGCGGTGATCGTGCAGCTTCTCGCGCTCCCATACGTGCATCTCGTCGGCGGCGTGCTTCTGCTTTGGATCGCGGTGCGCCTCGCGCTTGACGATCATGCCGGGCACAAAGTGAAGGCCCGCTCAAGCCTTTTTGGTGCCGTTGCGACGATCGTGATTGCCGACGGCGTCATGTCGCTCGACAACGTCGTGGCCATTGCCGGCGCTGCACGCGGCTCGCTTGAGCTCATGATTTTCGGTTTGATCCTATCCGTACCCCTAATCGTCTTCGGCTCGACGCTGCTCTTGAAGCTGCTCGATCGCTTTCCGATCATCGCGTGGGGCGGCGCCGCGCTGCTCGGCTGGATCGCCGGGGAGATGATTGCTGCCGAGCCGTTCATCGACCGCTGGCTTGACGAGGGCGCGCTTGCGCATCTCTTTGCAAAGGCGCCGATCTATCCCGAATTTTTCGTCGAGATCGCCGGAATCATCGTGACGCTTGCAATTGCCGGAATGCTGAAGCGGTGGCGAAGTCCTGAGGAGCCTGCGGAAGCCTAGTCCCGCGCCGCGTCGATACGCGCGAACGGCCGCGCGCTCTCGAAAGCACGTGCAGCTGCCAGCACAAGACCATCCTCGCGGTGCGGCCCGACGATCTGCAAGCCGATCGGCAGACCTTCGTCCGTCAGGCCGCAGGGCACGCTCGCCGCCGGCTGCTGCGTGATGTTGAAGGGATAAGTGAACGGCGACCAGTCGATCCAGTGCGCCATCCCGCTATTCGGCGGCACGTCGTATCCGGCAAGGATCGCCGGCACCGGCATTTGCGGCGTAAGCAAGAGATCGAAATCTTCGTGGAAGCGCATCATTGCAAGCGCCACATTGGCGCGCTCGGCCGAAGCCGCGATATAGCGGTGGGTTGGAATGTTCGAGCCTGTCGCCGCATCACGCGCCAAGCCTGGATCGCATTGCTGCCGCTGCTCTTCCGAGATGCCGCTCATGATGAAAGCGGCGACAGCCTTCCACAGATCGTCGATAATCGGCCGGCAATCCGGCAGCGTCGGATCGACACGTTCGACGCTTGCGCCCAGTTCCAGAAAAACCTGCGCCGCCGTCTCACAAGCCGCCGCGATCTTAGGCTCGACATCGATATCAAGATTGAGTTTCGACGAATAAGCGATGCGCATTCCGGCGACACCGGCATCCAGTCCGATCGTGTAATCGGGGCACGGTGTATTCCACGCCATGAAATCACGCGCGTCCGGGCGGCCGATGATCGACAGCATCAGCGCCGCGTCTTCAACACTGCGGGCCATCGGCCCAACATGCGCGAGCGCGCTGAACGGCGAGGCGGGATAGGCCGGCACGCGGCCGAACGACGGTTTAATCCCGAACACACCACAAAACGCCGAAGGTATGCGGATCGACCCCGCGGCGTCCGTGCCGAGATGAAGCTGTCCAAGCCCAAGCGCCGCGGCGGCGGCGGCGCCACCGGAGGAGCCTCCGGTCGAGCGATCGAGCCTCCACGGATTGTGCGTGATGCCGGTCAGCGGCGAGTCGCACAATCCTTTCCAGCCGAACTCGGGAAGCGTCGTCTTGCCGACGATGACGCAGCCCGCTTCTTTGAGCCGCGCTGAAGCCGGCGCGTCTTCCGTTACCGCCGCATTGGAACCCGTCTTGGACCCGCGCCGCGCCGGAAAACCGGCAAGCAGGATATTGTCCTTGATTGTCGCGACGAGCCCATCGGCCGCGCTCAGCGGCGCGCGTTTAGTCCAGCGCTCCTCGCTTTCCTTGGCGGCTTTGTGTGCCCCCTCGCGATCAAGAAGGACGAAGGCGTTGACCCTCGGCTCTTCCCGCTCGATCCGCGCGAGCACCGCGTCGAGGAGTTCGACCGGCGAGAGCGCGCGCTTTGCAAAAAGTGCGGTAAGTTGGCGAGCGCCTAGGGCGAGCGGATCACTCATGCGGCATCAAACCCAAGTCACGCCGCGAGCCGCCGCTTCGTCGCTTCGTAATCTGCGGCCAACCGCGCGACGACTTCCGCGGCGGGAAGAATCTCATCGATTGTTCCGACACCCTGGCCCGCACCCCAGACATCTTTCCATGGCTTCACACGGTTAGAGCCGAAGGTCATCGTATCCCTGTCGCGCACCGGCAGTTCCTCCGGATTGAGACCGGAGGCGACGACGCTCTTCTTCAGATAGTTGCCATGCACGCCGGTAAAATACGGTGTGTAGAGAATGTCCGCGGCTTCCGAGCCGAGAATCATGTGCTTGTAGCGCTCGTCGGCACGCGCTTCATGCGTCGCGATGAAGCGCGTGCCGATATAGGCGAGGTCGGCGCCCAGCGCTTCGGCCGCAAGCACCGCGCGGCCGGTCGTGATTGCGCCCGAGAGCGCGATCGGACCATCCCAGAATTTGCGTACCTCCTGCACGAGCGCAAAGGGCGACAACGTGCCGGCGTGCCCGCCGGCGCCGGCGCAGACGAGGATCAATCCGTCGACGCCGGCTTCGATTGCCTTCTGAGCGTGACGCACGCTGATCACGTCGTGAAAGACGATACCGCCCCAATCATGTACCTGCGGCGTGATCTCGGTCGGCGCCGAGAGGCTGGTGATGATCATCGGTACGCGATAGCGCGCGCAGAGATCCATGTCATGGCCAAGGCGATCATTGGATTTGTGGATGATCTGATTGACCGCGAAAGGCGCGGCTTTCGCGTCTGGGTTTGCTGCATCGTGCGCCTTGAGTTCGCTCGTGATGCGTTCGAGCCATTCTTCAAGCTGCTCTTTCGGCCGCGCATTGAGCGCGGGAAAGGCGCCGACCACCCCCGAAACACATTGCGCGATGACGAGATCCGGATTGGAAATTATGAAGAGCGGCGCCCCGATGACCGGCAGGCGCAGGTGCGTGAGGATTTCAAGCTTCGACATTTGCTTCGGCCTCCGCGGCAGCCGGTTTGCGGGCCGGCTTGAAAATTCCAGTCGCCTTGGCGACGAGCGTGCCTGCTTCGTCATGTATATCGGCTTCGACAAAGACAACAGAGCGCGCCGCTTTGAGCACGCGTCCCTCGGCGTTGAGGGTGCCGCGCCCGGGAGAGATGAACTGCGTCTGCATGTCGAGCGTCATGACTGCGCTTTCCATGATCGAACGGGCGGCGGTGCCGAGTGTCACGTCGAGCAAGGTGAGGGTGATGCCGCCATGGGCGATGCCGAGCTGGTTCATGTGATGGGGTTCGAGCCTCACCCGAAGCCGCGTGCGTCCCGGTTCGGACGTAAGGGGCTCGATGCCGCAGAAATGAACGAAAGGAATCTGGGCGCCGAAGATGTCGGGCATCTTTGAGTCGTTCTCCCGCGACGGTTTTTGCGCCCGTGTCATCGCGTCATCCCGCCGAGAACACCGCGCAAAACCGCGCGGGCGATCTGCGTGCCGGCAGAGCGTGCAGCCGATTGCACCGCGGAGCGCATGACAAGCTCGCCGGTCGACATGCGCTGGCGTCCGCCGCCGCTCGCCGGCTGGCTCGCGCCTCCTCCCAGAACTCCGCCGAGCATTCCCCCGATCTGGCCCAAAATGCCGCCCCCCGTTGCGCCTGCATTTTGCTCTGTTGGCGCATTGGAGCCGGGGCGCGCCGGCGCCGCGCCGGCTTGCGACATGCGGCCGCCGGCGCGGTCGCGCAGCACTTCGAAAGCGGATTGCCGATCGATCGCCGTGTCGTACTTGCCGCGCAACGCGCTGGCGCCGATCACGGTCTGGCGTTCTTCCGGCGTGATCGGACCGACGCGCGAGCCCGGCGGCGCGATCAGCGTGCGCGCCACCATCCCGGGCGTGCCCTTCTCCTCCAGCATCGAGACGAGCGCTTCGCCGACGCCGAGCTGCATGATGATCTTTGCCGTGTCGAAAGAGGGGTTCTGCCGGAACGTCTCGGCGGCTGCTTTGACAGCCTTTTGATCGCGCGGCGTAAAAGCGCGCAAAGCATGCTGCACGCGGTTGCCGAGTTGTCCGAGCACCGTCTGCGGCACGTCGAGCGGATTTTGCGTGACAAAATAGACGCCGACGCCTTTCGAGCGGATGAGCCGCACGACCTGCTCGATCGCGGTGAGCAGCTCTTTCGGTGCGTCGTTGAACAGAAGATGCGCCTCGTCGAAGAAGAACACGAGCTTCGGTTTCTCGGGATCGCCGATTTCGGGGAGCTGCTCGAACAATTCCGACAAGAGCCAAAGCAGGAAGGTCGCGTAGAGCCGCGGCGATCGCATGAGTTTCTCGGCCGCGAGTACGTTGACGACGCCGCGGCCGTCGCGATCGACCTTTAGAAAATCGGCGATGTCCAGCGCCGGCTCGCCGAAGAATTTGTCGGCGCCCTGATTCTCGAGCACGAGCAGACGCCGCTGGATGGCGCCGATCGTCGCTGGTGCGACGTTGCCGTACTTCGTCGTCAGAGAAGAGGCATTGTCGGCGGCATATTGCAGGACGGCGCGCAAGTCCTTGAGATCGAGGATAAGCAGGCCCTGCTCGTCGGCTATGCGAAAGACGATGTTGAGCACGCCTTCCTGCGTATCATTCAGTTCGAGTAATTGCGCGACGAGAAGCGGTCCCATCTCGGAGATGGTGGCGCGGACAGGATGGCCCTGCTCGCCGAAAATGTCCCAGAACACGACGGGAAAGCGGTCCGGCGTGTAGGTCACGCCTATATCTCGCGCGCGCTCGGTTAGCGTGGGTTTAGAATCCCCGGCCATGCTGATCCCGGCGAGATCGCCCTTGACGTCAGCGGCGAAGACGGGCGTGCCGGCGTTGGAAAAGCCTTCGGCGAGAAGCTGCAGGGTGACGGTCTTGCCGGTCCCGGTCGCGCCACTGACCAGACCATGGCGATTGCCGAAGCCGAGAGTCAGATATTCATAAGAGCGATCGCTCTTGCCGACGAGGATTTTGCCGGCTGCGTTAGTCGGATCGGCGGGATGGGAAACGGCCATAAGACGGTCCGGGAGAGAGATTCGCGAGCGCTATAGAAGGTGCACGCGCAGGGCCTGTCCAGCCTGCTTGCTTTTGCCTGCCAGTGCGGCGACAAGGCTGCCTGACGCATTGCCGGAGCAAGCCTATGGACGAATTGGTTGAACGCGTTGCGGGCGCTACCGGCCTAGATGCGGCGACGGCACAGAAGGTGGTCGCACTCATCCTCGGTTTCCTGGCCAAGGAGGGTCCGCCGGAGGATGTCGCCGTGCTCTCCGGCGCGATTCCTGGCGCGCAGGCGGCGATCGACGGGGCGGAAGCGGAGGAGGGTGGCGGTGGTCTCGGCAGCCGCCTTATGGGGATGATGGGCTCGACCGGCGGCCTGATGGGTCTTGCTGGCAAGCTCACCGGCCTTGGCCTCGGCATGGACCAGATGCAGGGCGCCGGCCGCGAGATTTTTGCCTATTGCAAGGACAAGGTCGGCGAGGAGCGGCTCGGCCGCATCGCCGGCAGCATTCCGGGCCTGTCTCAATTCGTGTGAGAGCAACGACCTATCCTGAGGAGCGCGCCCTCGGCGCGCGTCCCGCAGGATGGGCAACTTGGTTCAGGCCTTCGAGACGCGCCTGCGGCGCTCCTCAGGGTGAGGTGCTTTGCTACCGTTACGTCCCCGGCAGCGAATGCAGCTCGGGGAAGAAATAATCCTTCCAGCTTTTGACGTCGCTCTTCACCATGCCGGCGCGATGCATGTAGTCGGCGATCTTCATCGTGTTCTGCGGCGTTTTCGAATAGACGAGATCGTGCGCCGTGATGAGCTTGGTCAGCTCGTCGGCCGAAATCTTTTCCTTTGTCGAAGCGAGATAGACTTCCGCGGCCTTGCGCGGGTCATCCTTGATCATGTCCATCGCGACATCCATGGCGGCGGAGAAAGCTGCCATCACTTTCGGATTGGCGTCATGGAATTTCTTGGTGCCGAAAACCACGCCGTTGCTCACCGGGCCGCCGACGACATCGCTTGAATTCAGCACCGGGTGTACTCCGGGAAGGGCGAGCTCCATTGCGAGGAAGGGCGGCAGCGAAAAATGGCTGTTGATTTGGTTCTTCGGATCGCTCAGCGAGGCGGCGGCGTCGGGATGGCCGAGTTGCACGGTGATCGAATCGAATTTGTTGCGGTTTTCGAACCCGAACTGCTTCTCGCACGCCATCTGCAGAACAATGGCTTGCATCGAGACTTTGACCGTCGGCACCGCGATGCGGTCGCGATCGGTAAAATCTTCGAGCTTCTTGACGGCGGGATCTCGGGTGACCAGCACCATCGGGACGGCGGAGGCGCCGGCGACCCCCTTCACCTCACCTTTAGATTTGTCCCAGATCAGAATGAGATTGCTGACGCCGCTGGTGACGAGATCGACATTGCCGGACATCAACGCGTCGACAGAGGCTCCGCCGCTGGTCAGCGTCAGCCATTGCACATTGAGGTCATCCAAGCCGGCTTTCTTGGCCTGGTCTTCGACGAGCTTTAAATGCTCCATGATGATCAGCGGCAGGTACACCGTGCTCGGCTGATGGGTGATGCGCAGCTGATTGGTTTCGGCGAGGGCCTGTGTGGCGAGAGCCGCGGCAAGAGCGAGCGGTGCAAGGAGACGAGCGAGCTTCACGAATTCCTCCCGTTTTGCGGTCTTAAGCCGCGCTTAGCCTTGTCTGTACATCAATTGCCGCCTGATTTAAAGCGTCAGCAGTGCCTCGACGCTTCTCAAGATGGCGCTCGGCGGCAAGTCGGGATATTCGTCCGGGAGCCCGCCGCGGTTGATCCAGACAGTGCGAAACCCGAACTTCGTCGCGCCGGCAATGTCCCAGCGGTTGGAGGATTGGAATGAGATCGCGTGGCGGGGTGCACCGAAGGCTTCATCGACCAGCGCGTAAGTTTCCGGCGCCGTCTTGAATCGATGCACCGCATCGACGGACAGAATGCGATCAATAAGGCCGGCCAGCCGGGCGGACTGCACGGCGCTTCCCAACATGTCGGGTGTGCCGTTCGACAGGATCGCAGTTTGCGCGCCTCTTTCTTTCAGCATCCGCAGCGTCGGTGCGACATCGGAATAGGCATCGAGGCGCTCGTATGCCGAGAGAAGCGTCTCGCGTAGGGACGCCGATATGACGCCGAAGCGTGCCGCAGCGTAGTCGAGCGCGTCAGCCGTGAGCGCACGAAAATCCCGGTACTCGCCCATTAAGGTGCGCGTCCAGGTATATTCGAGCTGCTTTACACGCCACATCTCGGAGAGGCGATCCGCATCTTCGCCGATCTCATGCCTGAACCGTGCCACGGCCGAATGAACGTGGAACAATGTGCCGTGGGCATCGAAGACGTAGATGTAGTTCATCGCGGCGAGACACGCCCGCTGAAATCGGCGAAACGGATACCGAGCGCACGCAGCCCGAACAGCAAAAATCCGCAATAGACAAGCGCGCCCGCGAGGGTCAGCAAGACGAGCGTTATCTCGTCGGAAAAACGGGCTACGCCAAGCAGGGTTTCCAGAGGTTCGCGGCCCCACAAGCCCACATTAGCGAGCACGACCGCACCGGCCGCTGTCGCAAAGGCGCTGCGCGTAAAGACATCGTCGAACTGCATACTCCCGCGCCGCAGCGCGATGACGACCAGCAGCACGAGATTGAGCCATGCGCCGATCGCGGTGGCGAAAGCGAGGCCCGGCGCGCCGAACGGGTGGAAAAGTATGATCTTCAGTGCAACGTTCACCGCAACGGCAGCAAGCGCGATGATCATCGGCGTCGTCGTATCGCCTTTCGCTTGAAAGCTGGCGACAACTGAACGGATGAGCACGACGGCAAGCAGTCCGACGCCATTGGCCGCGAGCACGGATGCCGCCGCGTCTGCATCGGCAATCGTGAAGCGGCCGCGCACGAACACCGCGCGCATGACCAGATCGGGCATGATCAGGAATGCGACAAAAAACGGCGCCGCCAAAGTAAGCGTCACCGCCATCGTACGATTCTGCGCGTGCCGTGCGCCCGCCGCGTCTCCCGCCGCAAAGAGGCGGCTCATTTCGGGCAAAAGCACCGTCCCGGCGGCGATGCCGATCACCCCGATCGGCAATTGATAGATGCGATCGGCGTAGTAGATCGAGGATGGCCCGCCGGTGGGGAGAAGCGAGCTGATGATCGTGTCGGCGAAGAGCGCGATCTGCACGCCCCCAGCGCCGATGACGGCCGGCCCAAGCGCGCGGAAGAAACGCCGCACGTCATCGCTCCAGCGCGGCTTCTCTATTCCCTCCAGCACGCCGGCGCGCCGCGCTGCGATCATCATTAAGGCGAGCTGGAGAACGCCGGAGACTGTCACGCCGGCACTCGCGGCAACGCCGGCATCTGGAAACAGAAACGCAAGTGCGACGAAGGCGATCATTGTCAGGTTAAGGAGGACCGGCGCGAAGGCAGCAGCGGCGAAATGGCCGTGGGCGTTCAGCGTCCCGGAGTGCAACGTGACGAGCGTGACGCAAAGCAGGTACGGGAACGTGATCCGCGTCAGCGTGACAGCATGCGCGAACTTTTCCGGATCCCGCTCGAAGCCGGGCGCAAGCATGCGAACGAATTCGGGCGTGAAGATCAGGGCGAAAGCGACAAAGATGAGCTGTGAGATCAGCAGCAGTGTAAAGATCTGGCTCGAGAAGCTTTTTGCCGCTTCCGGTCCCTGCGTCTCTAGCGCCCGCGAGTAGGCGGGCACGTAGGCCGAGTTGAACGCCCCTTCGCCAAAAACCGCACGGAAGTGGTTAGGCAGCCGAAAAGCAATGACGAACGCATCAGCAAGCAGACCGGCGCCTAGGACCGCGCCGAGGAGGACGTCGCGCAAGAAGCCGCTCACGCGCGAGGCGATGGTCCAGCCGCCGACGGTGAGCAGGCTGCGCAGCATCTGCGGCTTAGACCTGCGTTTCGCTACGTTCGGCGGCGGCGCTCTCAGGCTGGCGCTCACCGCCGATGCGTTCCGCCACAAGGTAGAGCGGCCGGCGTTTCACCTCGGCGAAGATGCGGCCGATATATTCGCCGAGAACCCCGAGCGACAACAGCTGAATGCCCGAGAAGAACGTCAGCGACACGATGAGCGTTGCGAAGCCGGGGACATCGACACCGTAGATCAGCGTGCGAAGCAGGAAGAAAGCTGTCAGCGAAAGCGACAAAAACGAGATCGCAAAGCCAATATAGGTCCACACCCGCAGCGGAATCGTCGAGAAGGACATGAGGCCGTCGAGCGCAAAGCGCGTCAGCTTTCGGTACGAAAACTTCGAGGTGCCGGCGGCGCGCTCGGCAACGTCGAACGGCACACCGATCGACTTGAAGCCGATCCACGCGTAGAGGCCCTTTGAGAAACGGGCGCGTTCGCGCATTCGCGCGATCGCCTCGATTGCCTGACGATCGAGCAGCCGGAAGTCGCCGGCGCCGGGCGGCAGGTTCGTCTCCCCGAACACATCAAAGAGATGGTAGAAGCGGTGCGTCAGCGCCCGCCGCAGCGGCGAATCGGCATAGCGATCACGGCGCTGAGCGAAGACGTTCTTGTAGCCCTCGCGCCATTTCGCGATGAACTCCACGATCGTCTCGGGCGGATGCTGTAGATCCGCATCCATGATGATCGCTGCCTGTCCGGCGGCGTGATCGAGCCCCGCCGCGATCGCGATTTCCTTGCCGAAATTGCGGCTGAACGAGATCGCGGTCACGCGGGGATCCGTCAAATGCACTGCACGAAGGAGGTCAACCGTGTTGTCGGTTGAGCCATCGTCAACGAAGATGATTTCGAAACTTCGCGCCACCTGCTCGAGAACAGGCACGAGCCGCTGCAAGAGCTGCCTGATATTGTCGGATTCGTTCAGGACCGGAACAACGACGCTCAATTCCGGCTGCCGGTCCCCGCGGCGGTCGAGCATCGCGACCTCTTACCCGTGCACCACATGCGGCATGTGCAAGATCGCCTCACATTCCAAGGATTTTCTCGGTCCAATGAATCACAGTATCACCGTTAAGGAAGTTCAGCACGAGCAATTCGACCTCTGCGCGATGATCGTCGTCGGATACGGCCGTTGCAACAATCGCATCGCAACGGTCGTTGAAAGCGATCGTGAGGGCCGATTTCTGTCGGCCGAAGGAGCCCACAAACGCATAGGGCCGGCTGCGTCCGTTCATCGACCTGACTTCGATTGGCCGACCCTGCGCAACAGCCGTCTGGCTGGTACTAAAGAGGTCGAAATCCGCCAGACGCTCCAGCTCCTCGTCGTCTGCAATACCGGTCGTGCAGTTGCAGAAGCCTATCTTGGCGCGCAGGTAGACGTTGATCTCGCTGCCGCAATCGCCTGCCTTGCAGGTAAACGCCTTTCCGCTGCCCCACTGGTCCAACGGAAAAGGCCAATTGGCCGCGCTCCAGACGGGATGCACCTCGCCAGCAGCTTGCCGAGCCGGCTCGAGCGCAGCATGGAAAGCGGCGCCAACCACGATAAGGGCAATCCCAGGGATCAATACCTTCCGCATATATCTTCTTCAGCAGTGATCGGTGCCGACGATCTGATTGTTGCAGGGCTGACGAGGAGGACGGCGACGATCGGTGCGCGCATTAGCGGTTCCTTTGCAAATCCAAAAGCGGGATTATGCGCATGAGGATACAGGGTCGGGCGCGCAATTGAAACAACACAGCCAAAGCGGCTCTGCGCAGATCTACGCAGGTGAGACGTCTTGACGCTGCGCTTCGCGCTCTGCGCCGACGATTACGCTCTGACCCCGGCGGTCAGCCGCGGCATTCTTGAACTGCTCGGGGCAGGTCGCCTGACCGCGGTTTCCGTCCTCGTCACCTGCCCTGGATGGGCCGGCCTAGCCGGTGAACTCAAGCCGTTCGCGGATATCGTGGACATCGGCCTGCACCTCAATCTGACGCTTGGCGCTCCGCTTGGAGCGATGCCCGGCCTCGCGCCTTCAGATCGATTTCCAGCTCTCGGGCGCTTGCTTCCCTCGGCGTTGGTGGGCCGCCTGCCGGCGGCAGAGATTGCGGCCGAAATCGCCCGCCAAATCGACGCTTTCGCCGAGCATTTCGGGCGCTTGCCGGATTATGTGGACGGCCATCAGCACGTGCATGCTTTGCCGGTAATCAGAGACGCGCTGTTGCGAAGCCTTGTGGAACGGAGGCTTCCCGGTCGTTTTTGGCTGCGCGATCCCGGCGATCGGGTTCATGCGATCCAGGCGAGGCCCCTCAAGCGCAAAGCCCTCGCAGTCGCGGCGCTGACGGCCGGTTTTGCGATACAGGCCGCAGCGAGTGGTTTCGCGCTCAACGAGGGATTTGCGGGCTTCTCGAATTTTGACGCTTCACGCGATTACGCGGCGATCTTCGCCGCCTCGCTCCGCTCGCCGGGACCAAAGCACCTCGTCATGTGCCATCCCGGCTACTCAGACGCCGCCCTCGCACGTCTCGACCCGGCAACTTCGAGCCGCGATGCCGAGCTCGCGTTCCTGCTTTCGCCGCGCTTCCCGGACGTACTCGCCACTCACTCGGCAGGGTTAATGCGTCTCTCTGAGGCGCCTGCGGTCTCATTAAGAGGGGCTTAAGCGGAAGTCTCTAAGCTTACGCGCTGATGGCTTTCGCTGTGCGCGGCGGTGCCCGTGCCGAGTTCCGGAATGACATTCATTACCGAAAAAGCATCTGTGCCCCTTCGGCTGGGCAGCCGTGACAACACGAAGGCACGTCCGCGCGCGGCATCGCTACAGCGCATTCTCGTTGCCGTGGTGACCTGCGTGGTCGGAGTGGTGCTGACCTGCGTCATCGCCGCGGCGGTCTTCCATGATTCAACCCGCGCCCACCAAGATCTGCAGGACCGGGCGCTGCTTTCGCTCGATCTGGTCTCTCTGCCTCTCGGCGATGCGGTATCGCGTCAGGACAGGAATCTTGTCAGCCGGCTCCTCTCGGGCCTGGCAACCAATGATGATTTTGTCTGCGCGACCATCCTTGGTCTTGATGAAAAGGTGGTCGACCACGCCGCAACCAAGATCGAGCAGCGGGTTCCAACCGCTGCAGACCTGAAGCAGGTCACCACCGCTCTTGGTGAAACCCTGCCGCCCGCCCATAGGCTCGATCTCAGGTTCGACCGTGCAGTGGCCTTCGTGCAGCCGCTCTACGCAGACGATGGCCGCACGATTGCGACGCTCTTTGCACGCTTCTCGACCGAGCGGGCGATAGCGGAATATATGCGCGGCATTCTCTACGATACTATGGCGGGCCTGTTGGTACTCGTTACGGTCGCGCTGCTTCTCCACGTGCTTATCGCGCGGGTGACGGCTCCCCTTTCGCAACTAACCGAAGCGATCCATAGCCTTGGTGCTGGAAATCTGTCCGTCGCCGTCCCCGGACGCGAACGGAAAGACGAAATCGGTGCGCTGGCGCGCACTGTCCAATATTTCCGTGACAGTCTTGCCGACCGTCAGGCCCTTCAGAAGGACGTCGAACAGCAGCGGACCGATGCGGAGGCGCGTCGCGTGCAACTCGAGACGCTCATCACCAATTTCCGGCTCGTTGTTCGCGAAGCGCTGCATCAGGTGAACCTTCATTCGGATCAGATGACACTGGCCGCCGACAGTCTGAAGACGATTGCGACGGAGAGCAGCCATCGCGCTCACGCGGCGGCGGCTTCGACTTCGGAGGCGTCGTCAAACGTGAACACGGTCGCGCGTGCAGCGGAAGAACTCTCAGCCTCGATTGCTGAAATCGAAAATCAGGTGACGCGAACCCGCGGCGTAGTAGTCGACGCCTCGCGCGTGACCGCGCAGACCACCCACGCGATCGGCGGTCTTGCGGAAAAGGCAAATGAGATCGGCGAGATCGTTGGCCTTATCCAGGCAATTGCCGCGCAAACGAACCTGCTTGCCTTAAACGCGACGATTGAAGCTGCCCGTGCGGGGGACGCGGGGCGCGGCTTCGCCGTCGTCGCGCAGGAAGTGAAATCGCTCGCAGGTCAGACCGCGAAAGCGACGGAACGTATTGCCGAGCATGTGGAAGCGATCCAGAACGCCACGTCCGGGGCAGTCGAAGCCATCAGGTCAATCGCCTCGACGATGAATCAGGCTGAGGGCTTTACCGCGGGGATTGCGGTTGCGGTCGAGGAACAGGCTGCGGCAACAAACGAAATCTCTCGCAGCGTCACCGAAGCGGCGTTCGGAACGCAATCGGCTGCGCGGCACATGGAAGGTGTGAAACTCGCGGTCGGCGAAACCGATCAGTCGGCCGCGCAGGTTCATCAGGCCGCGACTGACGTGACGCTCCAGAGCAAGAAGCTCAGCGAGACGGTCGAGACGTTCCTGTTGGGAGTTGCCGCCGCATGAAGCAGCAGCATTAAGCGGCCGCCGATTAGTTTAACGCGCTTCGCTCAGCATTTTCTCGACATGTTCCCAATTCACAAGATGGTCGAGGAATGCTTTCAGATAGTCCGGCCGGCGATTGCGATAATCGATGTAATAGGAGTGTTCCCACACATCCACGCCGAGAATGGGCTTCGCCCCATGCACCAACGGATTTTCGCCGTTCGGCGTCTTCATGATTTCGACCTTGCCGTTCTTGACCGCAAGCCAAGCCCAGCCTGAGCCGAATTGCGAAACGCCTGCCTGGACGAAATCTTCCCTGAACTTGTCGATCGAGCCGACGCCCTCGATGATCGCTTTCTCGACTGCGCCTGGAAGCTTGGTGCCGCCGCCGTTCGGCTTCATCCATCGCCAGAAATGGATGTGGTTGTAGTGCTGGCCGGCATTGTTGAAGAGCGGCTGGTTCTTGCCGTACGAGCCCTTGACCACATCCTCAACCGATTTGCCTTCGTATTCGCCGCCCTTCATCAGGTTGTTGCCGGTCGTCACATAGGCCTGATGGTGCTTGTCGTGGTGGAAT
>JAXDNH010000008.1:0-23003 GCA_034669525.1 Methylobacteriaceae bacterium | reverse complement strand
TGCGTCAATGCGGTGCGGATATGCGCCGGCATATCGTCCGGCCCCTCCGTATCGTGCTCGTATATCGCCGATTCCGGCGCGATCCGCTCGAAATAGGCCTCTATGTCCGAGCGCACTGAAGGATCGGCATTTTCCTGGATGAGGAGCGAGGCCGACGTATGCCGGCAGAAAATCGTCATCATCCCCGTTTCGCACCGATGTTCGGCGAGAAAAGCGCGCACCTTGCTGGTCACATCGGTGAACCCGCGTCCCGATGTCCTGATCGTCAGCTGATCCTGCGCCTGCCGCATGCGCCCGGCCTTTCATCGCGGGCCGCATAGCACAAATCCTTCTCCTGCACGCCCGGCGAACGATGCTTTCCTTTCATCGACAAGCCACGCGCTCCGACCTAGTCTTTCCACCGACTGTCACACGAGGGAGAACTCTATGGCTCAGCCAGCCCTGAAAAAGGAGGCGCCGCCGGTCCACATACCCGGGCGCGGCCGTATCTACGATTCGATCACCGACACGATTGGCGATACGCCGATCGTGCGGCTCGACCGCATCGCCAAGGAGCACAATGTCCGCGCCAATCTCCTGGCGAAGCTCGAGTTTTTCAATCCGATCGCCAGCGTCAAGGACCGCATTGGCGTCAGCATGATCGATGCGATGGAAGCTTCGGGCAAGATTTCGCCCGGCAAGACCACGCTGGTCGAGCCGACGTCGGGCAATACCGGCATCGCGCTCGCCTTCGTCGCCGCGGCGCGCGGATACAAGCTGATCCTCGTCATGCCGGAAACTATGTCGATCGAGCGCCGCAAGATGCTGGCGCTGCTCGGCGCGCAACTTGAGCTGACGCCGGGGCCGCTCGGTATGAAGGGTGCGATCGCCAAGGCGCAGGAGATCATTGACTCGACGCCCGGCGCGGTGATGCCGCAGCAATTTGAAAATCCCGCCAATCCGGAAATCCACCGCCGCACCACCGCGGAGGAAATCTGGAACGACACGCAAGGCGAGGTCGACGTGATCGTCTCCGGTATCGGTACCGGCGGCACGATCACCGGTGCCGGTCAGGTGCTGAAGCCGCGGCGTCCGGGATTGAAGATGGTTGCAGTCGAGCCGGTGGAATCTCCGGTCCTGTCAGGCGGCCAGCCGGGACCCCACAAAATTCAGGGCATCGGCGCGGGCTTCGTGCCCGGGGTCCTCGACACGTCCGTGATCGACGAGATCGTGCAGATCGATAGCCAGACATCGCTGGACATGGCGCGTCAGGTCGCGCGACTTGAGGGCATCCCGGTCGGCATTTCCTCCGGCGCGGCGGTGGCCGCGGCACTGAAGGTCGCCGCCCGCCCGGATATGGCGGGGAAGAACATCGTGATCATCATCCCGTCTTTCGCGGAGCGGTATCTGTCGACGGCGTTGTTCGAAGGACTGTAATTCCGGACCGCGTACCTGATGTGCTGATAGGGCCGCCTTGCGCGGCCCTTTTCATTTGTGCCTCGCTCCGCTAGAGCGCATCGCTCGGGAGGGCGCCGATGGCGTATGCGAATATCGAGGTCGAGACGCATGACAAGGTCGGCGTCATCCGGCTGAATCGCCCGGGCGCCCTCAACGCGTTGAATTCCGCCCTCATCGATGAACTCGGCGCCGCGCTGGACCGATTCGAGCGCGACAAGGAGATCGGCTGCATCGTCATCGCGGGTTCGGCGAAGGCCTTCGCGGCCGGGGCTGACATCAAGGAAATGCAGGCGAAGACATATGCCGATGCTTATCTCGACGACTTCATCCTAAGTTGGGAGCGCGTGTCGCGCACGCGCAAACCCATCATTGCTGCTGTTGCAGGGTTCGCGCTCGGCGGCGGCTGCGAACTCGCCATGATGTGCGACATCGTCATTGCGGCGGACAATGCGAAATTCGGCCAGCCGGAGATCAAGCTCGGGGTGATGCCGGGCGTCGGTGGCACGCAGCGCCTGACGCGTTTCGTCGGCAAGGCGAAAGCGATGGACATGTGCCTGACTGGCCGCATGATGGACGCGGCAGAGGCGGAGCGCTCAGGCCTAGTGACGCGCGTCGTGCCTGCCGATCAGCTGATGGACGAAGCATTGAAGATGGCGAACACGATCGCATCGATGTCGCGCCCTGTCGTGATGATGACCAAGGAGAGCGTCAACCGCGCCTACGAGACGACGCTTGCCGAAGGCATCCGCTTCGAGCGGCGGGTGTTCCATTCCATGTTCGCGCTCGAAGACCAGAGGGAAGGCATGACTGCTTTCGTCGAGAAGCGTCCGCCCGATTTCAAACACCGCTGAGGCTTTCCCAATGAGCACCCGTCTCTCCGGCGTCATCGCCGCAATCGCCACCCCCATCAGCCCCGAACTGGTGCCTGATGTGCCCCGCTTTATCAGGCTGGCGCAGCATCTTCTCGCAAATGGCTGCGATGGCCTGAACGTCCTCGGCACGACCGGCGAGGCGACGTCTTTCTCGTTTGAACAGCGCGCCGGCGTGATGCGTGCGGCCGCGGCCGAACTCGATCGGACGCGCCTTATGGTCGGCACCGGCGCCGCCTCGCTCGCGGAGGCGACCGCGCTCACACGGCTTGCCGCCGAACTTGGCTTCGCCGGGGCGCTGATCCTGCCGCCCTTCTATTATAAAGACATCGATCCGCAGGGCGTCTTCGATTACCTTGCCGCGATCATCGCCGCGTCCGAGGCGCGGCCGATCCCGATCTATCTTTATAATTTTCCGGCCCTATCGGGCGTGCCCTATACGCGCGAGACCGTGGCGCGGCTGATTGAGGCCTTTCCCGACCGGCTGGCGGGTTTGAAGGATTCTTCCGGCGACATGCCCTACGCGCGTTCGCTCGCGAAAGCACATCCGGGTTTCGCGGTCTTCCCCTCGACCGAAGCGGCCTTGAGCGAGGCACGCGCCGCCGGATTTGCTGGCTGCATCTCGGCGACAGTCAATCTCAACTCCGATCTCTGCGGGGAAGCTTGGCGGAACGGAGATGAGCGCGCGCTGGAGCGGGCTGTCGCGATCCGCAAATTGTTTGAGGGCAAGCCGCTTGTCGCCGGCGTCAAAGCCGGTCTCGCCTATATTCACCGCGACGAGCGACTCGCCCGGCCGATGCTTCCGCTCGTGATCTGGCCGGAGGCCGAGCGAAACTGGCTGGCGCATGCGATCGACGAAATCCGCGCGGAGGTCCCTGCCTGAGCGGGCAAGCGTTGACCGCTCACCGGGCCCGGGTCTATAAGGCCGCCTTCGCTGTCCTGAGGCCGCGTAGGTTCTGCACGCCCGGACAGAAACCAGCCGTTTTTACAAGATCGCAGCATTGCCGATGAGGCCGCGATCGCGTTGAGGAAAATCCATGGCGAATACCAAGTCGGCCAAGAAGGCCGTTCGCAAAATCGAGCGTCGCATGGCTGTCAATCGCTCGCGCCGCAGCCAGATGCGCACCTATGTGCGCAAGTTCGATGAGGCCCTCGCCTCCGGCGATGCCGCCGCCGCTACGTCCGCCTTGCAGGAAGCGGCACCTTTGGTCATGCGCTCCGCACAGAAAGGCATCCTTCACAAAAACACCGCGTCGCGGAAAGTGTCGCGGATGACGAAGCAGCTGAAAGGCTTGGCGAAATAAATTCCTTTGCCGCCCATAGTGACGAAGCGACCCGGCGCAAGCCGGGTTTTGTTTTTGAGCGAACGTCACGCCGAAAGATATTTTTTCAGGTCCGGAAAGATGGTTAAAAAATCCTTAGCTCAGACAGAGCTTTATCTCCAAAGCGATCTGGGGACGTTTCGGCGCTCCCCTTGACTCGTCCGATATTCTCTTTGCGTTCTCATTTGATGCATTTTTGCGCAGACGCGAGACCGCCGATCGGTCCCTGCGGGAGCGGGCTTTGAATCAGTGACTTACCTGCGTCAACATGACTCATCGCCGTTACAAATGTGCGTCAGGCGCACCTCCTGTGACAGCCGTGTGACAACTTCGTTGCAAGCCGCGAAACCCGAGCTTACGGTTTTTCTCGAAGCCGGGGCTTGTTCACTTCGCACGTGAAAAAAGACGGAAGGGTTGGAGAACGGCAGGTTGCGCTCCGCGCGACAGCTGCCCTCGTCTGCTCATATCCGCCCTTGAGAGCGTTCGAAGATTGGGCTCGACATCGCAAGATGTCGCGGGGATGTGCGTCTCGTTCCGTTCGGTTTCATCTGAAATTATAATTGGGCAATACGACTGCGGCATCGCTGCCGCAGAGGGGGAGATTATGAGAGGCCGAGAAACCGCCAAGAAGTATAAAGACGGTGCGTGGTTGTTAGGGAGACAGGAGTGGGTTGGCAGCGAAACTGCCGTGAGTAGCGGCGTGATGTACCGATTTGCGAGTGCCGATTTTCCGATAAGTCGCCGTGAGTCTGATTGGGTTTTGAAGCTCGGGCCGCCGCTTGGCTGATCGCCCGCGCCGATAGGCGTACCAGCAAGGAAAGACCAACCATTCCCTGACCTGTTCGCGAACGGTCGTGCGCGTGTGCGCGCCCCGTTGCAGGGTCGATTTGCGCCTTAAAGGTTACATCGATGATCGCTCATTCGCAGCCGCAAGCCGCCTATTCGCAGTCGCGTCCCGACGAAAGCCCCGCCGAAACAAGGGAAGAAGCCTGGACACGCACGTGCCGGCGTTTGCGCGCCGAGCTCGGAGAAGCCGTCTACACTTCGTGGCTCGCGCGCCTTGAACTCGTGCGTATCGAGAACGGTGTCGCACATCTCTCGGTGCCGACGAAGTTCCTCAAGAGTTGGATCCAGTCGCATTACACCGATCGTATCCGCGCGATCGTCTCGAACGAATTCGGCGGGATCGAGCGACTGAATGTTGAAGTTCGTTCGAGCAGCAAGATGCGTATTCCCTTGCGAGATCCGAACCTGGAGCGAAAAATTTCCGGGCCTGTGCAGGCGCCGGCCGCGTTCTCCGGCAACGCCGGCGCGATGCAAGAGACGGACGAGCCGCGGCGCGAGCACGCGTCGGCACCCGTCGACACGAGCGGCCTCTCAGGCTCGCCGCTCGACAAGCGCTTCACGTTTGCCTCGTTTCTCGTCGGCAGTTCGAACCAGCTCGCCCATGCGGCGGCGGCGCGCACCGCGCGGACCAGGCCCGGCGATCCGATCCTGTTCAATCCGCTCTACATCCATGCGTCCGTCGGCTTGGGCAAGACGCATCTCCTGCAGGCGATCGCGCACGAAGCCGGCGCGAATGCCCGGCGGGTCATCTATCTGACGGCGGAAAAATTCATGTACGGCTTCGTCGCGGCGCTGAAGGCGCAGACGGCGATCGCCTTCAAGGAGAAACTGCGCGGAATTGACGTACTGGTCATCGACGATGTGCAGTTCCTGCAGGGCAAATCGATCCAGCAGGAATTCTGCCACACGCTGAACGCACTGATCGATGCCGGCCGGCAGATCGTCATTGCGGCCGACCGTCCGCCGGGCGACCTCGAAAGTTTGGAGGAGCGCGTGCGCTCCCGTCTTGCTGGCGGGCTCTGCGTCGATATGGGCAGCCTCGACGAGGCGCTGCGCATCCAGATCATCGAGGCGCGCATTGCCGCGACGCGCGAATTGCAGCCGCAATTTTCCGTGACGGCTGCCGTCGTCTCCTACGTCGCGAGCGCGATCCAGACGAACGGCCGCGATCTCGAAGGCGCGGTCAACCGCCTGCTCGCGCATTCGACGTTGACCGGCACGCCGCTCACCGTCGAGACGGCGGAGGGGGCGATCCGCGATCTCATCCGCACGCGCGAGCCGAAGCGGGTGAAGATCGAGGACATCCAGAAGCTGGTCGCAAACCATTACAATGTAAGTCGCTCCGACATTCTGTCGTCGCGGCGCACGGCGAACGTCGTGCGACCACGCCAGATCGCTATGTATCTCGCCAAGATGTTGACGCTGCGCTCGCTGCCGGAGATCGGCCGCAGGTTCGGCGGGCGCGATCACACGACGGTGCTGCACGCGGTGCGCAAGATCGAGGAACTCGCCGGCCGCGACGGCATGCTGCTTGACGAAATTGACCTCCTGAAACGCATGCTCTTGGAGTGAGCTGGCGCCCGCCGGAGCCTGTTGATAAGCTGTGGAGCGTTTGTGGAGAAGTTTCCGGGCGGACGCACATTGTTTGTGCTCCGCTCCCCGTTTGTTCCCGCGGCTGTATAGTGTGTCTCAGTTTGAATTTATTTTGCAGCCAGTGCTGCAGCGCACAGTCTTCCGGCGCAGCTTCGCGCATTAGGCGCAAGCCAAACGAAGTGTTACAACGTGGAGCATAGCGTGAGGGCATGACAATGGTTCTCAAGCTCGCCGGAGAAGGTGGGGATCAGCCGCGCCAGCGGGTACCCCCACATGCACCTCGAAAGGTGCGCCCGCTCGCCGTTAGAAATGCCGATCTGCTGGCGCTGAAGGCATCGCGCGACGCGCGTCTGCCGCCGAGCGAGGCTCTGGGTGGAATTGCGTCAGGTAATCGCGCGGTGGAAAACCACGCCGAAGCCGCCCCAGCGCGCCGCGCCAACTGACAGCGGCGGCCTCACTTCCCCGTCTTCACGCGCGTCCATTCGCGTGTGACGATCTTCTGCGTCGCCTGATCATAGCCGGTCACCGTGAATAGCCGCGCAATCGTCGCCGGATCGGGATAGATCGCTTTGTTGGCAAGAACCTCCTTGTCGACGAAGTCGCGCGAGGTAATGACGCCATTGGCAAAATTGGTGACGCTGGTATTGCGCGCGGCAACCTCCGGCCGCATCAGGAAATCGATCAATTTCAGCCCTTCCTCGACATGCGGGGCATCTTTCGGCATCGCCAGCGTGTCCATCGACATGAGCGTGCCTTCGCGCGGAATCACATAATTGATGTCAATGCCGTTATTAGCCTCGCGGGCCCGGTTGCGCGCCTGGAAGGAATCACCGGCCCAGCCGACTGCAAGACAGATGTCGCCGTTCGCGAGCGCGTTGATATATTCCGACGAGTGGAATTTTTTGACGTAGCGCCGCATGCCGCCGAGCATGTCGGCGGCGCGGCGGATGTCGCTTGGGTTCTTCGAATCCGGGTTTAATTTGAGATAGTTCAGCGCGATGCTGAACAAATCCTCCGGCGAATCGAGCACATAGACGCCGCAATCGGCGAACTTCTTCAAGTTCTCCGGCTTTAAAACGATGTCCCACGTATCGAGCGGCTTATCGCCGAAGCGCTCCTTCGCCCGCTGCACATTGTAGGCAATGCCTGTCGTGAACCACATATAATCGACGGCATATTCGTTGCCGGGATCGTATTTGGCGAGCCGCGCCATGATGTCCGGCCAGAGAGTCTTGATGTTCGTAAGTTTCGCCTTGTCGAGCTTCTGATAAACGCCGGCCTTGATCTGCCGGCCGAGAAAAGTGGCGGAGGGAACGACGACGTCGTAGCCGGTCTTGCCGGCGAGCAGCCGCGTCTCAAGCATCTCGTTCGAATCGTAGGTGTCGTAGACGACCTTGATACCGGTCTCATGGGTGAAATCCTCGAGCATCTTCGGATCGATGTAGTCGCTCCAATTGTAGACGTTGACGATCCTTTCCGGTGCCGCGGGTTTCGGCTGCTGCTGCGCGGAGGCGGGGGCGACGGACAGCGCCAACGCGCAGATGAGCCCAAGCGGTCTCAGAGACAGCATTCTCGCCATGGTTTCCGGCCTTGCATCGAACCGCGGCAATTATCATGCTGGGCGAGGGCAGGTAAGATGGCCGCCAGGAGGATTCGCCGGACTTGAGCCTGATCTTGCATGCGGCTGCATTGGCGGTGCCCGTAGACGGACGGCAGTCCGAGATGGCGCTCATGATCGCACGCGGCACGCGCCGGCTGCTCCGCGCCGCCGGCTCGGCGAGCGTCACGGAACTGGCACTGCCGAGCGGCCGGCGGGCGGATATCGTCGCGCTCAGCGGCGATTCTTCGCTCGCGATTGTCGAGATCAAGTCTTCCCTCGCGGACTTCCGCGCCGACCGCAAATGGCAGGACTACCGGCTCTATTGCGACCAGCTCTTCTTCGCCGTTTCGCCTGAAATGCCGCTGGACGTGTTGCCGCCGGATACCGGGCTGATCGTCGCCGATGCTTTCGGCGCCGAGATTGTCCGCGAGGCGCCGGTGCATCGCATGGCAGGCGCGACGCGGCGCGCGATGCTGCTGCGATTCGCGGTCGCGGCGGCCGATCGTCTGCACGCGCTGGCCGATCCCGGCGCTGCGCTGCCGCGGGAGCTGTAATCAGCCGCGCAACGCCAACTCGGCGCCGAGCAGCGCCATGCCGATGAAGAAGCATGCCCGAAACACGGGCGGGCTGATCCGACCGCGCACCGCCTGTCCGATCGCCATCCCGCCGAGGGCAGGAGCGAGAGTCAGCAGCGAGGCACCGACCGTCGCCGCGGGAAGCGAGCCGTTGGCGGCAAGGCCCACGCCGAGAGCTATGGTCGATACCGTGAAGGACAGGCCGAGCGCCTGGATCAGATCGTCGCGGTCGAGGCCCAGCGCCTGCAGGTAGGGCACGTTCGGCACCACGAACACGCCGGTGATCGAAGCGAGAAGCCCGGTCAGAAACCCGACGATCGGTGAGAGTACGGGTTCGTCGCGCTGGCGAACGTGCAGCCGGATGGGCAACAGGCCGAAAGCCGCGTAGGCGAGGAGCGCCGCCCCGAGCCATCTTTTCGCGCCGGCAACATGCACGGTGCCGAATAGGTATGAGCCGACCGCGATGCCGACGCAGATGGCGACGAGCATCGTCCATTGCCGGGCAAGAAGCGGCCGGAAATTCGGGCCGAGCGCCAGCTGCCAGACGTTCGTGACGAGCGACGGCACGACCAGGAGCGCGACCGCCTCGACCGGCGCCATGACCAGGCCGAGGATGCCGATCGAGACGGTCGGCAGGCCGAGGCCGATCACGCCCTTCACGAAGCCGGCAAGCGTGAAGGCGCCGGTAACGATCGCGATATAGGTGAGCGTGTGCATGGCCTGCACCTTTGCCGCCACCCGCCGGAATGCACAATCGGCTATTGTTCGATCAGCGCCGAAGCGCGATCGATACGAGGCCGTGAGATGCAAGCCAAACCGCGCATCACCATCACCTATTGCCGGCAATGCAACTGGCTGCTCCGCGCCGCCTGGATGGCGCAGGAGCTTCTGTCGACCTTCAGCGACGAAGTCGGCGAGGTGGCGCTGCGGCCCGCGACCGGCGGCGGCTTCCAGATCGAGGTCGAGGGCGCGGTTATCTGGGAGCGCAAACGCGACGGCGGCTTCCCCGATGTGAAAACGTTGAAGCAGCGCGTGCGCGACCATCTCGCGCCCGGCCGCGATCTCGGGCATGTGGACCGCTGATCAGAGCGCAGGCACAGGCACCTCAGTCACCGGAATCACGTCGACGCCGACATCGACTTCCTGCTCGCCGGCGCCGAGCACGATGCCGTGGATCGGCGAAATGTCGGAATAATCGCGCCCATGCGCCAGAATGATGTGATCGTTTGCAACGATAAGATTATTCGTGGGATCAAGGTCGACGAAACCGCCCTCGCGCCCGCACCACAGCGACACCCAGGCATGCGTCGCATCGGCGCCTTCAAGCCGCCGCTTGCCTTCCGGCGGGATCGTGCGGATGTAGCCGCTGACATAAGCCGCCGGCAGTCCGAGCCCGCGTAACCCCGCAATCATGATGTGGGTGAAGTCCTGGCAGACGCCGCGGCGTTTCTCGAAGGCGACAGAAAGGGGCGTGCGGACGTCGGTTGCTTTCGTATCATAGCGGAAGTCGCGGCGGATGCGGCCCATGAGTTCGGATGCGGCCTTGAGCACCGCGCGCCCCGGTGCAAAACTCTCACGGGCATAATCGACCGCGGGCTCGAATAGCGGCACAAAACGGCTCGGATAAAGAAACTGCGCCGGCGACATCGGATCGAGGCTCTCGACATCAAAGGCCTCCTCGCGCACCTCTTCCCATGCGGGCGTGCTTTGCGGCGGGCGGGCGCGATCGACTTCGACGCGTGCCCTTGCCTCCGCCCGCAACTCGCGATGCGGCGTCTCGATCCGCGCGCGCACCACGCGGTTGCCGAAAAAGCAGCGTCGCTCGTTCGATTCGACCGCCTCAGGCGTGATCTCGAGCCGGCTCTCGATTACGCGCTGGCCGGGGGCGTCCTTCGGCAGGCAACGCAGATTGCAGCGCGAATAGGTGACGGTCGCGCCATAGGAGCAGATCGTGACGTGGCGAAGATCGTAGAGCAGGGCGGGGCTCCCAAGCCGGCCGACGCTACGACGGAGAATGGCTCAGTTCAACGTCCAGCTTGGATGTAACCACAGGGCCAGGCGCGGTTGGCAATCGCTGAGATCACCTGCAACCTTTCTAAAGATGCGGGTGTTGTTCAGATCGATCGTTGAATGAAAACGCGGCTCCGGAACTGAGCTTAGTCGTGCAGTTCCGAAATGAGGGGAGGAGTCCTATAGCCGGGAGGCGACGATGAGCGCCCACGCGACAGCTTTCCAAGACTCGCAACATTTGCCATCGCGCGGAGACGCGTCTCAGTCGGTCTATACGAAGATCAGCTGGCGAATTGTTCCGCTGCTTTTGATTGCCTACATGGTCGCCTACCTCGACCGTATAAATATCGGGTATGCCCAGCTGCAGATGAAGGAGACGCTCCCCTTCGGCGACGCCGTCTATGGGTTGGGTGCCGGCATCTTCTTCCTCGGCTATTTCCTCTTCGAAGTTCCGAGCAATCTCCTCCTGGAACGGATCGGCGCGCGTAAGACACTCCTGCGCATCATGGTGCTTTGGGGGATCACCGCCGCGGCGATGATGTTTGTCAAGACGCCGACGCAGTTCTACATCGCGCGCTTCCTGCTCGGCGTGTTCGAGGCAGGATTCTTCCCCGGCATCATCCTCTACTTCACCTATTGGTATCCATCCGTTCGCCGCGGGCAGATCATCGCAATCTTCATGTCTGCGACGACGATCGTCAGCGTGATTGCGGGGCCGCTTTGCGGAAGTATCCTGAAATATATGAACGGCGCGGGTGGCTTGGCGGGATGGCAATGGCTGTTCGTGGTGCAGGGCCTGCCGGCCGCTATTTTGGGTGTCCTCATCTACTTCCTTCTTCAGGATAAGCCGGCAGATGCGAATTGGCTGACCTCGACCGAGAAGAATGTGGTGCGTTACAATCTCGAGACCGATGTGAAAGACATCGAAAGTGAGAGCGAGGGAACCCGCTGGCAGGTCTTCCGCGATCCGAAGGTCTACCTGCTTTCGCTGGTTTATTTTCTGCTGCTCGGAGCAACCTACACAATGGTATTCTGGCTGCCGACGCTGATCCAAAGCTGGGGCGTCAAGGATCTCTTCCTGATTGGCATCTATGCCGCAATCCCGAACGCATTCGGTGTCATCGGAATGATTCTGATTGGCCGCAGCTCGGACAAGCGGCACGAGCGGCGCTGGCATTTCGCCGGCTGCGTGGGTATCGCGGCGCTCGGCCTCGGCATCACCACGTTATTGACTGGCCATCTCGTGGCGTCGATTGCCGCACTTTCCTTCGCGGTGATCGGAATCGCAGCTGCAACTCCTCTCTTTTTCACCCTGGTTACGGAGTATTTGTCCGCTGCGGCCGCAGCAGCAGGTATCGCGCTGATCTCGAGCCTTGGCAATCTCGGGCCGGTTATCAGTCCATCGATCAACGGATGGATCGTACAACGCACCGGCAGCACGACTTACGCTCTCTATCTCGTCATGGTGCTCTACGTGCTTTCCGGCCTGCTCGTCCTTATCACCGTTCACGCGGCGAGATCACGGGCGGCTAATCGCGACCTGAACACGTCGCGGTCAGTGTCGGCTTGAAACAGGAAGAAGACTAGCGGCGGTTTATGCGCCCTCGGCGGCCGCGTTTTGCGCGACCGCCGGTGAAATGCGCAAAGCTGTGATGCGATTGCGCGTCTTGCGCAAAACTTCGAAGCGGAAGCCGTAGAAGGTGAAGACCTGGCCTGCTTCCGGAATTGCCCGGGCCGCGTGAATGACCAGCCCCGCAATGGTCGTGGCTTCTTCGTCCGGCAAGTGCCAATCCATGACGCGGTTGAGATCGCGAATCGGCACGGCCCCATCGACGGTGACGGAGCCGTCGCCATTTTGCCGGACACCCTGCACCGCAAGATCATGCTCGTCGGAAATATCGCCGACGATCTCTTCCAGAATGTCTTCCAGCGTGACTAGACCCTGTACCTCGCCATATTCGTCCACCACAAGCGCGAAATGCGTCTTGCGGCGGAGAAACGCCTGCAGCTGATCTTCGAGCGCCGTCGTATCTGGGACGAACCATGCTTCGAGAGCGATATCGTCGATGCGCAATGCATCGAAATCGCCCTGCGCGGCGGAAAGTGCACGCAAGAGATCCTTCGCATGCAGCACGCCGACAATATTGTCAGGCCGCTCGCGCCAAAGCGGCAGGCGGGTGAAGGGTGAGGCAAGCACCTCGGCCACAAGCTCGCGCGGCGGCAGGTCGGCGTTGATCGAACGCATGCGCGTGCGGTGAACCATGACGTCGGCCACGGTCAGTTCCGCGAGGTCGAGGACGCCGCCGAACATGTCGCGATCGGCGCGGTCGACGCCGCCTTCGCGATGCAGAAGATCGACGGCGCTCTTCAGTTCCTCGCGGGGAGAGAGGATCGATCGGTGCACGCCGAGCTTCAATCCGCAAATGCGCAACGCACCGCGAACCACATATTCCACGCCGACCAGCACCGGTCCGAAGACCGCGACGAAGAACGCCATAATTTTCGAGACGAAAAGCGACCACTGGTCGGGATAATTGATCGCGACCGTCTTCGGCATGACCTCAGCGAAGACGAGAAGCAGCACCGTCATGATGGCCGTCGCATAGATCACGCCGTGATCGCCAAAAACATCGACCAGGATGCTTGTCGTGAAAGCCGACGATCCAATATTGACGAGCGTGGCGCCGAGCAGCGTGGCGCCAATCAGGCGGTCGCGGCGCCTGAGCAGGCGATTTACAGTGCGCGCACGGCCATCGCCATTGCGCTCGAGCGCGTGCATCCGCGCTCGTGAGGCGGCGGTCAGCGCCGTCTCCGACCCGGCGAAGAAAGCCGACAGCGCGATGCAAAAAAGCACGATCGCAATCGCGGTCCACAGATCGACCGGCAACGGGCCGGCATCGGCGCCATGCATCTATCAGTCCTGATGTTGCGCCTCGGCGCCACACTGCAGTTCGGCTTCGAGGAAGCTCCGCACATCCGCCGCGGCGACACTTTTAGCGATGAAGCTCTGGCCGATCCCCCTCGCGAGGATCAGCGTCAGCGCGCCGCGCTGGACTTTCTTGTCCTGGTACATGGCGTCGACGATCGCACTGGCATCCGCGTTCCAACCCGGTATGTCGGCAATCCGGGTGCGAAAGCCGACCGTGTCGAGATGGCGCACGACGCGCTGCGCTTCCTGCCCGGAACAAAGGCCTTGCGCGTTGGAGAAGCGGAACGCACAGGCGGTGCCGAGCGCGACGGCCTCGCCGTGCACGAGCCGTTCGCTCTCGTAGTTCGTCAGCCGTTCGAACGCATGCGCGAATGTGTGTCCAAGATTGAGCAGCGCACGGTCGGCCTGCTCGGTTTCGTCGCGGATGACAACGGCTGCTTTCGCCGCACAGCTTTTTGCGATGGCACGCATGCGTGCAGGCCCCCCTGCAAAGACGTTGGGCCATTCCGATTCAAGCCAATAGAAGAAATCGGCGTCATCGATGAGACCGTATTTCACGATTTCGGCATAACCAGCGCGAAACTCGCGCTCAGGCAGGGTCGCCAGCACCGATGTATCGGCGAGGACGAGCGACGGCTGGTGAAACGCGCCGATGAGATTCTTGCCATGCCGTGAATTGATGCCCGTCTTGCCCCCGACGGACGAATCAACCTGCGCGAGCAAACTTGTCGGAATCTGCACGAGCCGCATGCCGCGGCGTACAGTGGCCGCAGCAAATCCGGCGAGATCGCCGACGACGCCGCCGCCAAGCGCCACGACAATATCGCCGCGTTCCATCCGCGCCGCGAGAATCGCGTCGCATAAACGTTCGTATGTGGCGAGGCTTTTCGATGATTCGCCGGGAGCGATGGTAATTGCCGCGTGACGGATGCGGGCGGCATCCAGACTGGCCTCCAACACTGGCAGATGATGGCGCGCCACGTTCGTGTCGGTCACGATCGCGCAAGATGCGCCGGGCGCGAGTCTGGCGATGCGCACGCCAGCGTCGCTAAGCAGAGTCTCGCCGATGACGATGTCATAGCGCCGGCCCGGCAACTCGACACCGATCTCCACGCGCTCACCGCCTTTCATCCTCTTTGCCGCTCTACCGCCGGCGACGTGCGCCTCCAGCGCGCCTAAGACATCCTCCACGACGGTCTCATGCGAGGCTTCGCGCGAATAGACGGTCACGTCGGCTTGCGCATAGATCGGCTCGCGCTCGGCAAGCAGCCGCCGCATCGTGGCAACGGGGTCCGGTGTTTGCAGGAGCGGACGTGTCGGGCGTTTGCGCACACGGCGCATCAACGTATCCAGATCCGCCTTGAGCCAGATCGAGATGGAATTTTCCCCGATCCGGGCGCGGGTCGCCTCGTTCATGAAGGCGCCGCCCCCCGTCGCCACGACACGGGGGCCGTCGGCGAGCACACGGTTCATCACGCGGCGCTCGCCGTCGCGAAAATGCGGTTCTCCATGGCGGGCAAAAATATCGGCGATCGGCATCCCCGCCGCCTCAACGATCTCCTGGTCCACGTCGACGAAAGGTAGCCCGAGGCGCAGCGCCAGCCGTCGGCCGACGGTGGTTTTGCCGGAGCCCATCATCCCGACAAGAACCAGCGAGCGGTTGGCCAAAGCCTCCACCAACGCCGCGGCGCGATCGTCGCGCCTTGTGCCCGTCTCGACGATAGGCTCCGCCTCCGGCTCTTTGAAAATCCCGCGCATGCCCCTTGTCGTAGCATGCCGGCCGCCGGGATTTAAGCGGAAGCCTTGCTTCTGTCGCGCGGAACCGGACTCGGCACCGGTGGTTTTCTCAGCCGAGACACGCGCGGGGGACGGGAGAACGCAATGGAAAATCTTTGGCTGCTGGTGGTGGCCGGTGGCCCCGCGATCATCCTGGTCGCGGTCGTTCTTGTGCTCCTGCAACGGCGCCGGCGCTACCAGCCCGACGCGCGAAGCCCTGACTACGAAGTCGGCGGCAACAAGTATGTGCGTGATCCCGCCGATAAGGTGCGCTGAAAAATCAATCCTTCGCGCGCTCGACGTAAGACCCGTCCTCGGTCATCACCACGATCCGCGTGCCGGGCTGGATGTGCGGCGGCACCATGACGCGCGCGCCGTTCGACATTTTCGCCGGCTTGTACGAGGACGAGGCGGTCTGGCCTTTCATTGCGGGCTCCGTCTCCAGCACCTCCAGCACCACCCGCTGCGGTAGCTGGATGCCGACTGCGATGCCGTTGAACAGCGACAGCATGACTTCCATGTTTTCCTGCAGATACGACGCCTGATCGCCGATCACCTCCTTCGGCACGATCACCTGGTCGTAGGTCTCAATATTCATGAACGTGTAGCCTTCGCCATCCTGGAACAGGTAGGTGAAGGGGCGATCCTCGACATAGGCCCGCTCGACCTGCTCGGTCGTCTTGTAGCGGTCGGTGGTCTTCACGCCGTCGGAGAGCCGGCGCATGTCGATCTGCGTCGTCGGCGTGCCTTTGCCCGGATGGAAGCTCTCGGCGGTGAGCACGACATAGAGCTGACCGTCGTCCCGCTCGATGATGTTGCCCTTGCGGATCGAACTGGCAATGACCTTCACGTCTCTTCCTCAATTGCTGGCGGCGGCGAGCGGGTCTATGAACCGCCGCATGCGGGGAGACAAGAGGGCGGCGCGGTTTTGCCAGCAATGACAGAGGCCTCGCCCTGGTGGGCGCCGCATGTCCATGAGGATCGCCGCCCTTTTCTCAAAATTCGGTCGCGCGTGCTTGCCGCCTGTCGGCAGTTTTTTGGGCGCGAGCATTTCGTCGAGGTCGACGTGCCGGCGCTGCAGGTCTCGCCTGGGAACGAGGCGCATCTCTCCGCCTTCGCGACGGAACTGGTTGCCCCGAACGCGAGTCGAACTCCGCTTTATCTCGCGACCTCGCCGGAATTCGCGATGAAGAAGCTGCTTGCCGCCGGCGAGACGCGCATTTTCACGCTGGCGCATGCCTACCGCAACCGCGAACGCGGGCCGCTGCACCACCCGGAATTCACGCTGCTGGAATGGTATCGCGTGGGCGAGGATTATTACCGGCTGATCGAGGATTGCGCCGGCCTCCTGTCGGAGGCGGCAATCGCGGCCGGTACTAACACGTTCAGCTATCGCGGGCGGGCGATGAACGCCTTTGCCGAGCCGGAGGTCGTCAGCGTTGCCGACGCCTTCATGGAGCACGCGCTGATCGATCTTCCGGCCACCCTCGATGATGCCGGGCGGGGTGACCGCGACCTGTTGGCGCGCGGGGCGGAGCGCCACGGCACCAGGATTACGCCGGACGACACCTGGTCCGACATTTTCAGCAAGATCATGAGCGAGGCGGTCGAGCCGAAGCTCGGGCTTGGCCGGGCGACCATCCTGATCGACTACCCAGCCTCGGAGGCCGCGTGGGCGCGGCCGAAAGCCGATGACCCGCGCCTGGCCGAGCGGTTCGAGCTTTTTGCCTGTGGCGTCGAGCTTGCCAACGCTTTCGGCGAGCTAACCGACCCAGACGAGCAGCGGCGACGGTTTGAGGCGCAGATCGCGACGCGTGCCCGTGTTTATGGGGATAGTTACCCGATCGACGTGGATTTCCTTGCCGCGCTCGCGAGCATGCCGCCAGCGGCGGGAATCGCGCTGGGCTTTGACCGGCTGGTCATGCTTGCTTCCGGCGCGGCGCGGATCGAGCAGGTGCTCTGGGCGCCCGTCGCCGGCGCGACCGCGTGAGTGTACGAACGCTAAGAACGCCGGCTGAACTCGCCGCCGCCAGCCTGATCGCGGCAGACCAGGTGCCCCAACTGGAGCCGGTGACGGAGCGCTACGCCCTGGCGCTGCCGCCGGCCCTTGCCGGCCTGATCGATGCCGCCGATCCCGCCGACCCCATCGCGCGGCAATTCCTGCCCGATCCGCGCGAGCTGCTGCCCGAAGCGGGCGAAAGCCCCGATCCGATCGGCGATGGAACGCACAGCCCGGTCGAGGGCATCGTGCATCGCTATCCCGATCGCGTCCTGCTCAAGCTGCTGGCGACCTGCCCGGTCTACTGCCGCTTCTGCTTCCGCCGCGAAATGGTTGGGCAGGGCGAAGGCGTGCTGTCGCCCGCCGCGCTCGATCGCGCGCTAACCTACATCGCGGAGAGAGCGGAGATATGGGAGGTCATCCTCACCGGCGGCGATCCGCTGGCCCTCTCGCCGCGCCGGCTCGAAGCCGTGTCGCGCCGCCTCGCCGCGATTGCGCACGTGAAAATCCTGCGGGTCCACACCCGCGTGCCGGTCGCGGCTCCTGAGCGGATCGACACAGCGCTGATCGCGGCCCTGAAGGCGAGCGGCAAGTCCGTTTATGTCGCGCTCCATGCCAACCATCCCCGCGAGCTGACGCCGGCGGCGCGGGCGGTGTGCGGTCAGCTCACCGATGCCGGCATTCCGATGCTCGGCCAGACGGTGCTGCTGCGTGGCGTGAATGATGACGTGGGGACGCTTGCCGCCCTTATGCGCGCCTTCGTCGAGGCGCGCATCAAGCCTTATTACCTCCACCACCCCGATCTCGCGCCGGGCACGGGGCATTTCCGCATCTCGATCGAAGAAGGCCAAAAGCTCATCGGCGCGCTTCTCGGCCGGGTTTCGGGCCTTTGTCAGCCCACTTACGTGCTCGACATCCCCGGCGGCTTCGGCAAGACGCCGATCGGGCCGAGCCGCCTCGGGCCAGGGGAGGGGGACGGGATTCAAATCGAGGACTGGCGTGGCATCATCCACGTCTATCCTCCTCGCTAAGTCTCGGGCGTCAAAACAAAACCCGATTTCAGCGGCCAATTGCGGTCTCGCCAGCCGCTCTTATTCCGCGTTTTGCCTGCTCCGGCGGCGCATCGTTTTCTTCGGAGCATTCTCCTATGCGATTTCTGCCTCAGCCCGCGTTTCGGTTTCTGCCGGTTCTTGTCGTTTGCCTGCTTTCTCTCAGCGCGCTGGCTCAGACGAATCCGGCGCCTCCGTCCGCCCCGCAGCTCACGCCGGCGCAATACGTGGACCAGGCGCACGCCGCGCTCGACCAGATCGAGAAGGCCCTCGCCAACCGCAATTTGTCTGACAACGAACTCGCGGATCTACGCGGCCGAATCGAGCCAATCGAGACCAGCGCCAACGAGGTCATCGAGCAGCTGACGCCGATCCTCGCCGGCGTGAAGGCCCGGCTCGATCAGCTCGGACCGAAACCTGCCGACAACGCGCCTGCGGAGAGTGCGACGGTCACGGCCGAACGGGCGGAACAGCAAAAGCGCCTGGCGGATGTCGACGAGACGCTGAAGCGCGCGCGGCTCATTGCCGTGCAGGCGAAACAGAGCGCCGATCACATCGCCTCTCGCCGGCGCGAACTTTTCACGAGCGCGCTGTTTGAGCGCACGAACAGCATCTTCGACCCGAACCTATGGCTCGAAGATGCGCGCGAGCTGCCCCGCGACGGCGCGGCCGTGCAACATCTTGCCGCAGATGTGCTCTCGAACGCCGCCGACCACCTCAGGGGCTGGTGGCTCACGATCTTCGCGGCGATCGTTCTTGCGCTTCTCGCCTTTACAGGGTTTGCGAGCCGGATCGCGCGGCGCATCATCTCGCACGAACCGACGATCGCGGATCCAAGCCGGTTCCAGAAAGTGCGCGGCGCGCTTTGGGTCGCGATCATCACGGCGGTCGTGCCGATCGCTTCCGTCACATTACTGTTTGCCGTCTTTAACGGCTTCGATCTCCTCGGCATCCGGGTCGAGCCGCTGGTGCGCGCGATCATCATTGGTGTCGTGCGCGTCGCTTTGGTGGCGGGCCTCGCGCGCGGTCTGCTCATGCCGGCGCGCTCGCATTGGCGGCTCGTCGACGTGGGCGATTCCGCTGCAGCGAAATTGTCGCGCCTTGCGATCACCGTCGCCTGCATCGTTTCAGCGACGCGTGTGCTGGAGGCCCTGGGCGCGGTCATCGGCGCCGGCCTTCCCCTTTCCGTTTTCACACGCGGCATAGGCGCGCTGTTCGTCGCCTTCGCGATGGCGACAACCCTTTACGGAATTCTCAGCCAGCCCGAAGACGCAGATGACTGCCTCGGGCCCCCCGTCGTGACGAAACGGGATTGGTCGGCACCCCTGCGCTTCGTCGCATGGGCGGCGATCCTCGTCATCGTCGGCGCCGCCGCGGTCGGATACATCGCGCTGGCCGCGTTCGTCGTCGATCAGATCGTCTGGGTCGCCTGCATCGGGTCGATTCTCTACCTCGTGCTCGCACTCATCGAGGAAGTGATCGCACGGAGCTTCAAACCGGCCGCGCCGCTCGGCCGCTCGCTGACGGCGAGCGTCGGGATCAAGCGCGAATCGCTCGAACAGATCGGCATCCTTCTTTCCGGGGCGCTGCATGTCGGGCTTTTCTGTATTGCGGCGCTGCTCGTACTCGCGCCATGGGGCGTTCAGTCCGACGATCTTGCCACCAATCTCCGCGCCGCCTTTTTTGGCTTCGCCGTCGGCGGTATCACCATCTCGCTATCGAGCGTCGTGCTCGCGCTTGTTCTCTTTGCCGTCGTCTACGGCGCGACGCGCGCTGTCCAGCACTGGCTCGATACGCGCTATCTCCCGCACACGCATCTCGACACGGGATTACGCAATTCGATCCGGACAAGCGTTGGATATATCGGCTTCATTCTTGCGGCCGCGCTGGCGCTCGGATATCTCGGGCTTAGTTTCGAGAAGCTTGCAATTGTCGCCGGGGCGTTATCGGTTGGTATCGGATTCGGGCTTCAGTCGATCGTCAACAATTTCGTTTCCGGTCTCATTCTTCTGTGGGAGCGCGCGATCCGCGTCGGCGACTGGATCGTAGTTGGCGATGAGCAGGGATTTGTCCGCCGGATTAACGTTCGCTCGACCGAGATTGAGACCTTCGATCGCGCGATGATGATCGTGCCGAACTCCAATCTCGTCGCCGGTGTCGTGAAGAACTGGGTACGCACAGATCGCGTTGGGCGGCTCAAAATTTCATTGTCGGTGCAGTCCGGCGCCGATCCGGAAAAGGTCCGTGAGCTTTTGATCGGTGCGGCCAAAGCGCACGATCTCGTTCTGTCGATACCGGCGCCGCAAGTGCTGCTGACCTCGGTCGAGGCCGCGGCGTACAAGTACGATCTTCTCGCCTACGTCGACGATGTCGAAACATCGCAGCGGGTGAAGAGCGAATTGCTCTTCGAAATCCATCGCCGCTTCAAAGCGGCGAATCTCAGCCTCGGCGCGCCGGCTGCCCCGACCATCGTCGAACTCGCCGACATCGATCGGCTCGAGACCCTGCTTTCCGGTCCACATCCCGAGCCGCCGCGTCGCGTCGGCGGCAAGGGCTGACCTTCAGATGATGCGTTCTCGAGCGCACAAGACCCCATATCGCCGATGATCCGCCCCGCCGATGAAGTCGATCTTCCCGGTATTTTGACCATCTACAACGATGTCATCATTAACTCGACAGCGGTCTATATCGACAGCCCCGTGCCGTTGCAGGAGCGAAAAGCTTGGCTCGATGCGCGCCGCGCGCAGGGCTACCCCGTTTTCGTGTCGGTCGATGGCGCAGATGTAACGGGCTTCGCCTCCTTTGGTGATTTTCGTCCGTGGCCGAGTTATCGGCACACGGTGGAACACACGGTGCATGTGCGAAGTGATCGGCGAGGATCAGGAATCGGAGGCAGCCTTGTGCGAGAGCTATTCCCGATGGCGATCGCACTCGACAAGCACGTGATGATCGCTGGCGTGGACGCGTCGAACGAAGGTTCGCTCCGGTTCCATGAGCGGCTAGGATTCGAAGAGGTCGCTCACCTCAAGGAGGTCGGCCATAAGTTCGGCCGTTGGCTGGATCTCGTGTTCCTACAACGCTTTCTCAAATGATTACGAGCTGCCAAATTCAAGCTGGCGCACGACCGGCCTTCACGCTCCATCAACAAACATCAACAATCATGGTAGCCATGCGAAAACCCGTCTCCGGCTTTGTTCTGACGATGGCAGCTCTTGCGCTTGCCGGCTGCGCCGAAGCGCCAAAGCTTTCCACCGGCGAGCCATCCTTTTACAGGGACCTCGCCTCCTACGACGCGCGCGTTGATGCAGCTGCAGCGCGCGAAATGATTTCGCTTTATCGGAGCAATCACGGCCTGGGCCCTGTCGCGGTCGATCCGGGACTGGAGGCCGCGGCGCGGAACCAGGTCACCGCGATGGTGCGCGCCGACAAGCTCAGTCACGAAGTGCGCGGCAATCTTGCCGTGCGGCTCGACTCTACGGGCTTTACTAAAAATGCCGCTGTGGAGAATGTATCGGCCGGGTATCACACGCTGGCGGAAGCATTTTCCGGCTGGCGGCAATCCCGGCCGCACAACGAGAACATGCTCAATCCCCGCATGCGCCGCATGGGCATCGCGACGGCTTACGCGCCGGGATCGAAGTACAAGGTGTACTGGGCTTTGGTGATGACAGACTGACCTGATTCTCGTGCCGCCGATCTCAGCGGCGTGAGGTAGAGAAGACAAGGATGCGCGCAGCTCGCAAGCCGCAGATCGTTGTCCGTGCTTGCGATCCATGCGTGTGGTGCGCCTTGGGTCGGCTGTTTGCCGGATTAATTGCGCTTGCCGCCTCCGAGGTCGCGTTGGCTCCATTCCAATATTTGATCGGCGCTCATGCCGACGATGTTCTCGCCAGGTCCGCTGTAACCAATCATTCGACCATTGACGACCAAGCCCTGCGGCTGGGGGACCACCCTGATGTTCTGCGCGGCCGCCTTGGTGAGCAGGTCCTGAAGCGCGGCTGCAGTATTCGCGTCGAATAGCGGCGCGGCAGTTTGCGAAAGAGCGGCGGTCGCGACAGCCGATGCGGCCGTTAAAGCAGCAATGATTAAGGGGCGATGCATTTTCTCTCCTTATCCCCTGCACCCATAGCGTGGCGGTGATTGCGGACGGCTATGCCATCCGCAATCATTGTTCGATTACTTTCCGCCGGCGCCGCCCGCGCCGCCGCCGCCAGCCTGCGAGCCGGCGCCCTGGCCCGCCGCATTGCCGCCGATCTGGCCGGAATCGGCCTGCGCCATCGAGCCGTTGATCGCGGAGCAAGCTGACTATGCCTGCGACTGCGATTGCGTAAATGAATTTCATGTCCGTCCTCTCTTGTACGCTGAGCGACATGAGAACGAGCGCGTGCCACTTTAGTTCAAGGTGAAGGTGCGGCAGTGACCGCGTGTCGGAGAAGCTGAGCCGCTGGTTGGTCTTCTTGACAACCGCCAAGCCCGGCGCGAGCGTCTTTTGCAAGACGTAGAAACACCAATCGGAGCCGAAAGATGTCACTGAGCCGCCGCGCCGAAGCTCCAGCCCGCTCCGGAATCATCGACAGCGAAGACGATGTCACGCCGGTCGTTCTTGCCTCGATCGCCAAGAGCAAAGACGCGCGGGCAAAAGAGATCATGGAATCCTTCATCCGCCATATCCATGCTTTCGCCAAAGACGTGCGGCTCACCGAGGATGAATGGGAGATCGGGGTCGATTTTCTAAACCGCATCGGCAAGCAGACGACGGGCACGCACAACGAAGGCGTGCTTTTTTCCGACGCCATCGGTCTCTCGACGCTCGTCTGCCTGATGAACAACGGCAAGAAAGGCGCCACCGAAACCGCGGCGGCGCTGCTTGGGCCATTCTGGCGGATGAATTCACCGCGTACGGAAAACGGCGGCTCGATCGTGCGCTCGGAGACCCCCGGGCCGGAGCTTTTCGCCGATTGTCGGGTTGTCGGGCCCGACAAAAGGCCGATCATCGGG
>JAXDNH010000007.1:0-30407 GCA_034669525.1 Methylobacteriaceae bacterium | reverse complement strand
CGGCGATCTCCGCCATTTCACGCGGCATCGTTGCGGAGAAGAACAGGGTCTGGCGCGCCTTCGGCAGCATCGCGATGATCTTTCGGATGTCGTGGATGAAGCCCATGTCGAGCATCTGGTCGGCTTCATCGAGCACGAAGATTTCGAGTTCGGCGAGCGACAGCGCGCGCTGATTGATGAGATCGAGCAGCCGGCCCGGCGTCGCGACAACGATGTCGACGCCGCTCTGCAACGTGCGGATCTGCCGGTTGATCGGCACGCCTCCGAAGAGGACTGCGGTGTTCAGCCGCAGGAAACGACCGTAGGTGCGGAAGCTTTCTTCGATCTGGCTCGCCAGTTCCCGTGTTGGCGTCAGCACGAGCGCGCGGCAGGTGCGCGGATTGGCGCGCCGGGGCTGCTGCGTCAGGCGGTCGAGAATAGGGGCGGCAAAAGCTGCCGTCTTGCCGGTGCCGGTCTGGGCGATGCCGAGGAGGTCGCGCCCGGCGAGGACCGGCGGGATGGCTTTGGTTTGGATCGGGGTAGGGGTTTCGTAGGATTCGGCGGTGAAGGCCTTCAGGATCGGCGCGGAGAGGCCGAGGTCAGTAAAATTTGACAAGTGTTCTGGTTCTTTCCGTCATGGACAGGGTGCGCGGCCTCGCCACCGGCCCGCGCATAGGTGCGCAAGCGGTGGGGACGTGACCCTGCGTGATCGGGGCTGTGTCCGGGGATGGTCAGGCGAGAGGGCCGGGCGGACTTGAGAGGTCCGTTCACGCAGCCCACAAAAGCCGATGACCGCGCTGTTGCGGTGCAACATACATGCGCCTTTGCCGGCGCAAAGTCAATGGCGAAGGTGCCGCAGGCGTCCTTCTACCTTCGCCTGGTAATCTCGAACAAGAACCAGTGGCGCCGCTCGGCCTCGTCGATCCAGACCTCGATCAGGCTCGCGGTGGCGATGTCCTTGTGATCGTCGCAGAGATCGTGCACTTCGCGTAGGTGGTGCACGAAATCCATGTTGTCGTCGCGGAGTTCCGCGATCATGTCCTGCGCATCGACATAGTCGGCGTCGTTGTCCTTCACGCGCTGCAGCCGCGCGATGTGGCCGATCGAACGAATGGTCGTGCCGCCGATCTTGCGCACGCGCTCGGCCATGTCGTCGGTCGTGGCAAAAATCTGGTCGGCTTGCTCGTCGAGCAAGAGATGGTAATCGCGGAAATGCGGGCCGCTCATGTGCCAATGGAAATTCTTGGTCTTGAGATAAAGCGCGAACGTGTCGGCGACGAGCTCGTTCAAAGCGCCGGAAATGTCCTTGGTCGCATTCGATTTGAGGTCGGTCGGCGTCTTCAATGGGGCTTTGGCGCGCTCTTCCAGGGCCTTGCGGTCGGCCATGTTCGTCTCCTTCACTTTCGGGATTGCAGCTTGGCAAAGTCCCATATAGGGCGCTTGCTCGCGCATGCCGAAAAATCCCTATTATTGCGGTCCGCTCTCCGATCATTTTGATGGAACACGCTTTTTCTATCCCGGCCATCCGACCGATCGCAGCCGCCTCGATCTGCTGAAGTGGCATTTCGCGGGTGGACCGCGTCCGTCCTGGCCGGATGATTTCCCCGGCGTCCGCGACACGCCGCCGCAGCGTGTCGAAGGTGCGGCGCTGCGCGTCTCCTTCGTCGGGCACGCGAGCGTGCTGATCCAGACGCAGGGTGTGAACATCCTGATCGACCCGGTCTGGGCGGAGCGCGCGAGCCCGCTGACGCGCTTCGGACCGAAGCGCGTCAATCAACCTGGCATCGCGCTCGCCGATCTGCCGCCGCTCGATGCGGTGCTCGTCACGCACAGTCATTACGACCATCTCGACTTGACCACGCTCTCGCATCTCGCGCGCGAGCGCCCATGCCGCGTCATCACGCCGCTCGGCAACGACGCGATCATGCGCATGCGAGATAAGGCGATCCGCGCCGAGGCTCACGATTGGGGTGAGAAAATCGAGATCGCACATGGCATCGGCGTGCATATCGAGCCCTCACTGCATTGGTCGGCGCGCAATCTGCGCGACCGCCGCATGGCGCTCTGGTGCGCCTTCGTGATCGACACGCCTTCCGGCAAGATTTTCCACGCTGGCGACACCGGTTACGGCGGTGGCGATCTCTTCCGCGATCTTTTCATAAAGTATCGCGGCTTCCGTCTAGCCAACCTGCCGATCGGCGCTTACGAGCCGCGCTGGTTTATGAAGAACCAGCATGTGGACCCGGAAGAGGCGGTGCATATTTTCGAGGATATTGGCGCGGCTTACGCGCTGGCGATGCACTGGGGCACATTCCGTCTGACGGACGAGGCGATCGACGAGCCCGTGAAGCGCCTGGCTGTGGCGCTGGAGCGGGCGGGGATCGCGCCCGAGCGCTTTCAGGTAAAGCGTCCCGGCGAGTTCTGGCAGGTTCCGGAAATGTCGGCCGACACATAGGCCTGTGGAAGCCGGGCCGACCGGGGCGAATGCGGCCCAAATGCCTTGCATCTAGCGGGTGCTCCCGCCAAAGTCCCCGGCCCGCCGCGAGGGGCCGGGCGGGTCAGTTGAGCGGATCGGAGTCATGAAAGTCACACTTGAGAGGGCGGCGCTTCTGAAGGCGCTCGGCCATGTCCATCGCGTTGTCGAGCGGCGCACGACGATCCCGATCCTGTCGAACGTGCTGATCCGCGCCGACCGCAAGGCGTTGACGCTGAAGGCGACCGACCTCGACCTCGAAGTCACCGAGACGATTCCCGCCGATATCGGCCAGAGCGGCGGCACGACGCTGCCGGCGCATACGCTCTACGATATCGTACGCAAGCTCGCCGACGGCGCGCAGGTGTCCCTCGAGACGAGCGGCGAGACCGGTCAGCTGATGCTGCGCTCGGGCCGCTCGCGCTTCAATCTGCAGTCGTTGCCGGAAAGCGATTTTCCCGATCTTGCCGTGAACGATCTGTCGCATCGCTTCGCGCTATCGGCGGGCGATCTCAAAAAGCTGATCGACAAGACGCAGTTTGCCATCTCCACCGAGGAGACGCGCTATTACTTGAACGGCATCTACATGCACACGGTCGATGTCGAAGGCCACACGATGCTGCGCGCGGTCGCAACCGACGGCCATCGGCTGGCTCGCTACGAAATGCCGGCACCGGAGGGCTCGAAGGGAATGCCCGGCGTGATCGTGCCGCGCAAAGCGGTCGCCGAAATCCAGCGGCTTGTAGAAGATGCCGAAGCGGAAGTATCGGTCGAGCTGTCTTCGACGAAGGCACGCTTCACCACCGGCGATGTCGTGCTGACAACGAAGCTCATCGACGGCACCTTTCCGGATTATCCGCGGGTCATTCCGTCGGGCAACGACAAGCGGCTTGTGGTCGAGCGCGACTTCTTCCGCCAAGCGGTCGATCGCGTGTCGACGATTTCATCGGAGCGTGGCCGCGCAGTGAAGCTGTCGCTGAGCGAGGGTAAGCTCACGCTGTCGGTCAACAACCCCGATTCCGGTTCGGCCACTGAAGAGCTCGAAGTCGACTACGATTCAGCCCCGCTCGATGTCGGCTTCAACGCGCGCTACCTCCTCGACATTGCCGACCAGCTCGACAGCGACACGGCTTTGCTGAAGCTCGCCGATCCGGGCTCACCGACCCTGATCCAGGACCGCGACGGCGCCGCCGCGCTCTATGTGCTGATGCCGATGCGGGTGTAGTGTTCGCTTATGAGTACTCCACGCACCCTCCGCCTTAACTCGCGCGATAACATCGTCGTCGCCGTCGATGCGATCGCGGCAGGCGCGCTCGCCGCGGACATCCAGGCGCGCGCCCGTGTGCCGAAGGGCCACAAAATGGCGGTCGTGCCGATCGCGCAAGGCGAGCCGATCCGCAAGTTCGGGCAGATCATCGGCTTTGCCGCGCAGCCGATCGCGCCGGGCGATTGGGTGCACGAGCACAATGTCGAGATGCACGATTTCGCGCGCGATTATGCCTTTGCGCAGGATGCGCGCAACGAAGAGGTGCTGCCGCCGGAGGCGCGCGCCACGTTTGATGGCTATCGCCGCGAAGGCGATAAGGTCGGCACGCGCAATTACATCGCGATCCTGACCAGCGTGAACTGCTCGGCATCGGTCGCGCGCTTCATGGCGGAAGAAATCCAGCGCTCCGGCGTGCTGAATCAATATGAGAATATCGACGGTGTCATCCCGCTGGTGCATGGCGGCGGCTGCGCGCTCGATATCAAGGGCGAGGGCTACGAGGTTCTGAAACGCACGCAATGGGGCTACGCGACCAACCCGAATGTCGGCGGCGTCGTCATGGTCGGGCTCGGCTGCGAGGGCTTCCAGATCGCGCGCTGGAAGCAAGCGTACGGCCTGAAAGAATCCGACACGTTCCGCTCGATGACCATCCAGGAAACCGGCGGCACGAAGAAGACGGTGATGGCCGGCGTCGGCGCACTCCGCGACATGCTGCCGATCGTCGATAAAGCGCGGCGCGAGACGTGCTCAGCGTCGGAACTCACGCTGGCACTGCAATGCGGCGGCTCCGATGGCTATTCCGGCATCACCGCGAATCCGTCGCTCGGTGCCGCCGTCGACATGCTCGTGCGCCATGGCGGCACCGCGATCCTCTCTGAGACGCCGGAAATCTATGGCGCCGAGCATCTGCTGACGCGCCGCGCCTTAAATCGTGAGACCGGCGAGAAGCTCGTCGGCATGATCAGGTGGTGGGAAGATTACACCGCGCGCAATCGCATGGAGATGAACAACAATCCCTCGCCCGGCAACAAAGCCGGCGGGCTCACGACGATTCTGGAGAAATCGCTCGGCGCCGCGGCGAAGGGCGGCACGACGACGCTGACCGGCGTGTATCATTACGCGGAAAAGGGCGCGACCAACGGTTTCGTATTTAGGGATACGCCGGGCTACGATCCGGTTTCCGCAACGGGCCAAGTCGCCGGCGGCGCCAACGTGCTTGCGTTCACGACCGGGCGCGGCTCGGCCTATGGCTGCAAGCCGGTGCCGTCGCTGAAGCTCGCGACGAACTCCGACATCTATACCAAGATGATCGACGACATGGACATCGATTGCGGCGAAGTGCTCGATGGGGTGTCGATCGAACAGAAAGGCGAGGAGATTTTCGCGCGGCTGCTCGAAGTCGCGTCGGGATTGCGCACCAAATCCGAGTTGCTCGGCTACGGCGATGCCGAATTCGTGCCGTGGACAATCGGCGCGACGATGTGAGACCGCGCCTTACGGCGCGGGCGCCGAGGCTTTCTTTCCAGAGAAGCCGTCGCTATAGGACCGTCCTCGCGGGGAGAAGCGTGCATGAGTGACATGCGGCTCGTCGTCATGGGCGCGGCCGGCCGCATGGGCCGGATGCTCGTGCGGACGATCACGGAGATGCCTGGCGTCACGGTGGGGGCGGCGCTGGAGCGCCCGGGCAGCGATGCGCTCGGCAAGGACGCGGGTACATTCGCGGGCGTTGGCGCGCTTGGCGTAGCGATCAGCGACGATCCGCTGCAGGCTGTGGTCGATGCCGATGGTATTCTCGATTTCACCGCGCCCGCGGCCAGCGTTGAACTTGCCGCGCTCGCTGCACAGGCGCGCATCGTTCATGTCGTCGGCACGACGGGTTTGTCTGACGCTGATCTGAAAAAGATCGACGCGGCGGCGCGCCACGCCGTGATCGTCCGCTCCGGCAATATGAGTCTCGGCGTCAATCTGCTTGGCGCGCTGGTCGAGCGCGCCGCTGCCGCGCTCGGGCCGGATTGGGATATCGAAATCCTCGAAATGCACCACAAGATGAAGGTGGATGCGCCGTCCGGAACCGCACTGCTGCTTGGCCAAAGTGCCGCGCGCGGCCGGAAGATTGCGCTTGGCGAGCATTCCGTGCGCAGCCGCGACGGCCATACTGGTGCGCGACAGGAGGGCGATATCGGCTTTGCGACATTGCGCGGCGGCAGCGTTGTCGGCGATCACAGTGTGATCTTCGCGGGCACGAGCGAGCGTCTCGAATTCACCCATCGTGCCGAAGATCGCGCGATCTTCGCGCGCGGTGCAATCCGCGCGGCATTGTGGGGGCGCGACAAGAAGCCCGGGCATTATTCGATGGCCGACGTCCTCGGCCTCAATACCTGATCGAACTCAATCGGAGAAGCGGATGGACCGCCTGCTTGTGCTCGTGCGTCATGGTCAAAGCGACTGGAACCTGAAAAACCTGTTCACGGGATGGAAAGACCCCGACCTCACGCCGAAGGGCATTGAAGAAGCGCGCGAGGGCGGACGCAAGCTGAAGGCGCTCGGCCTTTCTTTCGATTGCGCGTTCACCTCGGTGCTCGTGCGGGCGCAGAATACACTGAAACTCATTCTCGAAGAGATCAGCCAGCCGAACCTGCCGACCATTGCCGATCAGGCGCTGAATGAGCGCGACTACGGCGATCTCTCCGGCCTCAACAAGGACGACGCGCGTAAGAAGTGGGGTGAGGAGCAGGTGCATATCTGGCGCCGATCATATGACGTGTCGCCGCCGGGCGGTGAAAGCTTGAAGGATACCGTCGCGCGCACGCTTCCCTACTACTGTCAGCAGATTCTGCCGCGCGTTCTGCGCGGCGAACGCGTGCTCGTCTCCGCGCACGGCAATTCGCTGCGCGCGCTGGTCATGGTGCTCGATCAGCTGACGCCCAAGACGATCCCGAGCATGGAACTCGCGACGGGTGTGCCGCTGATTTATCGGCTGCGTGCCGACTCGACCGTGGAGTCGAAAAAGGTGCTGGCGTAGTTGACATGATCGAGCTGGCGCCCGGCCTGTTGTATTACCCGGATTACCTCGATGGCGTGGCACAAGAGCATTTGCTCGCTCGCCTTCGCGACATCATGCGCGACGCACCACTCTTCACGCCGCGAATGCCGCGCACGGGCAAGGCGCTTTCGGTGCGCATGACGAATTGCGGCCCCCTCGGCTGGGTCTCGGATCAGGAGCGCGGCTACCGCTATCAGGCGAGGCATCCGCAGACGGGCGCGCAATGGCCGGATTTCCCGCCGGAGGTTCTCGCCGCCTGGGACGACATCGGCGTCTATCCGCATCCGCCGCAAGCCTGCCTCATCAATTATTATGGTGCCGACGCACGCATGAGCTTGCATCAGGACCGGGACGAGGCCGACTTTTCCGCACCCGTCGTTTCTCTGTCGCTCGGAGATACGTGTTTGTTCCGCTTCGGCGGAACAAAACGCAATGAGCCCACCCGCTCGATCAAGCTCGCCTCAGGCGATGCAGTGGTGCTTGGAGGCGCAGCGCGTCTCGCCTTTCATGGCGTCGATCGGATCATGCAGGGCACATCCACCCTCCTGCCGGACGGCGGCAGGTTCAATCTGACGCTGCGCAGAGTAACTAAGTCCGACTAAGCTTTCGGCCCGCCCTTCGACACGCCGACCTTGGCCGGACGCAGCACGCGATCGCCGATCGTGTAGCCGCTCTCGATGACTTGCACGACGGTGCCCGCCGGCACGTTCTCGTCAGGCACTTCGAACAGGGCTTCGTGCAGATTGGGGTCGAAGCGCTCGCCCTGCGGCTCGAGCTTTTTCACGCCATGGCGCGTGAGGCGCGATAGGAAATCCCGCTCGGTGACTTCCACGCCCTCGACCAGGCTCTTTGCGGCGGCATCGGCGCTCTCGCGCGTCTCGGCCGGCAGGTGGTTCAGCGCGCGGCGCAGATTGTCGGCGACGACAAGCATGTCGCGGGCGAAGTTGGCAACCCCGTAGGTTTTCGCGTCGGCCACTTCACGCTCGGTGCGCCGGCGCAGGTTCTCCATCTCGGCGAGCGAGCGTAGCAACCGGTCCTTGAGTCCGGCATTTTCCTGCTGCAGCGTCTCGACTTCGCTCGGTGCCGCCTCCACCGGCGCGCTGTCCGCAACTGTACCCTCAACGGCGGGCGCGGCAGCCGGGTCCGCGACATCGTTCGCCGGAGCCTGTTCCGGCGCCTCGGCTGTATCTTTCGGTTTGCGGCTTGGCTCCTGCATCACTGGGTCCGTGTTGAAATCGCATCGGTCTCGGCCCGCATATCAGGTCCGCGGCCGGAAAATTCAAGCGCTCGCACGGCAGACGCTATTCCGATGCCCGTATCTGCTTGCGCTCGCTTTCGGCGCCGAAAATCTCCAGGAGATGGCGGCGAATCGCGCCCTGACGCGCAGCGTTGGTGATCTTGGCGCCGGTGAGATCGGTCACGTAGAAGACGTCGACGGCCTTCTCGCCGAAGGTCACAATATGCGCCGAGCCGATATTGAGGTTGAGCGCGGATAAGACGGTGGTCAGATCATAGAGAAGGCCGAGCCGGTCGAGCCCGGAAACTTCCACGACCGTGTAGCCGTTCGACAGCGTGTTATCGATATTTACTTCGGGCGCGATCGTAAAGGCTGAATCGCGTGGCCTTGCCGCGACGCGCTTCGCAGCGATAACGTCGCGCAGGCGAATCTCGCCGCGCAACGCCTTCTCGATCGCCTGTGCAACGCGTTTGGCGCGGCGCAGTTCGTCCTCGTCTTCGTCGAAGGCGCGCGAGACGAAGATCGTGTCGAGCGCCAGACCATCGGTCGTCGTGAATATCTGGGCATCGACGATGTTCGCGCCGGCCGATGCGCAAGCACCCGCAATGATCGACAAAAGCCGCGGGTGATCGGGCGCAACGACGGTAAGTTCCGTCACTCCCAGGAAGGCGTCGGTCGCAACCTCCGTTGCAAGCGAGCGCATCTCGACTTCCGTCAGATGCAGGAGTTTCGCATGCTTCACCTTGTGCGGCAGATCGGCCTTAAGCCAATAGGCGGGATAATGGCGCTGCGCATAGGCCTCGAACTCAGGATCAGACCAGGCGGGAAGTGCGGCGCGCAGTTCCTGCTGCGCCTTCTCAACGCGCCGCTTGCGATCAAGCGCGGAATGACCCCCCGCAAGGACGACTTCGGTTTCCCAATAGAGCGTGCGCAGAAGCTCGCCCTTCCAGCCGTTCCACACGCCTGGGCCCACGGCGCGAATGTCGCAGACCGTCAGGATGAGCAGCATTTTCAGCCGCTCCAACGTTTGCACGCGCTTGGCGAAATTCTCGATCGTCGTGGGGTCGCCGAGATCGCGGCGCTGCGCCGTATCCGACATGACGAGGTGATTCTGAATAAGCCAAACGACGGTCTCGGTTTCGGCCTCGGATAGGCCAAGACGTGGACAGAGCCGTCGCGCAACCTCGGCACCCGCGCTGGAATGGTCCTGTTTGCGCCCTTTTGCCACGTCATGCAGGAACAGGGCGACATAGAGGGAGGTGCGATTGCTTATGGAGGGTAATATTTCGCTGGTCAGGGGATGATCTTCGACCAGACGATGCGCTTCGATGTCGGCAAGAATGCCGAGCGCGCGCAGAAGGTGCTCGTCGACCGTGTAGTGATGATACATGTTAAACTGCATCATCGCGACGATCTGGCCGAAGTCGGGCACGAACCGGCCGAGCACGCCGGCTTCGTTCATCCGCCTGAGCACGGTTTCCGGTGCATGACGCGAGATCAGAATTTCCAGGAAAAGCCGGTTCGCTTCGGCATTGTTGCGCAGCGAATTATCGATGCGCCGCAGCGAGCGGGTAACTAGCCGCGTTGCATCGGGATGAATGGGCAGGACGTATTGATCGGCAATCCAGAAGAGTCGGATCAGGTTGACCGGATCTTTTTCGAAAACATCGGGGTGCGCGACAGTCACGCGATCGGTTTCGATGGCGAAATCGGCACTCGGCAGCGCTTTGCGGCGCCGCCGGAAACGCTGCACGAAACGATCGAGGACTGCACGCGGCTTCGCCTCGCGTTCCTCGAGCGCGGCGCAGACGATCGCCGTCAGGTCGCCCACGTCTTTGGCGACGAGGAAGTAATGTTTCATGAAGCGCTCGATAGCCGAGAGCCCGCCGCGGCTCTTATAACCAAGCCTGCCGGCGAGGACTCGTTGCAGGTCAAAACTCAGCCGCTCTTCGGCGCGCCCGGTGACAAAGTGCAAGTGGCAGCGCACACGCCACAAAAAATCCTCGCAATGCACGAACACCGCGTATTCCCTCGGCGTGAACAAGCCGGCATCGACCAAATCGCGCGCTTCGCGCACGCGATAGACGTATTTGCCGATCCAGAAGAGCGTATTGAGATCGCGTAAGCCGCCTTTGCCTTCCTTGACGTTCGGCTCGACGAGGTAGCGCGAGTTGCCGGCGCGGCGGACGCGCGTTTCGCGTTCGGCAAGTTTGGCGGCGACGAATTCGCGCGCGGTCGTGCGCACGATCTCCTGTTCGAAGCGCTTGCGCATCTCTTCGAAGAGAGGATTGTTGCCGAGGATGTAACGGGCCTCGAGGAGCGCGGTGCGAATTGTCATGTCCTCGCGCGCCTGCCGCAGGCATTCGGCAACGGAGCGCGTCGAGTGACCCACCTTCTGTTTCAAATCCCACAGCACGTAGAGAATGGATTCAACAACGCGCTCGACCCATTGGGTCTGCTTTGCGGGCACAAGAAAGAGGAGATCGATGTCCGATCCCGGCGCCAGCGTTCCGCGGCCGTAGCCACCGACGGCCGCGATGGCCATCTGCTCGCGATCAGTGGCGTTAGCTGGCGGATGCATGTAAGTCACGACGTAGTCGTGGATCGCCGCGATCAGATTATCCTGCAGGTTTGAGAGGGCTTGCGAGCAGGTACAGCCGCCGCCGCCGGCTTCGAGCTCGGTGCGCGCGGCGGCGCGTCCGTCGTCCAGCGCATGGCGGAAATGCTCGATGACATGCGGGCGAATGTCCTCCGACCCGGCATGGTCCGCGTGAATCGTGGCGATCTCCGCGTCGAGTCTCGCCCGTGTAAAGGGCAGGGGCGATGCCGGCGCCGGTTCACTCGGCTGCTCAGAGCGCCTTTCGTCGAGGAGCGTCATGCGCCTCATCTAACACAGACGTGCCGAATGTCAGCGGAAGGCCTAACCGACATCCTCAAAGGCGTTGATTTCAATCCCGAAGCCGGAGAGCCCCACATAGGTTCGGGGCGCCGCGGTGCGCAGCCGGATCGAGGTGATGCCCAGATCTTTCAGGATTTGAGCGCCGAGGCCCACGTCGAGCCATTGGCGTTGACGTTCGTCCTCAGCGCCGTTTGTTTCCGGGCGCACGGTGTTGACCGGGACACCGGCCGCTCCATCGCGCAGATAGATGAAGACGCCGCGCCCTTCGGCACGGAAGCGCTCGAGCGCGCGGCGGATGGTCGTGCCGCCGGAAAAGACATCGCCCAGAATGTCGGCGCGGTGCATGCGCGCAGGCACGTCGATGCCGTCGCCGATATCCCCAAGCACGAAAGCGAAATGCTGCACGCGATCGAACGGCGTGACATAGACGTGCAGCGTCATGCGGCCGGCGATCGTGTCCACGGGCAGGGTAGCGACGCGCTCGACCAGTTTCTCGCGCGTGCGGCGATAAGCGATGAGGTCGGCAACGGAAATGCGCTTCAGCCCATGCGTCTTGGCGAATTCGTGGATTTGCGCGCCGGCCATGACGGTACCGTCATCCTTGTTGACGAGCTCGCAGATGACGCCCACTGGCGGCAGGCCTGCAAGCCTGCAGAGATCGACTGCCGCTTCCGTGTGGCCCGAGCGCATGAGGACGCCGCCCTCTTTGGCGACGAGCGGGAAGACGTGACCGGGGCGGACAAAGTCGGCGGCCCCCATATTGTTGTTGGCGAGGGCGCGCACCGTGTTGGTGCGCTGCTCGGCGGAAATGCCGGTCGTCAGCCCGTGCCGCACATCGACCGAGACGGTGAAGGCCGTCCCGAGCGGCGCATCGTTCGCTGAAACCATAGGCGCCAGATTGAAATGGCGCGCCATGTCCGGCGGCATCGGCGCACAGACGATGCCGCAGCAATGGCGCAAGATGAACGCCATCTTCTCTGGCGTAGCGTGGGATGCGGCCATGACGAGGTCGCCCTCGTTTTCGCGGTCGTCGTCGTCGGTAACGACGACGAGTTCGCCGCGCTCGATCGCTTCGATCGCCTCCACAACCGCAGCGGTGGACGCCGCCGCGCCGCGCGGGCGCCCCGTAGCGGAGCCGAACGCGTCCGCGGGAGGCCCATAACCGAGGTAGGAGGAGATCAGCTCGATCTCGCGCGTCTTCACCTGACGGGCGCCTTTGAGCAGGCGGGAGACCGACGAGGGGTCGACATCGAGCGCTTCGGCGAGGCCGTTCTGGCTCTTGCCTGGACGCGACAGGCCGTCCTTGATCCAGGCGACGAGGCGTTGGTCCAGCATCGGAACTCCCCCGAGGCAACCGCAGACCTGCGAGTATCGCAAGTTCATGCCGCCCCTATTGTGGGGCTACTTGCAAAAAACGCAATGCCTGCGGGTGGGGCGGTAGGCTAGGCCCTATCGCGGCTCAGGTGCCGGAAGCTTCAGAGCCATCTCGCGGGCCCAGGCCCGCAGTGGGAGGCTGGCTTAAGACGCCTTCGCCGGCTGGCTGCAGACGATGCCCGCATCTGTCAGATGCGAAGCGAGTTCGCCCGACTGGAACATTTCGCGCACGATGTCACAGCCGCCCACGAACTCGCCCTTCACATAAAGCTGGGGGATCGTCGGCCAGTTCGCGTAATCCTTGATTCCCTGGCGGACGTCGGCGTCGGCGAGCACGTTCACGCTTTCGAACGGGACACCAAGATAGTCGAGTATCTGCACGACCTGGCTGGAGAATCCGCATTGCGGGAATTGCGGCGTGCCCTTCATGAAGAGGATTACATCGTTCGACTTTACGGCTTTGTCGATTGTGCTGTGGGCGTCGCTCATAGGAATCTCCGCATTTCAATAATCTTGGGGCTCTGGGCCCTCCCGCGCAAGAGGCCCGCAAGGCGCTCTTGGATAGCCGTCCTGCCAAACCTGCAGATACAGCTACTCCTGTGGCGCGGCCGTGGTCAGCGCAAGGGCATGCAATTCGCCGCCCATCCGGCCTTGCAGCGCCTTGTAGACGATCTGGTGCTGCTGCACGCGGCTTTTGCCGCGGAAAGCAGGTGAGATGACGGTCGCGGCGTAGTGGTCGCCGTCGCCTGCGAGGTCGCGAATTTCGACCGAGGCGTCCGGCAGCTCCGCTTTGATCAGCCGCTCGATTTCCGCCGCGTGCATGGCCATCCCCAAAACCCTTCAGTTCGTCGGCGCTGGCGCGCCCGCCATGTAGCCCGGCAGCCAATCCTCATGGACCTGAACCAGTTCCGCAACCGGAATGGCCGCTAAATCCGGCAGGATCAACGCGTTCCCGCCGGTTTCACCGAGCCGGAGAATTTGCACACCCGCAGCCTCAGCCTCGCGAACCAGTGCTTCGGCGGCCTCCACCGTGGCGGTCACGAGATAGCGTGCCTGGCCTTCCCCGAACAGCACCCCGTGCGCAGGTGCGCCGTTGGGCAGCCGGTCGATTCGTGCACCCAGACGGCCGTCGATCGCCATCTCCGCAAGGGCCACACCTAAGCCGCCTTCGGCCAGATCGTGCACGGCAGTCACGCGTCCGGCCTTGATCGCCGCACTTACGAACTCGCCGTTTCGGCGTTCTTCGGCAAGATCGACCGGCGGCGGCGCCCCTTCCTCGCGGCCGCAGAGTTCGGAGAGGTAGATGGACTGTCCCAGCCAGCCCCGCGTCTTGCCAATCAACAAAATCGCGTGGCCTTCACGCTTGAAGGCCGGCGTTGCGATCTTCGCAATATCATCGACCACACCGACGCCGCCGATCGAGGGCGTCGGCAGGATGCCTTGGCCGCGGGTCTCGTTGTAGAGCGAGACATTTCCGGACACGACCGGGAAATCGAGCGCCCGGCAGGCCTCGCCGATGCCCTGCAGGCAGCCGACGAACTGCCCCATGATTTCGGGCCGCTCCGGATTACCGAAATTCAGGTTGTCGGTGATCGCGAGCGGCCGCGCGCCGACCGCGATCAAATTGCGCCAGGCTTCCGCGACCGCCTGTCGTCCGCCTTCCACCGGATCGGCTGCGCAATAACGCGCCGTGACATCCGTTGTCAGCGCGAGGCCCTTCGGGCCGTCACCGATCCGCACGATGGCGGCGTCTGCCCCTGGCGGGACGATCGTGTTGCCGAGGATCAGATGATCATATTGCTCCCAGACCCACCGCTTGCTGCAGAGATTGGGGGAGCCGAGGAGCCGCAGGAGTGCGGTTCGGTTGTCGACCGGCGGCCGGACCCAATTTGCGTCGACCGGATTTGCCGGCGGCGTCGCGATGTAGGGCCGGTCATAGAGCGGCGCCTGATCGCCAAGCTCCTTGATCGGCAGATCGGCTTTAACCTCGCCGAGATGTTTCACGACAAAGCGCAGCGTGTCGGTGGTGCGCCCGACGATGGCGAAGTCGAGCCCCCACTTGCGGAAAATCGCCTCGGCCTCAGCTTCCCGGATGGGATCGAGCACCATGAGCATGCGCTCCTGGCTTTCGGAGAGCATCATCTCGTAGGCGCTCATACCGGTCTCGCGGCAGGGCACGGCGTCCAAATCGAGCTCTACGCCGAGATCGCCCTTGGCGCCCATCTCGACGGCGGAGGAGGTCAGCCCCGCCGCGCCCATGTCCTGGATAGCGATGGCCGAGCCGGACGCCATGAGTTCGAGGCAGGCTTCGAGCAAGAGTTTTTCGGCGAAGGGATCGCCGACCTGCACGGTCGGGCGCTTTTCTTCCGCCCCTTCTTCGAACGACGCCGACGCCATGGTCGCGCCGTGGATGCCGTCGCGGCCGGTCTTCGAGCCGAGATAGACGATCGGATTCCCGACGCCGGTCGCCTTGGCGTAAAAAATCTTGTCCTTGTCCGCGATGCCGACCGCCATCGCGTTGACGAGGATGTTGCCGTCGTAGCACTGGTGGAACCCGGTCGAGCCGCCAACCGTCGGCACGCCAAAGGAGTTGCCGTAGCCGCCAATGCCGGCAACGACGCCGCCGACAAGATGCCGTGTCTTCGGATGATCGGGCGAGCCGAATCGCAACAAGTTGAGGCAGGCGATCGGCCGCGCCCCCATCGTGAAGACGTCACGCAGGATGCCGCCGACTCCGGTCGCTGCGCCCTGATAGGGCTCGATGAAAGAGGGGTGGTTGTGGCTCTCCATCTTGAACACGCAGGCCTGTCCGTCGCCGATGTCGATGACGCCGGCATTCTCGCCCGGCCCCTGGATCACCCAGGGCGCCTTGGTCGGCAGATTACGCAGGTGGACGCGCGAGGATTTGTACGAGCAATGCTCGTTCCACATCGCTGAAAAGATGCCGAGCTCCGTGAACGTCGGCACACGGCCGATCAGCGCCAGAATGCGCTCGTACTCGTCGGGCTTCAGCCCGTGCGCCGTGACGAGTTCGGGCGTGATCTCCGGTTCGTTGCGGCTCAAGTGAATGCCTTCCTAACCATGGGTCCGGGAATAGGGGCGGTTCACGGCCGATGCAATGCGGCATGTCTGCGGTTTACCAAATCGGCAAAGGATTGGTTCACCTCCAGCCGGCAATTTGGGTGCACCCAAGTGCCGGGATGTCCCTCCGCCACGTTGGGCGAGCTGAGGGTTGAATGCTGCGGGTTTTGACTTGTCTTGGAACCGAACACGATCCGAAGCTCGTGTTGCTGGCGGTTGCGGTCTGTGTTCTCGGCTCCTGGATTGCTATCCGTCTGTGGCTGCGCGCCCGCGCCGCCGAGCTCTTCATGCTCCGGCTCCAATGGTCCTTGTTGGCTGGCATTGCCGGCGGCGCAGCGGTTTGGACAACTCATTTCGTCGCGATGCTTGGATATGCGCCTGGTGTCACCACTGGATTCGATCCTGCCGGAACGGCTGCATCGGGTTTCGTCGGAATAGGCATGCTGATCGTCGGGTTTGTTGTTGCCTCTTTGAAAAATCGGTTTCTGCCTGAGATCGGCGGCGCCCTTATTGGGGCCGGTATTGTCGGAATGCATTACACGGGAATGGAGGCATTTAAGGCAGAGGGGTCGATCTTGTGGGATCCGACCTATGTGGCGGCGTCCATAATCATGGCGGTGGCCTTCGGCGCACTTGCGACGCACCTGTCAATTCGAGGGACTTCATTGATGCGTTACGCCGGCGTGGCGGCGCTGGTTTTCGCGATTGCTGCGCTTCACTTCACCGCAATGGCAGCGCTGAGCATCGTGCCCGATGTTTTCACGATCCTGCCGCAGCAGACGACATCGCATACGACAATCGCAATCGCCGTTTGCGGCGTAAGTTTCCTCGTCATCGGGCCCGCGTTCACGACGTATCTGATGGACCGCAGACGAAATCACGAGGCGCAGCGCGCGCAGCTCGCCTCGGAGCGGCGCATCCATTATCTCGCACATTTCGATGCGCTGACTGGACTACCCAACCGGGCCGCATTTCGGGATCGGCTGAACGATGCGCTTGCGAGTCACCCTGACTGTGCCGCAGTCATTTGCATCGATCTCGATAGGTTCAAGGAGATCAACGACGTTTTCGGACACGGAGTAGGCGACCGCGCGCTGATCGCGGTGACAAAACTGTTCGCAGCGGCGCTGCAGCCCGGTGAATACCTCGCACGCTTCGGCGGCGATGAATTCTTCGCGGTGCAGGTCGGCTGTCCACAGCCGAAAGGCGCGATGGAATTCGCGGAACGGCTGCACGCCGCGCTCGCCGCGCCTATACTCATTGAGGGGCACAGAATTGCCATTGGTGCGAGTTTCGGCATTGCGGTTTATCCGCAGGATGGTGCGAATAGTGTCGAGTTGATGCGCAACGCCGATTTCACGATGTATCGAGCGAAGACTATGCTCGGCAAGAAGATGTGCTTCTTCGAGCCTGACATGGACGTGAAAGTCCGCGATCGGCGTGCCCTCGGACTCGACCTGCGCCAAGCGCTCAGCGAAGGGCAGCTCAGCCTGCATTATCAGGCGCAAACCCGCATCTCGACGTCCGAGATTCTCGGCTACGAAGCGCTTTTACGCTGGCATCATCCAACCCGCGGCAATATCTCGCCTGTCGACTTCATCCCGATCGCCGAGGAAACCGGGCTCATCGTGCCGATCGGCGAATGGGTTCTGCGCGAGGCCTGCGCTACGGCTGCAAAATGGCCGCGCCCCTATAGAATCGCGGTCAACATCTCGCCGGTGCAGATTGCGCACACCGATCTCCCGACGATCTTGCGCGATATCCTGTTCGAAACCGGACTCGCGCCATCGCGTCTCGAACTGGAGATCACCGAGACGACGCTGATCAACGACATGACGCGTACGCTTCACGTGCTTCGCCAGATCAAGGCGATGGGCGTCGCCATAGCAATGGATGATTTCGGCACTGGCTATTCGTCGCTCTCAACTCTGCAGGCGTTCCCCTTCGACAAGATCAAGATCGATCGCTCTTTCGTCGACCGGCTGCCGGACAATGCGCAAGCGGTTTCAATCATGCGTGCCATCCTCGCGCTGGGACGAAGCCTTAATATTCCGGTTCTGGCCGAAGGGATCGAGACCGCGGAGCATTTGCGGTTCCTTCGCGAAGAAGGCTGCGACGAAGGCCAAGGGTTTTTGTTGGGACGTCCAAACGTGCCGGAAAAAATTCCGCAGTTGACAGGGGGCGTCGAGGAGGCACGGAGGGGGGTCGCCTGAGAAAGCCTATGCCGGTGCGAGTTCAAGGTGCGCGACCAAACTCTCGAACATGCCGCGCCCATCGGTCCCCCCGACAAGCGGGTCGATCAGATTCTCCGGATGCGGCATCAGGCCGAGCACGTTGAGTTTTTCCGAATAGATGCCGGCAATGTCGCTCGCGGAACCGTTCGGATTGGATGCGCCGATATGGCCCTGCGCATCGCAATACCGGAAGGCGACGCGGCCTTCGCCTTCGAGGCGCGCGTAGGTCTCATCGTCGGCGGTATAATTGCCCTCGCCGTGCGCGATCGCGACTTTGATCACCTGGTAGCGCGCGTAAGCGTTCGTAAAGGCCGTATCGTTGCGCTCGACGCGCAAATGCTGCATCCGGCAGACGAAGTGCATCTTCGAATTGCGCATGAGCACGCCGGGCAGAAGTCCCGCCTCGCAAAGGATCTGAAATCCGTTGCAGATGCCGAGCACGTAGCCGCCGCGCGCGGCGTGCGCACGCACCGCATCCATGATCGCCGCGCGCCCGGCAATCGCGCCGCAACGCAGATAATCGCCGTAGGAAAAGCCGCCGGGCAGCACGACGAGATCGGTGCCGCTTGGAAGCCCATGCTCGGCATGCCAGACGATTGCGGGCGCACGGCCGGAAACCTGCCGAATCGCGCGCGCCGCATCGCCTTCGCGATTCGAACCGGGGAAGAGGATCACAGCAGCTTTCATCTGCGTACTCAAATCAGTTCGACGCGATAGTTTTCGACGACCGTGTTGGCGAGGAGCTTGTCGCAGGCTTGCTCGAGCAGGCCTTGCGCGCGCGTGCGATCCGTCGTTTCCACCTCGACCTCGAAAACCTTGCCCTGCCGGACGCTGGCGATTCCCTCGATGCCGAGCGATCTCAGCGCACCCTCGATCGCTTTGCCCTGCGGGTCGAGAATGCCGGTTTTGAGGGTGACGGTGACGCGCGCTTTCATGGAACACCGGAGCTGCCTGGGGAGCTAATAGGGCATACGCCGCAAACAAAAAACCCGCCTCGACAGGCGGGTTTTTCCAAAGGCACAGAAACTGCGCCTATTGCACGAGCCTCGGCCCCCCGGTGCGCGGCGGCTCGTTCTCCTGCATGATGCCGAGGCGGCGCGCGACTTCGGTGTAGGCTTCGACGAGGCCGCCCATGTCGCGGCGGAAGCGGTCCTTGTCGAGCTTGTCCTTCGACTTGATGTCCCAGAGCCGGCACGAATCGGGGGAAATCTCGTCGGCGACAACGATGCGCATCATCTCGCCTTCCCAGAGCCGCCCGCATTCCATCTTGAAGTCGACGAGCCGGATGCCGACGCCGAGGAAAAGCCCGGAGAGGAAATCGTTGACGCGGATGGCGAGCGCCATGATGTCGTCGATCTCCTGCGGGCTCGCCCAGCCGAAGGCGGTGATGTGCTCTTCCGACACCATCGGGTCGTTGAGCGCGTCGTTCTTGTAATAGAATTCGATGATCGAGCGCGGCAGCTGCGTGCCCTCCTCGATGCCGAGGCGGGTCGCGAGCGAGCCGGCGGCGACGTTGCGGACGACCACTTCGAGCGGCACGATCTCGACTTCGCGGATCAGCTGCTCGCGCATGTTGAGGCGGCGGATGAAATGCGTCGGCACGCCGATGTCGTTGAGATTCTGGAAGACGAACTCGGAAATCCTGTTGTTGAGGACCCCCTTGCCGTCGATCACCTCATGTTTTTTGGCATTGAATGCGGTCGCATCGTCCTTGAAGTGCTGGATCAAGGTGCCGGGCTCGGGACCTTCATACAGGACCTTGGCCTTGCCTTCGTAAATGCGACGGCGGCGATTCATCGGGATCAACCGGGGCTTGAGGAAATCCATGAGACTGGCCGTGGCTCCTGTTGTGCCCCCGCGACCGGCGAAGCCGTCCGACGAGGCGTTCATCCTGCGACCTCGGCCTTGGGTGGGAAGTAACCCCTTCACTTCCGGGTTACAACCCGCCGTCTGAACCTCCGCCGGGAGCCGCCCACCTGACGGTGAACGGCCGGACTAGACCGGCGCTGGCGCGGAAGATCGGGTCTCTCGCTCAAGCGCGTCGGACTAGGTTTTTGCCAACCAATCCGTATAAGGCCTTTGTGGCCGCTTTCGGGAGCCGCTGCCATTCGGAGGAAGGGATGACGACGTTCGACAAGCGCGAGGACAGTTTCGAGAAAAAATTCGCGCATGACGAAGCGCTGCGGTTCAGGGCGGAGGCGCGCCGCAACAAGCTGCTCGGCCTCTGGGCCGCCGAGAAACTCGGGAAGGGCGGCGCCGAGGCCGAGGCGTATGCCCGGGACGTGATCGCCGCAGATGTGGAGGAGAAAGGCGAGGAGGACGTCTATCGCAAGCTTCGCCGGGACTTCGATGCTGCGGGGCTGGATGTGTCGGAACACCGGATTCGCCGCGCAATGAGCGAATTCATGACCGAGGCGATCGCGCAGATCAGAGCTGCCACCTGACCCGGCAAGGCTTCCTTCACCTGGGTCGGGGAAGCTCCGTGATATGGCTCGAACATCCCGCGACATTGCTGCCGAAATACCGCCGCCCGCCTTTCCGGCCGCCGCGGACCTTATCCTTGAGGCGCAGAGCTGGTTCGCTCATCTCACCGGCGAGCGGCGCGTCTCACCCCATACCGCCGCCGCCTACGCCCGCGATCTGCGGCAATTCCTGCAGTTTCTGACCGACCATCTCGGCGAGCCGCCCTCCCTTATGTCGTTACGCGAACTGACCGGTGTTGATCTCCGCGCGTTTCTGGCAAGCCGCCGGAGGGAGGCGATCGGGAGCCGGTCGCTTCTGCGCTCGCTTGCCGGCATCCGTTCGTTCGCGCGCTTTCTGGAGCGGCAAGGCAAAGGCAAGCTCGGCATGTTCGCGGCGGTTCGTACGCCGAAGCTCGCACGCGGCCTGCCGAAGCCACTGTCGGTCGCCGGCGCCCGCGATCTGGCCGATGTCGGGAGCCGGGCGGGGGAAACCCGGCCGGCCTGGGTGCTGGCGCGCGATGCCGCGGTGCTGGCGCTCCTCTATGGAGCCGGCCTGCGCATTTCCGAGGCGCTGGGCCTGAAGCGCAGCGAGGCGCCCATTGCCGGACGCGATCACGTCACTGTTCTGGGCAAGGGCCGCAAGACCCGCACCGTTCCGGTGATCCGCAAGGTGCAGGAATCGATCGAGGCATATCTCGACGTCTGTCCCTTCGCCATCGCTCCGGAAGGACCTCTCTTTGTCGGCGCGCGCGGCGGTCCGCTCTCGCCGCGCATTATCCAGCTGGCCGTCGAGCGCATGCGCGGCGCGCTCGGGCTGCCCGACACGGCCACGCCGCATGCGCTGCGCCATTCCTTCGCGACGCATCTTTTGAGCCGCGGCGGCGACTTGCGCACGATCCAGGAACTCCTCGGCCACGCGTCGCTTTCCACAACGCAGCTCTACACTGCCGTGGACACGGCGCGATTGCTCGCGGCATACAGCTCGGCGCATCCGCGGGCGGGTTGAAGAAAGCGATGACTGATAAAGGCGAGGATAAGAAGGATAAATCAAAGTCCGAGGCCGAGAAGGAGGAGCTCGACAAGCGGGCACAGAACGCCATCGAAGAAGCCCGCATGGTGCTTCCTGGCATCCAGGCGCTATTCGGTTTTCAGCTTATCGCCGTCTTCAACCAGCGCTTCACGCAAATCCCGATGCAACAGCAGATGCTGCATTACGTGGCGCTTCTGCTTATCGCGGTGGCGATCGGATTGATCATGGCGCCCGCCGCCTACCATCGCATCGTCGAGGAACACAGCGTCTCGCGTTTTTTTATCCAGCTCGCGTCCGTCATGATCGCGATATCCATGCTGCCGCTGCTGACTGCGATCTCCTTCGAGATATACATTCTCGGCCACCTTGTCCTCGATAATGATCAGGCGAGCTTCTGGATCGCGATGGCGGTTGCCGCATTTCTCGCAACGCTCTGGTATGTATTTCCCTTCATTGCGCGAACGGTCGTAGCGCAACGCCGAGCGGAGAACTGACAAGCGTCAGGCGGCCAGTTCGCGCGACCGGTCGATATTTGCCATGAGGATCAGGTCCTCGTAATGGCCATCGACAAAGACGGCGTCGCGGCACACGCCTTCCCGTTTGAAGCCGAATTTTTCGTAAAGCGCGATCGCGCGTGCATTCTTGGCCCTCACCGTCAGCTCGACGCGGACGAATCCGCGGCCTGAGGCTTGCCGTAGCGCGTCCTGCATGAGCGCCACTCCCAAGCCCCTGCCGCGGAACGGAGGCAAGAGGCCGATGCCCAACACGCCGACATGCGCATGGATCGGCCGGTCCTTGGGCAGCACGTCGCACCAGCCGACCAGCTCACCGCCGGCGAGTGCGACGAGCTGCACATTGTTCTTCGCAATGTTGTTCATGATGAAGGCGCGGGCGTCATTGAGCGGGGGAGCCTCGAGGAGAGCGAGATATTTGCGCTCGCGCGCGACGATATCGAGCATGCGATGGAACGCCTCGATGTGTTCGGCTGCGATGGGGACAACAATCGTCTGCATTTGATTGCCTCTGGAGCGGAATCCTCGCGCGAATGACAAATCTATGCGCCATGCTGTAAACAGGCGGGAATTCGTCCTTAATCCGAAGATCGGGACAGTTCATGCCATCTTCCAATGCCCGCGTCGCGACCCCTAACGCCAGCCGTTACCTGCAGCAGGTCTGCAAGCACTGGAGTCATAAATTCGCGGTCGACTTTACGTCCGAGCGCGGGCGCGTGCCTTTCGCCGATGATCGGGTCTGCCGTTTCGAGGCCGAACCGCAGGCGCTTGTCATGCATCTTGAGGCGCCGGACGAGGAAAGTCTGACGCGCATGCAGGCTGTCGTCGTCGATCATGTGAAGCGCTTTGCGTTCCGTGAAGACCTGGGCGAGGTCGCCTGGTCGCGCGAGACTTAATCGCGGGGCAATCTCTCTTCGCTTGCGTTCAACGCATCGGCCAGACGCATCCGCGCCGAGCCGGGGGCGAGCGGCTTTTGCTGGCTCTCATGCGGTGCCCAGCCCGACAGCCAAACGATCTCGAACGTGGCGCGCACACGCCCGTCGGAATCGCTGAAGCGATCGGCGTAGATCTCCGCCGCGCGCGTGAAAACGGCACGGCGCAGCGGCACTCGGCTGCGCTCGGTCAGCGCATTCGTCGCGCCCATGGCACGCACGTCCCGCAGCAGCGCGAACATGGAGGCATAACGCACGAGTATGGGCTCGACATCGGTCACCGGCAGCGCGAAGCCGGCGCGCTGCAAGAGCCCTCCGAGGTCGCGCATATCGGTAAATGGCGCGATGCGCGGACTGGCGCCGCCGGTAAGTTCCGCCTCGGCGGCGGTCAACGCGGTGCGCAGTTCCGTCAGGCTCTGGCCGCCAACGAGGGCGGCGAGGAAGAGACCATCGGGGGCTAGCGCCCGTCGGATTTGCACGAGAGCGCCCGGCAGGTCGTTCGCCCATTGCAGCGACAGGACGGAAACAATGAGGTCAAAGCACCCGGACGCAAAAGGTAGCGCCTCCTCGTCGGCAACAATCGACAGAGCCGGCCCCGCATTTTCCCGTAGCGGCGCAGCGCGAATGACGAGCCGCTCGGGCGCGCTTCGAAGCACCTCTGCGATCTGCGGCCCGGGCGTGCCGAGGTCGAGCGCGCGGGGAAAGGGGCGCGAGACGAGCGACAGCCGCTCGGCGAAGTCCGCGGCGACGCGGTCGAGAAGGAAATGCGCCGGCGCTTTGGACGCCCGCGCAAGGCGTTGCCGCACCAGGCGTCTGTCGAAAAGGGGAGGGGGCGCGGCCAAGGCCTTTACTTAAGAAGCCGGGCGGGTAGCGTCAAAAGCGATGGTCCCGAGCTTGAGAGAAGCGTTCAGAAGTCAGCCGCGCGTTGGGCAAGCCGCCGCAGCGCTGCACGCTATCGGCGGCCGCGCGCTCGACATCCTCTACCCGCCCGCTTGTCTCGCCTGCCGCAAGGCGACGGCCGTGCACCAGGCGCTTTGCTCCGAGTGCTGGGGCGAGATGCGCTTCATCGAGCGGCCCTATTGCGAGCGGCTTGGGACGCCCTTCGCGCAGGACCTGCGCAGCCCGGGCCTGATTTCACCCGAAGCGATGGCCGATCCGCCGGTTTTTGGCCGGGCGCGGGCGGTCGTGCGCTACGATGACGGGCCGGCGCGGCGGTTAGTGCATCGGCTCAAATACAGCGACCGGCTGGAACTTGCGCGCCCGATGGGCGCCTGGATGGCGCGCGCCGGCGCAGAAATTCTCGCTGAGGCCGATCTTATCGTGCCCGTGCCGCTGCACCGGTTGCGGCTGATCTCGCGGCGGTTCAATCAGGCCGCGGCGCTTGCGCACTGCGTCTCGAAAGCCAGCGCCGTGCCGGTGGACACGCAGGCGCTCGTGCGCATCAAGCAGACGCCGCCGCAGGTGGGCCTGAGCCGGCCCCAGCGTGCCGGCAATGTTCAGGGCGCCTTTCGCGTCCCGGAGGAGGCCAAGCCGAAAATCTTCGGCACGAACATCGTCCTCATCGACGACGTGCTTACGTCCGGCGCGACCGCAAATGCCGCCGCGCGGACACTTCTGCGTGGCGGTGCCAAAGGCGTCGATGTGCTTGTCTTCGCACGGGTTGTGACAAGCGCATGACGACCCGATATAAGCCGCGAGCTTCGGAATCGGTTATGTCCATCGTCACGATCTACACGAAAAGTACGTGTCCTTATTGCTATGCGGCTAAGGACCTTTTGAAGAAGAAGGGCGCGTCATATGACGAGATCCCGGTCGATGGCGACCGCGCCGCACAGATGAAAATGGCGGCGCGCGCGGGCGGCCGCTCGACCGTTCCGCAGATTTTCATTGGCGAGAAGCACATTGGTGGCTGCGACGACCTCTATGATCTCGATGCGGACGGCAAGCTCGATGCATTGCTTGCCGCGTAAGTTTCCGCAATGATCCGTTACTCGCTTATCTGCGACAACGCGCACGAATTCGACAGCTGGTTTGCAAACAGCGGCGCGTTCGATGACCAATCGCAAGTGGGACTCGTTCTCTGCCCCTTTTGTGAGTCGGCCCATGTGACGAAGGCGATCATGTCGCCGCGCGTGGCGCGCACGGATCGGGCCATGCCGGCGTTGCCGGCGCCGGAAGCTCCCGGCGCGGACGTGGCGAAACCGGCCGAGGAAAGACGGCCCGTGGCGCTCTTCGACGAGAAGCACGCCGCGTTGCGCAATATGATGCGCGAACTGCACGCCAAAGTGATGGAGACGACGGTCGATGTCGGCTCGCGTTTCCCGGAAGAGGCCCGCCGCATTCACGATAGTGAGGCACCCGAGCAGCCGATCCGCGGTCAGGCGACGGCCGAAGAGGCAAGGGCGCTGTTGGACGAGGGAATCGGCATTCTGCCGATTCCAACGTTGCCCGACGAGCGGAATTAGCCGGCACGGACCCGTGCCCGGCACCCCGCAAAAAATCCTGGTCGGAGTTTTCGGCGCCCCGCATGGCATTCGCGGCGAGGTGCGGCTGAAGTCCTACACGGGCGATCCGGCGGCGATCGGCGGTTATGGGCCCCTCTATGACGAGAGCGGTGCGCGCCGTTTCTCAATCGACGCGCTACGGCCGATCGGTAAAGACCTGTTTGTGGCGCGTGTGGCGGGCGTTGGCGATCGCAGTGCTGCCGAAGCGCTGAACGGCACGGAATTGTTTGTGCCCCGCGATGCATTGTCTGCTCTCGAAGAAGAGGAATTTTATTACGCCGATCTCATCGGCTTGCGCGTCGAGAACGAGGACGGCGAGATTTTCGGAACTGTGGTCGCCGTGCACAATTTCGGTGCTGGCGACGTTTTAGAAATCGCACCGCCGGCCGATGCGGCGAATAAAACAACGGCGATGCTGCCCTTCAGCCGCGCGCTCGTGCCGGTGGTAGACGTCTCCGCCGCCAGGATCGTTGTTGCAACCAACCCGTTCGCGGGCGACGAGCGCGCCGATTGACGGCTCCCCGCTGCCCCGCCATCAAACCGCATGCCCTGGCGCGCGACCGTCCTGACGCTCTTCCCCGAAATCTTTCCCGGGCCGCTCGGCGCGTCGCTCATTGGCGATGCGCTGCAGCGGGACCTCTGGTCCCTCGAGACCGCGCAAATCCGCGAGCACGGACTGGGCCGCCATCGTTCCGTCGACGATACGCCCGCCGGCGGGGGGCCCGGCATGGTGATGCGCGCCGATGTTCTCGGCGCCGCGCTCGACGCGGCGAGCCCAGCAGACGATCTCCGCCCGCGGCTCCTCATGAGCCCGCGCGGCGCGCCGTTCACACAAAGCGCGGCGCGGGACCTTGCCGCCGGGCCCGGCGTCCTCATCGTCTGCGGTCGCTTCGAAGGCATCGACGAGCGCGTCATCGAAGCGCGTCAGCTGCGCGAGGTCTCGATCGGCGATTTCGTGCTCGCCGGCGGCGAAATCGCCGCGATGGCCTTGATCGAAGCCTGCATCCGGCTTCTCCCGGGCGTGATGGGCAAGGAAGCCTCCGGCCAGGAAGAAAGTTTTGAGGACGGTCTCCTCGAATACCCGCACTACACGCGTCCGCGCGAATGGGAGGGGCGTGCCATTCCCGAGGTGCTCCTTTCCGGCGACCATGCGTGGATCGCGGCGTGGCGCCGCGCCGAGGCCGAGCGGATCACGCTCGAGCGGCGCCCGGATTTGCTCAAGCTGAAGACGCGGCAGGAATAATTCGTCCCGGCGGGACGTCTTTGTGGGCATCCCCGGGAGAATCAAATGCGGCTTTCAGGCTTTATCGCGCTCTTTGCCAGCGCGCTTATGCTCGCTTTCCCCTCCTTCGCGCAACAGCCGCAAACCGTCCGGCTCCGCGGCGCGATCGAGACCATTGATGGGCCGAACCTCACGATAAAATCGCGGAAGGGGGAATCAGTTAAAGTCCGCCTCGCCGACAATGCCCGCGCCTCCGCTATCGTCAAAGCCAGCGTCGCGGATCTGAAGCCGAACACCTATATCGGCGTCACAAGCGTGCCGGCCCCGGACGGCAGCGACAAGGCCGTGGCGGTCCATATTTTTCCGGAGGAGCGGCGCGGCACCGCCGAAGGCCGCATCGCGTGGGATCTCCTCCCCGACAGCAAGATGACCAACGGCGCGGTCAACCTGCAGGTCGTCGGCGTGCAGGGCGGCATCATGACGGTCACCTACAAAGGCCAGGAGTCGAAAATCGCGCTGACACCGGAGACGACGATCGTCGCTTTTGTTGCCGGCGACAGGAGCGAATTGAAGCCCGGCACGCAGATCATCATCTTCGCGGCGACGCGGAATGAAGACGGCACGCTGCAAGCGCCTACCATCAGCTACGGCCGCGATGGGCTGACCCCGCCAATGTAGTGCGACGAGCGGACAGCGAAAACTAATCGGCGAGGTCGTCACTCGCGCGCGCGTCGATCTCAACGTAGCCGACGCCATCAATCTGAAAGGTCGCGTCGCACGGTTCGAATGTGCGCACTTCCGTAATCGCGAACTGCGTCACCCAATCGTCGCCACGCTTTGTCTGAATCGAGATTGGCGCGCCCCACTCGCTTGACCAGCAGATGCGGCTCGCCGATTGGGAATCCGTCATCATCGTCATCGTGGTCCAGGCACATGGAGCTATTCCACTCCGCTCAAGAGCGCCGCCAAGTGTAGCGAGCTCGTATGGCCGACGCGGCTCGCTAAGCCCGTAAGCGAGCCCCTCCCAGTCCGAGAAAATGCCGATCCGGTATAGCGACGTGCGGTCAGCGAGGATCATTATGTGCCGAGCGCGGTCGCCGAGTCGGTATTGATATTCGCCGTCTGTGTCCTGCTCGACTTTGAGATCGAGGCGACCGTCGGTGACACGCCGCAGACGGCGTGCGCCCTCGCGCCAAACTTCCTGACGATGCTCGATCCCGCTCGCATCCAGATAGCGCGCCTCGAAATAGATGCTTTGCTGAGCGGCAGATTCTCGCGGAAAAGCTGTCTGCCAATTTTCCGCGGGCTCTGCCGCCGCAACCGTCACATAGGTGAGCGCGGCGATCCCGATCAATGCAAGGCGGCGGAGGATCACTGCCGGATCACCTTCGCTTTGTCGAAATACATCCAGGTTTTGCCCTGATAGCTCAGCGCTTTCGTGTCGAGCTGAAACGAGTACATCGTCTGTCCCGGCTCGATGTCGTTGCCCGCTGGGTCGGTCGGGCGCTTCACCGCAATGCCGGTGACCGGCCGCTTCGGCCGAAATGTTCCCGTGATCACCTGGAAATCTTTTGCCGAAGGTCCGTTGCGCAGCGACTCAAGCAGCGGTCGTCCATCCGCACGCGGCAGACTTAACCCGAGGATGGCAGCGACCGTCGGCGCGACATCCACGTTGCCAGTTGGCAGCTCATCTTTCAATCCTTCGCGGAAATCCGGCCCCAATGCGATTAGCGTATTGTGCACATCGTACGGACTGAAACTGCCGTGCATGCCGCGATAGGGATTGTTCAGCAGCGCGCCTGAATATTCGGTGCCTTTCATGCCATAGATCACGGCGTTTTCATCGTAGTCGTAACTCACCATGATGTCGGGGTTTCTTCCCGCGGCATTCTCGATCCTGACCAGATTCATCGGCATCGTGCCGGGCACGTCGCCGTAGCGGCTGTCGACGAAAATCGATCCCATGGCGCCAAGCGTCTGCAGGAAGGCAACCGCACTATGTACCGTATCGCTGTTGCGATCGGGCACGTAGAGATAATCGCTGCCGCCGTTGACCGCGATCACGATCGATTTCGGCGGAAGTTTCTCCGGCACTTTGAAGGCGCCGGTATTGTACTTCTGCCCCTCCTTGCCGCAGATTTTCCCGTCGGTATCCGTCAGCGTCGGATAGACGGCCGTACCATCTTCTTTGATGCCAAGAGTGACCGGCAGATACGAGCAGCCCATTCCATCGAACACCGAGAACCCGGCGCGATGCATGAGATCGGCAAGCCGGATCAGTCCGGAAACCGAATGCCCCGAGGAATCGACAGGTCCGATCTCCCCGTCGCTAATCGCGCGAAGCGGAAACAGGCTTTGCGATCCCGAGACATTGCTATGGCCGTGATCGGAAACGACGATGACGTCGGTTGAGTTAGCATAGCCGAGTTCCTGCAGCTTCGTGCGCAATTGTCCGAGCATTTGGTCGTTGGACCGCAAGGCGTCGGCGGCATTGGCACTGCCGACGCCATATGTGTGCTGGCTCGTATCGGGGTCGCGGATCCAGACGACGCTAAGCCGCGGCTGCTTCTTCGGTAGGATGTAATTGACATACGTGTCGAACATGTATTGCAGCCCTTTCTTGAAGGGACTGCCCGACGTGTCGGTCGCATCGAAGGTCACGCCGTCTTTCAGCCGCTTCGGCGTGCCGAATGTCGTGGGCGACCCGTTATCCTGCGCGAGCGTCAGCTCGCCGGGTGCATAAGCATTCGGCGTGGTTGCCGGTAGCGGAATGCCGGCGGCTTGCAGTTCTTTCGCTAGGCTAAGGGGCAGGACGGCGCGTTCGTCGAGCATCATGCCGCCGCGCTTGTAATCCTGGATGAAGGCGGCGCCGGTCTTGCCGATTGTCGCGGTCGACAGGCCCGCTTTCTGCGCTTCCTCGAACAGGGTCGCGACCATGAGAAGGTCGCCCTTCAGGAAGGCCGTCAGGTCGCTGAGGAGCGCATAATCTTCGGTGAAAACCGGTTGCTGGAAATCGAACGGTTTTCCCGCGGAATCATTGCCGCTCGCGCCTGGCTGCCAGAGCGTGTTGCCGTAATAGCCTGTCGTCCCGGAGAACGAGCCCGTGGCGAAGCTCGCCGCGTTCATCATGGTGAAGGTCGGGTAGGTCGAGTGGTTGTCGGTGAACTCGACGCCGGCTTCTTTCATCGCGAAGAGGTTCGGCGTGTCCTTCACGGTGATCGAATCCGGCCGCAGGCCGTCCCAGACGAAGATGATGATTCGGCGCTGCTCGGGGGCTTGCGCGCGAGCCATCCCGGCCGTCAGGATGAGGGCCGTAACCACGCCCATCGCGCCGCCTGCGGCGCGCCATCGAACCCTCATTAATCCCTCCCGTATTCCTTTTAGCCCTCGCCGTCTTGCGCAGCTTAGGAGCTCGCATTTGACGGTGGCGTGACAGCCCGCGTCAAGGCGTGTTCAAACTGGGAAAAGAAGCCGACGGGCAGTGCTGAACCCTTTCACCCGCACTGCACCGCACCTACATCTGACATAACGGCTGCCGCAAGGAGCCGAATCCATTTTGACGCGCCGGGCCACCGCTTCGGGGCCGGTCCGGCGCTCTAGGAGGTCAAGATATGAACCTAGAGAAATATACCGAGCGCGTGCGCGGCTTCATCCAATCGGCCGAGTCGCTGGCGCGCCGCGAAGGGCATCAGCAATTCACGCCCGAACACATCCTGAAAGTGCTGCTCGAAGATGACCAGGGTCTGGCTGCGGGCCTCATCGACCGCGCCGGCGGGCGCTCGCGCGAGGCCCTCATCCAGACCGAGCTCGCACTTGCCAAACTGCCGAAGGTGCAGGGCTCTGGCGCCGGCCAACTCTATCTCGCGCCAACGACGGCACGCGTCTTCGACTCGGCCGAGCGGATCGCCGAGAAGGCCGGCGATTCCTACGTCACCGTCGAGCGGCTTTTGCTCGCGCTCGCCATGGAGAAGAGCGCCGACGCGTCCAAAATCCTCGGCAATGCCGGCGTGACGCCGCAGACGCTGAACGCCGCGATCGAGGAGCTGCGTAAGGGCCGCACCGCCGACAGCGCGTCGGCCGAGAATTCCTATGACGCGTTGAAGAAATACGCCCGCGATCTCACCGAAGCCGCGCGCACCGGCAAGCTCGATCCGGTGA
>JAXDNH010000006.1:0-3396 GCA_034669525.1 Methylobacteriaceae bacterium | reverse complement strand
TGTAAAAGCATTTTGTTGTGCAGTCCAGCTTTATAAGTAACTGCATTCTGGATTTTGAATTCGTCGCGCGACATGTCAACATCGCTCCGATTTCGGCACCCTGTCGATCACCAACGACGGGACAGCGGCTCCAAGAGTGTGGGCAGCGACGGCATACGGGGACGGCGATGCTCCTCAGGTTTATACACAAAATCATAGAAATTTTGCTGCATACGGAGCGCCGTTTCGAGCAGCCCTTCCTGCGACCTGCCTTCAACAGCATCTTCCGAGCGCCGCTCGCGCGGTTATTCACATGGATGATCAACCTGCAGCGCAGCCGCGAGGGCCTCGGCCTAGCCGAGGAGACACCGCAGCCGGGCGAGGAAAAGCATCTCCGAACGATGATCGACGAGATGCGCCGCCATCTCCTCATCGATTTTCCCCAAGGCGGTTTCGAGCGCGCCGGCAACACCAAGACGCATGGGCTTGTGCGCGGAGAGCTCGTCATTCACGAGGGCCTGCCTGATCATCTCCGGCATGGGCTATTCGCAACGCCGCGCACCTACTGCTGCTGGGTCCGCTTTTCCGGGCCCGGGCCGCATGTTGAGCCCGATATTAACGACGTCGGCTTCGCCAGCATCAGCGTGAAGGTGATGGGGGTTCCGGGCGAAAAACTGTGGAAAGACGAGAAGCAGACACAGGATTTTACTGCCGTTTGCACGCCGACATTCGTGACCCCGGACACGAAAGCGAACGCGCGTCTGCAATATTGGAGTCGCCGCCACCTGCCGACCTTCTACTTCATCAATTGGCGCGAGCCGCATCTCCTCGACATGCTCATGCAGGGTCTGTGGAACGAGACCCAGACGAATCCGCTCGGTGCCACCTACTACAGCTGCGTGCCTTACTTGCTCGGCGAAGGACAGGCGATGCAATACAGCTTTTGGCCCAAGACGAAGGTGCCTCGCAAAATCGCCGGCCTGCCGTTCCGGCCGGCGGACAATTACCTGCGCGACAATATGCGGCGTACGCTCGACGAGATGGGCGCCGAGTTTGAAATGCGCGTTCAGGTGCAGACCGACCCGTTCTTGATGCCACTCGAGAACAACGCGGTCCTCTGGCCGGAGCGCCTGTCGCCGCGTATTCCGGTTGCAACCTTGAGTATTCCGCAGCAGATTTTCGATATCCCGGCGCAGTTCGCCTTTGCGCGCAATCTCAAATTCAATCCGTGGCACTGCGTGCCCGAGCACCGGCCGCTCGGCAATCAGAACCGCGCGCGCAAGCGCATGTATGACGAGCTGGCGCGCTTCCGCCAGCAGATGAACGACGTCGAACACATCGAGCCGAGTTGTGACGGCGGCTTCGACGGGTTAGTCGCTGGCAATCCACTGCAGCGCCCGCAAGCCCGGCAGGAAGAAATAGGCGCCTCCGCGTACCGTCACGAACCGGGGCAGGTGGGTTGAGTGTCGGCAGGCGGGGTCGGCGCCGGGCCGGGTGAACCCGTCCGTCGGATTCCCGGTCGGAGGGACCGGCGGCGCGGGGAACGGCTCGCGATTGCCGAGCAACGGGTCTTGTTCGCCGGAGAGCGCGCCGAACGTGGCGCTTGCGACCCACGCGCTCTGAATAAACTCGAATTGCCGCGCGATATTGGCATTTAGACAGAGAAAATGCAGCCCGGCTTCATGACCGCAGGCCGTGGCGTCACGCGCCGTTTTGCGGTCGACTGGTTCGCCATATTCACGACCGCGGCGAAGGATGCGATGAAACCGGGAGGAGGAAATCGCATCGTCTTCGGCGCGTCCCCCTGGCCATATCGTGCTATTATGTGGCCAAGGCCGCGTCGATGAGGTCTCGCCCGGCCGGGGGCGACCGTTGAGCCCGAGTGTCACGAGCAGGTTGCCGACCGCACCCTGGCGGCCATAAGGCGCATCGCCAGTGCGCGGATTGGCACGGCGGATATGGGCGCCGATCGGGCAGCTCAATCCCTCTGGATCGCTCTTGAAGGCGAAACCATTCTTGGCGTGGTCATAGACGCCGGGAATCTCCCGTTCGATGACGAGACCGTGTAGCGGGCTGCCGTCGAGACGCCGTCCTACCATAGCTTCGGCGAGATCATCGGGCGACGTGCCGGCACGTGCCGCCTCGTCCGCGATCCAGCGCCAGAAGCCGACTGCGTCCTGCTTCAGTTGGCGGTAGACGAGATAGCTGCCGTTGAGGCCAAGATCATGCTGACCGTCACCTTGCCCTGCGGGCGCTAACACATGCGCATTCTTCTCATTCGATTTGATCAGCGGACGTTCTGTGAAGAGCCCGTACTCGTTGCGATGGCCAAGCAGCAATTCGCCGAGCGCAATCTCATTCGTGTAGTCAAGATCTGCGACCGTGCCGGGCTCGCGCGCAGCTTCCCAGTCGAAGGAAGGCTGCGACACGCCGTCCTTGAAGCCGAACGGCTCATGGCCGCGCATGTCGCTCGTCGTGAGCGGCGCAACCGGCAGCGAGAAACCGGAGAGTTCGACACTACGTCGAAGCGCCTCCACATAAGTGCTGATCCGGTTTGCTCTCGGCGCCAGGAGGATTAGAAGGACGTGCGGCTCCCTTTCGCCCGCCCCCCAATCCCACCGTTCCGGCGCGTTGACCCCGATGTCGCCGAGCCGGCGCGAGCGATTCTCGGACCCGGCCATCCCCTCGACAAATTCCAGGGGGAAGCGGCAGATGATTTCCTCTTCGATGCCGAGCGCCCGCAGGCCCGAGGCAGTGAAGGCAATCTGCACAGTCTCTTCGATGGGCGGTTTATCCGCCCCAACATCCGCAACGCATGCCGGCTCCTGTCCGCGCAGCCAAGCACGCGCCGCGGCCGGATCCGCCACGCGGAGGAGAATATAGGCAGCGCCGTTCAGCGAGTCGAACGCCGTCCTGGCGATCGCCTGGATGTCTCTTGGGTCGACGGTCCCGCGCGTCACCGACTTCCTCCCGCTAGATTTCGGATAGCCAGCGGCGAATCTCGTCGTCGCTCATCGATGTTTTCTCGAATCCGTTGCGGATGCGACTGTTGCGGGCGAGGTCGCGCGTGGTCAGACCGGGATAGGCCTTGTACCAGACGTCAGTCGGGATCTGATGGCGCCGCTGGAAGTGTTTAAATTCTTGCTCGCGCCACGCGCCCTTTTTTATGAGCCAGTCAGTTTGCGGGTACCCGATAGCGCTTGAAAATGACAAGTTCAGCCCAAACCCCGCCTTGTTGATGAAATCGTCCATGTAGGGTTCGTGACCGCCGTCATAATAGCTGCAGAAAAGGCCGCGCCGCCGCCCATCGAGCAACACCCAGTGCGCGAAATGGATCGTGCCGATCCGGCCAAGCCGGCCGCGCGTGCAGATGTGACGGGCGGCCCAATCCAGCGCATAGAGGACCGCGATCTCAAG
>JAXDNH010000005.1:0-15606 GCA_034669525.1 Methylobacteriaceae bacterium | reverse complement strand
GGCGGCGGATTACCTCCTCAGATACAAGAGCTTGCGCGATCCGTCGGAGCATACGCTGCGCGCCTATGCGGCGGATTTGCGGGATTTCCGGCGGTTTCTCGCCACCCGCCCCCGCCCGCCCGGCTCGCCCGAAGTTGTGCTCGCCTATCGGCAAAATCTTTCCGAGCGCGCCGCCGCGCCGCGCACGATCCGCCGGCGGATGGCGTGCCTGCGCGGCTTCTACAAGGACTTGGTGCGATCTGGAACACTTGCAGTCTCGCCCTTCGCCGAGGTGGAGTTGCAAATCCCCCGCGCGAAGGCGCTGCCGCGGGCGCTGACCCGCACCGAGGCCGCTACTCTGGCGCGAGAGGCCTGGCGTGTCTGCGCCGCGCCCGCTCACCCGGCGCATGCGACCGCGACCGCGGTCCTGCTGCTTGTCTCGGTCGGTCTCCGCGTCGGCGAGTTGGTGCGCCTGCGCGCCTCCGATTTCGATCCCGTCGGCGGCGGCCTGCATGTTCGCGGCAAAGGCCGGCGCGAGCGCCGCGTCTTCATTGTCGATCCGCGCCTGCGCCAGCGTCTCGCTGCCCTTGTAAGCAAGGATGAGGAGGCGGCTCTGTTCTCGCCCGCTCGGCCCTGGTCGACGCAGATGTTCCGCCAGCATCTGCGCGCTTTCGCAGAGCAAGCCGGGATCGCGCGACGAGTGACGCCGCACATGCTGCGTCACACGGCGGCGACGCTGCTTCTCGAAGACGGGGTCGACCTGCTCTTCCTGCAGCGGCTTCTCGGGCATGAAAGCATCTCGACGACAGCGCTCTACGCCCATGTCGGCGACGTGAGCCTGCGGCGCGCTTTGGAGAAAGCCGATCTTTTGAGTTCGCTCGCCGCCTGATGGCACGGCACTCTAGGACAATATCCCTGCTGCCGTGCGATTTTTATTGACTTCTGTGGAATATATTCTTATAACCCTCCCCATCCCCGCCCACCAAGGGCATCGTCCGGTCGGTTCCGGGCGATGCGGGCGGGGAGCGGCGCCTGCGGCGTGGGACTAACCGGCCCGTGCCTCGGGAGGCTCTTGCAAACGGCGTCTTGCCGGCACCCGCACGCGGCGAAACCTGCTGGCGTGGAAGAGGTGAAGGCGCCGAGTGACCCGCCCGTCCGGCAATACGACCGGGCCGCCTGCTTCGACGGGCTGCGAGCGGCGCGGCGCGGAGGGCAACCTCTGACGCCGCCCGTGAAGTGCGGGACGCGAGACGCCAAAAATCGCCGCGCACGGGCGCCGGGTGACCGGCACTAAAAAAATTAGGATCGGTGACCCGGCGTCCCGTGTCCTTTCGATGTTTGATACGCGCAGGGATGCGCAGCAAGGATGACGCGCGCCCTCTTCCGGGCGTGAGCGTCATTGCGAGGAGCTCAGCGTCAAGGTCGTAGGCGGAACGCACAGGGTGACGTCCTCTTGCATTGCGGGATCTCAATCGGGTGGCTCGCCAAGGACTCCGTCGCTAGCGAAGCGCGCTCCACCGGCCAATCTAGGCTCTAAAAGCCGCTTGTTTTGTCTGTCCGGAATCTCGCGTATTTCTTTCACAGATGAGACGATCGAGACAACAGGTTGAGCACACACCTTCAATTCGGGCCGACGGCGCCGTCTGATCGTCCGCTTGCCGGGTGCTCCGTGGCGGTAGTGCATCCCGCCTGGCACTCCTGCGGCGCCTATGAGGTCTATGCCGGTCAGGTTGACGCCTATCGAACCCTTGGCGCGAGAGTCGTCACGATCGCCTGCAGCGACAAGCCGGGATATGCGCCGGCGTCGGCGTGGTGGCGTGAATACAGACGGCTAACCCCAGAAATGGAAGCGGCGCCGCGCTACTTTGCCGGTGTGTCGTATTGGCGGTTTTTTGCGCCGCGGTTTCTCCGTCGCATCATGATCCCATACTGGCAGGGTAATGGCGCCGTGATGCGAGCCGGTTTCGCAGAACGGTCGGATCTTTCGCCTGAGCTCGAGTCGGAGCACATCGACCTCGTCCACTGCAATCATTTTTTCTGTATGCCTGTCGCTGATCGAGTCGCCGCCGGGGCGCCGATTGTGCTCGACACCATCGACGTACAGGCGCGCCAGTTCGACCTGATCAACGAAACGGCTCCGTTCGTCCTGCCGCCGCGAGGGACGTTTGAGGCGATGCTTGCGCAGGAGTTGGACACAATGCGGCGCGCGGACGCCCTGCTGCACCTCAACGTGGAGGAGAAGAGCTTCTTCAAGACGCATCTGCCCGATGCGCCGCATCATCTTCTCTATCCGGCGGTGCGAGACATGCCCGGCAGCGCCGAGGGACGGGAGATCCTCATCGTGGCGAGCAACAACCCGGCCAACGTCGAGAGCCTCGGGTGGTTTCTGCGGGAGGTTATGTCCCGCGCGAACAATGCGCCCGTCACGATCGCCGGGAACATCGACGCCGGCCTAAGGGCGAAGCACCCCGGCCTTTATGAAAAACATCGCGCGTCGTTCCTTGGTCGCGTCGATGATCTGGCGGCCCTCTATCGAAAGGCGCGACTCGTGCTCCTGCCGACGATTGAAGGAACAGGCCTCTCAATCAAGGCCGTCGAGGCGTTGTCCACCGGCCTGCCGCTAATAGCCTCGCCCCTCGCATTCCGCGGTATGACGCTCGATCCTGCAGAACTTCGCAACGTAACAATTGCGAACGACGCAGATGCGTTCGCAGCGGCATTGCGCGATGCGGTCGGCGCGGCGCATCGGTCCTCATCGGCGGAAATCGCGAACAGCGACACGCGACGCGCCTACGAAAGCCTCTTCAGCGCCGCGGCCTATGCGAAAAGTCTCGGCGCAATCGTGCTGCCGCTCATCGTGCGTTAGCAGGCCAGAGGCATGAGCCGGCAAATGTGCCGCTCGCCAATTGCAAATTCCGCGCGCCAAGTCGCTGGCACGGGCGCTCCCGCGCCGAGGCCGCTACTGTGGCGCGAGCCGCGTGGCGGGTCTGCGCCGCGCCCACTCATCCGGCGCGCACCACAGCGAGCGCCGTCTTCTGCTTCTTTCGGTCTGTCTCCGCGATCGGCGAGCTGGTGCGCCTGCGCGCCTGCGCGCCTGCGACTTCGATCCGGTCGGTGGCGCCCTGCATGTTCGCGGCAAAGGCCGGCGGGAACTCCCGGCGTCGCGGAAAGGGAGAGGCTCCCACATTCCGTTCGATATTCCGCACGGATTCGTCTATTTTCTCGGACGCAACCACGGGACAAGAGGGGACATGGGCGTCGAGGGCCGGGACAAAGCCAAAGCCTTGGATGCCGGCGCGCAGGTGATTTCCGGCCAGCTCGGCAAGACCGTGCAGCGGCTGCGCAAGGCCTACAACCTGTCGCTCTCCGAGCTCTCCGAGCAGTCCGGCGTCGCCAAGTCGATCATCAGCCAGATCGAACGCAACGAGACGAACCCGACGCTGGCGACGATCTGGCGGCTCGCCCAGGCGCTCGACGTCTCGATCGAGCGCGTCCTGCAGGCGGCCGAGGATGAGCCGTTCCTGGAGAAATCGACGCGCGCCGACACGCCGATCCTCGTCTCCGACGACGGCAAGTGCCGGCTCGCCATCATCGGCTGGATCAAGACGGTCGAATGGCTGCAATGGTATGATTTCTCCGCCGATCCCGGCGGCGCCCTCGAATCCGACGCGCATCAGCGCGGCTCCGTCGAGTGCCTGTCGGTGCTCGAAGGGGAGCTCGAAGTGACGGTCGCGGGTGTGGCGGAGCGGGCCGGCGCCGGCGAGACGCTGCGCTACCGCTGCGACCGGCCGCATGTCATCCGCAATGTGTCGGGAGAGCCCGCGCACGCCACCATGGTCTGCATCTTGAAGGCGGCGGTGATGGAGTGAGCCGGCGCGCATGAAGGCCGCGCAAAGCGGGACCGCGGCGGCGGTATCAGAGCTGCGGCTGTCGGTCCTGACGGCGTCCGTCTACGCCACGATCGGCATCCACCTGCCGTTTTTTCCGATCTGGCTTGCCTCGCGCGGCCTCACGGCGCGCGAGATCGCTGCGATCGCCTCGGTGCCGCCGCTCATGCGCCTTGCCGCCAATCTCATCGTCCCGCCGCGCGCCGACCGCTCCGGGGACATTCCCGGCATGCTGATGTTCTGCGCGCTCGGCGCGGCCTGCGCCTATGCGTCGATGGGCCTGATCGACGGCTTCTGGTTCATTCTCGCCGCGGTCGCCGCCCTCGCCTTCGCGCAGGGGCCGGTGATCCCGCTCGCCGATGCGCTGATCCTCAACGAGGTGCGCCGGCGCGTGCGGGAAGGCCTGGCCGCGATGGACTATGCCCGCGTGCGCGGTTGGGGCTCCGCCTCTGTTTTGCTGATGATGGTCGCCGGCGGCCAGGCGGTGGGCGTCCTGCCGCGGGAGGCGATCGTCTGGCTCCTCGCCGGCACCGCGCTCATCACGACCATCGTCGCACGGCAATGCGCCCGCCGGCTGCCGCGCAATACGGCGCGCGTCCTCACGTCCGCGACGCTCGCCGGACGCATCCCGCAGCCAGCGGCGATCGCACTCTTTGCGCTGGCCGCCGCCTTGATCCAGGCAAGCCATGCCATGCTCTACGTCTTCGCCAGCCTGCAGTGGCGCGGCGAAGGCGTGGGCGACGGTTTCATCGGCGTCTTGTGGGCGGCGGGCGTGGCCACGGAAACCTTGTTCTTCCTCTTCCTCGGCCCGCGCCTCGGCGATTCGCATGCCTTCGCTCTGCTCATGACGGGTGGTCTCGTCGCGATCTTCCGCTGGCTCTGCATGGCGGCCGCGCCGGGCCCCGGAGCCCTTCTCGCCCTGCAGATGCTGCACGGCGCGACCTATGGCGCGACGCAGCTCGGCGCCGTCTATCTTCTGGCGCACCTCGCCGGCTCGGAGCGGCGGGCCCAGGCGCAGGGTTGGCTTTCGGCGGCGGGCGCGCTGTCGCTTGCGGCCGCAAGCTTCTGGTCCGGTTACATGCAGGTCGAGTTCGGACGCGCCGCCTACCTCGTCATGGCGGCAATCGCGTTTGCCGGGCTGACCTTCGCGGGGCTCGCTGCCCTTGTCCTCCTCCGCGGCGGCAACCGCACGCTCCGGCCCTGAGCCGGCCACAATCTCTCCGAAACCGGCATGTACGACATCCGGTAAGCATCGGGACAAAGCTCATGTCGATCCGAACAATCCTGCCGTTTCGCGCAATCGGCGCCGTTGCGGCCCTTAGCTTCGCGCTTTCGCCGGTTCTTGCGCAGCAGGAGCCGCCAAGTGACCCGTCCGATCCGCCGCCGCGCATGGAAAAGGCCGTGAAGCCCGCGAAGAAAGTCGCGGCCAAACCGGGAAAGGCCGACGACATTCCCGCAATCGGCGGCCCCGCTATCAAACCGAAAACAGCCAAAGACGAGAAACCGAAAGTGAAGCGCCCGTTTGGCGAACTCGAAGGCTGGTCGAGTTCCGCTGAAGCCGAGAAAAAAGTGCTGCCGGCGCCGCGCGACGAATCTTCGAGCGGTTTGAAAAAGCCGCCGATCGGTTTCGACAGCGGCGGTAATCTGGGCATGGGGATGAGCTTCTGACCATCGCCGTCCTTTCAACTGAGCCGCGTTTTTCGAGCGAGCGCGCCGACGATGTCGTGCGTCTGCGCCTCGATGGCGATTGGACGATTGAAGCCTCGCGTGCAATTGAAAGCAGCGCCGACGGCCTCGTCGCTTCAGGCGCTGAAGGAAAGCGCGTTGTTTTCGATTTCAGCCGCGTCGGCCGGATGGATACAGCCGGCGCCTGGCTTCTCGATCGCGCGCGGCAGACGCTCGCGGCACGCGGCGTCGCCACCTACATCGAGCGGGTACGTCCCGAATACGATATCCTGCTACGCGAAGCGCGCTTTCGTGAATTCGAGACGACGCGGCCGCGCCGCGGCAATCTGATCATCAATTTCTTAAGCGATATCGGCGCAGGCGTCGACGGGATCGCCCGCGACGTTTATTCAAGCGTCGCGTTCCTCGGCGATGTCGTCGCCGCATTAGGCGGCGTGCTCGCGCGTCCGCGCGGCTTCCGCATCACCTCGCTCGTCTTTCACATTGAGCAGTTCGCCCTGCGCAGCGTGCCGATTATCGTTCTGATCAATTTCCTGGTCGGCGCGATCGTCGCGCAGCAGGGTCTGGTGCAATTGCGCCAGTTCGGCGCGCAGACATTTACCGTCAATCTCATCGGCATCCTCGTCTTACGCGAACTCGCGGTGATCCTGACATCGATCATGATTGCGGGCCGGTCGGGCTCGGCGATCACCGCCGAGCTCGGCTCGATGAAGATGCGCGAGGAAATGGATGCGCTGAAAGTGATGGGCCTGTCGCCCATCGAAGTGCTGATCCTGCCTCGATTGCTCGCGCTGATCATCAGCCTGCCGCTTCTCACGTTTCTCGCCGACCTCGCGGCTTTGTTCGGCGGGCTTTGCGTGGTGTGGGGTTACGGCGGCATCAGTCCGGAGGCGTTTATCGCGCGGCTGCAGACCTCGATCAGCCTCAGCACATTCTTCATCGGCATCGTCAAAGCGCCGTTCATGGCGCTGATCATCGGCCTGATCGCGTCAGTCGAAGGGCTCGCGGTGCAGGGTTCGGCGGAGTCGCTCGGGCGGCAGGTTACGTCCTCGGTCGTGAAGTCGATCTTCATGGTGATCGTCGTCGACGGCTTGTTCGCGATGTTCTTCGCCGGCATGCACTACTAGGGCCGCGGGAATGGAACATATCGAAATCCTCGATCTCTCGTCGTCGTCACCCTCGCCCTCGGCCAATATCGCGCCGACGATTGCGGCCGCGCCGGAAGCCGTCATCCGCGTGCGCGATGTCGTCGTCGGCTTCGGCGACAAGCTGATCATGAACGGGCTCGATCTCGATATTTATCGCGGCGAGGTTTTGGGCTTCGTCGGCGGCTCGGGTACCGGCAAATCGGTGCTGACGCGCACCATTCTCGGGCTCGTGCAGAAGCGCTCGGGGAAAATCGAGACATTCGGCGAAGACACCGATGCGATGAGCGAGCTGCAGCGCCGCGCCATCGAGCGACGCTGGGGCGTGATGTTTCAGCAGGGCGCGCTCTTCTCCGGGTTGACGGTGATGCAAAACATCCAGGTACCGATGCGCGAATATCTGCGGCTGTCGCAGCGGCTCATGGACGAACTCGCCAGGCTCAAAATCGAAATGGTCGGTCTGGCGCCCGACGCCGCCGACAAATACCCCTCCGAGCTTTCCGGCGGCATGATCAAGCGCGCCGCGCTTGCCCGGGCGCTGGCGCTCGACCCCGAACTTGTCTTCCTCGACGAACCGACCTCGGGCCTCGACCCGATCGGCGCCGCCGATTTCGACGACCTGATCACGACGCTGCAGAAGACCCTTGGCCTCACCGTCTTTATGGTGACCCACGATCTCGACAGCCTCTACTCGATCTGCGACCGGATCGCGGCCCTCGCCGACGGCAAGGTGATCGCGGAGGGTCCGATCGAAGCGATTGCGCAAGCCGATCACCCCTGGCTCAAAGCCTATTTCCAGGGCAAGCGCGCCCGCCAAATGCAGCCGCCGGCTCGCAAGCTTGCCGTGATGCGAACAGATTCTTAGGCGACCAACGGAGCCCATGGAAACTCGCGCAAATCACGCCATCATCGGCGCGTTCACCCTGGCGGTGGTCGCCGCCGCCTTCACGTTCGTCTTCTGGTTCAACGGGGCGAGCAAGTCGGCGGGGCACGCCTACTATGCAATCGTGTTCCCCGGCTCGGTCTCCGGTCTTACCCGCGGCAGCAACGTGCTCTTCAACGGGCTGCGGATCGGCGAGGTCAGCAAGCTTGAACTTGCGCCCGACAATCCTTCGAACGTGATGGTATCGATCGACATCGATGCGCGTACGCCGATGCGCAAGGACACGCTGGCGCATCTTGAATATAGCGGCCTGACGGGTGTTGCCTCGATCGCGCTGACCGGCGGCAGCAATAATTCGGAGCAGCTGCCGAACGGTCAGAACGGCAACGTCGCGGTCATCCAGGGCGACCGCTCAGACTTCGCGAACCTGATCAATACGGGTACGCGGATTGCCGCGCGCGCCGATAATGTGCTCGAGAAACTCGATCACGCTGTCGACGACAACGCCGGATCGCTCAGTAAGACACTTAAGAACGCGGAAATCTTCTCGAAGTCGCTCGCCGATAATGCCGACGGCGTGCGCGATTTCCTCGCCGCGACGGCGGAGGTCGGCAAGGCGATCAAGCCGCTCGCCGTGAAACTCGAGGCGCTGACGACCGATGCGGATGGCATTATCAAAGCGGTCGATCCTGAAAAGGTGAAGACGATCGTCGCGCAAGTGAGCGAGATTTCGGTGAAGCTCAATGCGGTCGCTGGCAAGCTCGATACGACATTTACCAATTTGAACGGCTTGCTCGCAACAGACGACAACAAGGGCCTCGTTGCTGAGATGTCGGAGGCGGCGAAGTCGATCAAGCGGCTTGCCGACAATCTCGACGTCAGAACCAAAGAGATCACGACCGGCGTCGTGCGCTTCACCGGCAACGGGCTGAAGCAATACGAGCAGCTGGCGATCGACGCGCGTCAAACCGTCGGCGAGGTGAGCCGCGTGTTCAAGTCGCTCGAGCGCAATCCACAGCAGCTGATCTTTGGCGCGAAGGAGCAGCCGCCGGCGACGCCAGTGCCCGCGCGGCCGGGCTCGACGGCGGCGGGGAACGCAGCGACGGCCGTGCGGTAGCCGTCATTCCGACGCACTAGGTTGATCGGGAATCCATTTCTACGCCGGACTTGCCTTCTTCATAGAACCGGTATGTCGCGTTGCCGCGCGCAATTGTCTGGGAGTCAGCTAGAACCAGACAATCGGCAAACCCGATGCCTCTTCCAACCATCAATACGCGGAGCACGACAGAAATCCTTTGCCGTTGCAACGCGCATTGCGAACACGCAGCGGCGCTTGTGGCGCACAAAAGCCCGGCAACCAGTCTTGCGCGATGATTCCATCCATAGGCGCCCCCGAAAGGGGGCCAAGCTAAGCCGCTGCGGCGAGTCGCCGCAATACGACTAGCAAAGTGTAATGCGTCGAGGGCACGAAACTTCGCCGTCGTTGCGCACAGCCACAGGGATTGCCCCGCGCGCAGTGCCGGGTGGCTTATCGGCTAGCTCACATCGCATCGGCTGTCCGCCGAAGGTTATCGCTGCCTACTCGAACCGCTCCGCCGCGTGCGCGAGCATGGTGTAGACCTTGCCCGTCTCCGAGGTGAGATAGCTCTTCGCCAGCGGACTGTCGGGATCGTCGCGGCTGACTTCGGTGAGCAGCCGCTCGAATTCCTGGATGTAGCGGTCGACCGTCTCGCGGAACGCGCCATCGGCGCGATAACGCCGGCGGATTTCCTCGAAGGCCTCGTGGCCCTGTGCGGTGTAGAGCCGGCGGCTGAAAATGTGCCCCTCGCCGCGCCGGTAGCGATCCCAGAGATCGACGACGGCATCATGGTCGAGCAGGCGCGCAATATCGAGCGACAGCGCGTCGATCGAGTCGATCGCGCGGTTCGGCGCCTGACGATTGCCCTGCTGCTGCGCAGCGGGTTCTTCACGCTCCTCGCGCGAGGCACGCGCGAGCAGATCGGTGAGCCAACCGCCATGACTGCGATCCTGTTTTTGCGCGGGCGGACGCTCCTCAACGCGGGCGATCTGCGGCGACCGCGTTGCCGGCGGACGCGGGCGTGTCTGCACCTCCGGCGCGGCAGGCTCGGAATTGCGCGCCGGCTCGGCCGGTCGGACTGGCTCCGCCGCGCGCGGCGCATTAGGGCGCGGCGCCGGCGGATCCGGCGGCCGCGTCGGCGAGATCAGGCTCGCAGGTTCCGCGACATCGAAGGCGCGGCCCGAGCGCGCGACGATCTCGGTGAGTTCGTTCAGCGCTTTGATCTGCTCGGCGACGACGCGGCGCATCGTGCCGGCCTGCTCGGCTGTCTCGCGCGGTAATTCGAGCGCGCCGCGGCGCACCTCATCGCGTGTCGCATCGAGTTCGCTGCGGATTTCCGCGGAGACGCCGCGAATTTCCTCCGCCGCCGACTGGAAGCCCTGCGTCGCGCGACCGAGAAGATCGGCCATTTCCTGGCTCGCCTGCTCGTAGGCAGCGCGCAGCGCAGCGGCGGTGCGCTCGCGCTCCTTGCCTGTCGCCGTACGTATCTCGGCGAAGCGGCCTTCGACATCATTCGTCGACTGTTGTACCGACTCCGCGAGGAACGTCCCGATATCGCGCGCGCGCGCCTCGGCGTCACGGAACGCATCCTGGATAAGTCCGCTGAACGCCTGCAGCACGTTCTCAAAATCGCTGCGCCGGGTTTCGATCTCGCCGAGCAGGCCTTCGAGGGACTGGTGCCGCTGCGCAAGCGCGGCGTCGAGCGCACCTTGCGAGCGCTCGAGTTCGGCGGCCGTCTGCATCAGCGCATCGCTATGCGCGCCGATCGAGCCGGAGAGGGCGTCCGCGCCGGTAAGCGTACGGTTCGCGACCTCGCCGAGCTGCGTGACCTGTTCCGAGACGCTTTCGATCGCGTGGCCGAATTGGCCGAGATTGGTGCTGAGTTTCGACTCGATCACCGAGAGATTGCTGCTCGCCTGCGAGATGATCGATTGCAGCGAGACATTGGTCTGGCCGAGCCGGTCGAGGACGGCACTCATCTCGCCCTTCAGCCGGTCGTTCGCACCCATCAGCGCAGAGATGGAACTGTTTGCACTCGCATCGATCGCCTCGCGCAACGCGGTGCTCGACGCGTCGATCGTGGAGGCGAGTTCACCCTGCCGCCACTGCAGATGCTCGACGATTGCCGTCCCGCGGCTTTCGATCGTGTTGGTGACGAGTTCGCCGACGTCGGCAAGCTCTTTGGCGATCTCGCTGCCGCGCGAGGAGATGAGTTCGGCGATCAGCGGCGCTTTGGTGTCGAAGAGATTTTGCAATTCGCTCGAGCGCGTGACCAGGAGGTCGTGGACCTCCTTGCCCTTCTCACCAAGCGCAACGTTGAGCGCGAGCAGCCGGTCGCCAAGCGAGGAGCTGATTTCGGTGACGCGATTGCCCAGCGCCACTCCGAGATCGCCGGCGCGCGCATGCAGCGTTGTGTCGAGCTCGCGGGTGGCTGCGCCAAGCGTTGTGTGGATATCCGAGAGCCGCGCGCCGATCGTGTCGACAACTTCGCGGCCACGTGTGTCGATCTCATCCGACACCGCATCGAGGCGTCCGACGACCCGCTCCTCGAACGTCGCAATGCGGCTGTCGAGCGTGCTGGCAATTTCACTCGCGCGTCCGCCGAGCGTCTCGTTGATCTCATCGGATTTCGCCGCGAGCGTCTCTGTCAGCGCCGTCGAGCGCGCGAGCAGGATGTCGTCGATCTCGCGCGCCTTGCTGTCGAGCGCGCGCGTGACCTCGCGTCCGCCCTCGCCGAGCACACGTGCGATTTCGAGGGCCCGCGTGGCGAGCGCGTCGTTGAGCGTCTTTCCCCGTGTTTCGAGACCGGTATCGATACGCGAGATCAGCTCTTCAAGCTGGTGAGTGATCTCGCCGGCTTTCGTGGCAGCGCGTTCATCGAACGTGTCGACATGCGCCCCGAGAATTGTTGCGGCGTCGCGTGCCTGCTGTTCCAGGCGCTCGCTGAGTGCTGCGCCGCTAACCGTGACGGCCTGCTCGATTGCATCGAGATGGCCGGCAATTTCTCCGGTAAAGCGGTTCGAATGATCGGCAATGCGGGTGGCGACATCCTCGCCATGCGTCCGGAAGGTCGTCTCGAAGGCGCCGAGACGGTCGTTAAGCGATGTCGCGAGACGATCTCCATGCTGGCCGAGGCGCTCGTCGACACGGATCGTGCTCTGCGCGACGGCCGCTTCGAAGGCGGCAAGGCGGTCGCCAAGCGTTCCGCTGAGATTTTCGCTGTGATAACCGAGCCGTTCGTCGACCTCCCCGGTGCGCTGCGCGACCGCGGCTTCGAATGCAGCAAGCCGCTCGTCAAGAGCGCCGGCGACATTATCGGCGTGATTGCCAAGACGCTCGTCGATTTCGCCGGTGCGCTGCGCGACCGCTACCTCGAACGCCGCAAGCCGTTCGCCGAGCGTGCCCGTGACGAGTTCGGCGTGGTGGCCGAGGCGCTCGTCCACTTCGCCGGCACGCTGCGCAACAGCAGCTTCGAACGCGGCAAGCCGCTCGCCGAGTGCGCCATTGATATAGTCTGCATGAACGCCGACGCGCTCGTCGACCTCGCCGGTGCGCTGCGCAACAGCAGCTTCGAATGCTCCAAGCCGCTCGTCCATTGACGCAGCGAGACGATCACCGTGGTGTGCAAGGCGTTCGTCCGCTTCCCCGGCACGCTGCGTGAAGGCTGCCTCGAATGCGGCGAGCCGCTCTCCGAGTGCGCCGGTGAGATGCCCGGTATGATAGCCGAGACGCTCGTCGATTTCGCCGACGTGCCGCGCAACGGCTTCTTCCACCGCGCCGACGCGCTCGTTCAGTGCCGCGGCAAGACCCTCGGCCTGCTCGGTCAGACGCTCATGCGTTTCCGTGCCGTGGCGTATCAACGCTTCTTCAAAGCCGCCGATCGTGCTGCTGACGCGCTCACCATGCTGATCCAGCCGCGTGTCGAGCTCGTCGCCGTGGCGCTGGAGGGCTTCTTGGAGACCACCCATTGTTACGGTCAGCCGCTCCGCATGTGCGCCGATCTGCCCGTCGGAATCATTGGCAACGCGCGTGATTGCGTCTTCGAACGCAACGAGGCGGTCGCCCAGCACGCCGGACAAATGCTCGGCATGATGTTCGAGCCGCTGGTCGGCTTCGCTGCCGTAATGCAGCATCGTCTCTTCAAAGGCACCGAGCCGCTCGGCCATCGCCTGATGCACGCGATCGGAATGCGTGCCGATCGCAACGATTGCCTCGCTGGCCGTTGTTGCGAAGCGCTCCTGCAGCGTGCCCGTATGCTCGTCCATCGCAGTGATGGTGCGCTCGGCGGTCGAGGCGAAGGCCTGTTCGAGCGAATCCATGTGGGTGGCAAGCGCCGTTGCGGTCTGCCCGGCAGTCGCGGAGAATTGGTCCTGCAGCGCCGCCGCGTTGCTTGCGAGCGACGAGACCGTCTGTTCCGCCGTTCCGGTGAACTGCTCCTGCAGCGCGCTCGTATGCGCGGTGAGAGCTGCGGCGGTGTCGGCAATCGTCGTTGCGAGGCGCGTGTGCACCTGATCGGCATGCGTCTCGAGATCGAGGCGCAATCTCGCCTGCGCATCGGTGAGCAGACTGCCCAATCGGTCACTCGATTGCGCGAAAGCTTCGTGCGCGTGATTGACCGTCTCGTGGACGCGATCGCCGGTCTCGGTGAGGCGGGCGGCGATATGGTCACCATGGCCGGCAACAGTCTCGGTGAAATGCTGACCGAGCACTTCGATCCGCTGCGTGACTTCGGTGCCATGCGACTCGAAATTACCGAGAAGTGCTTCGGCAGTGGTGCGCAGGCGCGCGTCGATTGCGGCGATACGGTCCGCGAGGGTGTTTGCCACACCATCGCCCGCGCTGGTGACCTGCGCGGTCGCAGCCTCGCCGGTCTCAGCCAGGCGCTGGACGATATCGCCGCCGTGCTCGGAAAGGTTCTGCACGAGATCCGAGCCGGTCCGGCTCAGCGCGAAGGCGATCTCTTCACTCTTCGAGCCTAATGACGCGGTCACGCGGCTGCCGGCCTCACTCACGGTTTCGGCGAGCCGCACCGACGTCGTCGCGAGGTCGCGCGACAGCGATTCATGCGCGCCGACGATGGCCGTGCGCACCTTCTCGGAATTGATGACGATTTCCTCACGCTGCTGCGACAGGCCGTCGATCAGCGACCGGATGCGCCGTTCGTTATCGGAGTAGGAGCGCTCGAGATTGGAGACTTCGGAGCGCATCATCGTCTCGAGTTCGCTCGCGCGGGCAAGCGCGCGTTCGATTCCGTCGCCCAGAGACGCGACTTCGCGGCGGATCGCCTGGGAAAGCGACATCACCTGTTCGGTTGCGACGGTTTCCGGCTCGGCAAGACGGATCGCGACTTCCGTCATCGAGCGCGCGGTGAGTCGCATTTCTTGCGCGCGGCGCGCCATCAGCGCGGTGACGAACATGAAGACGATCGGCCCGAGGATGCCGAGAACCGCGAAACCAAGTTCCGGCCGGCGATAGAAGGGAACACCGTCGGCCGGCACGATCAGTTCGCGATGGCTCGCAAGGTATGCCGCGCAGACCGCCGCCCAGATGATGGACAGAAGCAGCGCTGCGATGATCGGCCCGGCGCTCGGGCGGACCCGCATCGCCTGCAGAATGGCGCCGACAGACTGGCGGTTTTCGTTCGCCGGCGGAACGGACGGGGCCAATGGCGTGGTATCGCGCGCGGCCGGCCGCGGCGGCACGGCAGGCTGATCGACGACCGCAGCGGCCGGCGCCTGATCTGCTGCGTGCTCAGCCAAATCAGCATCGCCGTGTTCCGGCAGATTCAGGTCGGGGGCGCTCCAGTCATCGATCGGCGTGGTGCGGGCTTTGGGCAGTTGCACGCCGGCACCGAGTGGTGCCGCCTCTTCCGCATGCGCCTCGGCAACTTCCGCCGGCTCGCTTTCCGCGGCAGGATCTTTCGGAGCCGCCTGCGCATCGGCGGGTTCGCCAAGATTCAGGGCCTCTTCGATCGCCGATAATGCCGCTGCCGTGGGGTCTTGAGCCCTGCTCGGTGTGGCCATTGGAACCGCCTCTCCCGCTACGCCTCCCGTCCGAAGTGACGTGTGGACGAGTGACGACGGCCCCCGCCCGCCTCGCGGGGCCGAAGTTAACCAAAGGTTACTGTACAGATGCCTACCGCTGAAAGGAACAGCCACAGAAAGCTATCCCCGAAACGTCGTTAACGCGGCATTTACCCTGGCTGCCGAGACTTATAGCAATCGCGAACCACGGAGGAGAGATTGGCGAGCCCGGCCATGTTGCTTCGACCAATCCCGCCGAGCGGCACAGCCCCGGCACGCGATCCAACGCCTGACGGCAACCGTCCGATCGATCTCATCCATCTCGCCCGCCAGACGCATGGCGACCGTGATCTCGAAACCGAGCTTCTCGGCCTGTTCCGGCGCCAGGCCGGGCAGATCGTCGCGCGGTTGTCCGCCGATCTGCCCGGCGACAGCGTACCTTGGCGTGCCGATCTCGCCCACACTTTGAAGGGCTCCGCCCGCGCGATCGGCGCGACCCGTGTCGCGATCAAGGCCGAGATCTACGAGGTGCAGGCACGCGACGGGAAGCCTGATCTCACGCCCTCTCTGAGCGCACTGACGCGCGCGGTTGATGAGGCCTGCCGCGCGATTTCCGACCTTCTGCGCGGCTAAAGGAAGGCCGCTCTTACCTCTCGCCAAAGCGCATTCGAGGCCTTAAAGAGGGCCGCCGCTTGCTGCGGCTCTCATCCCTCCGGAGCGTTCTCAAGGCATGGTCAAGATCACCTACGTCGATTCGCACGGGGCTTCGCGAGACGTCGATGCGGAGGAAGGCTCGACCGTCATGGAATCGGCGATCCGCAACTCGGTGCCGGAGATTGTCGCCGAATGCGGCGGCGCCTGTGCCTGCGCCACCTGCCATGTCTATGTCGGCGAGGAATGGACCGACATTGTCGGCAAAGCCTCG
>JAXDNH010000004.1:0-39743 GCA_034669525.1 Methylobacteriaceae bacterium | reverse complement strand
GCGAAGACAGAAACGCAGGTGGCCAGTTCCGGCCTCGGAGACCTGCTCCAGGCGGTGACCCGGCACCACGATGACCGGCTCCGGATTGCCGGAGCCGAACGGGCCGGCTTTTTCGAGAAGGTGCACGATTTCGGGCGTGGCCCCGGCGGCGGTGAGCACGGCGTCGACCTTGAGCGACGCATCGGCGCGCGCCGCCGCAATCGCCGGGCCGATGCTCTCTTCGAGGAAATCGCGGAACGCGGCGAGGCGCTCGCGGCGGAGCGTCACACCCGCCGCCATGGCATGGCCGCCGCCCTTCTCGAGGTGCCCGGCCTGAACCGCGTCGCGCACGGCGTGGCCGAGATCGACCCCCGAAATGGAGCGGCCGGAGCCGGTGCCGGTCGCGCCGGCAAAAGCGATGGCGAAGGCCGGCCGGCCGAAGCGCTCCTTGAGCCGCGCGGCGACAAGGCCGACGACACCGGGATGCCAGTTGTCGTCGGCGACGATAATGACGCAATGTTCGCCCTCAATCGCGTGCGCTTCCAGCACCTGTTTTTCCGCTGCCTCAAGCGCAGCCTTTTCGATGAGGCGGCGCTCGCTGTTCAGGCGGTCGAGTTCGGCGGCGATGCGGGCGGCTTCGTCGGGATCGGCCGACAGGAGCAGCTTCGCGCCGAGCGAGGCGTCGCCGATGCGCCCGCCCGCATTGATGCGTGGGCCGAGCAGGAAGCCAAGATGATAGGGCCGCGGCGGCTCATTGAGCCGCGCGCAATCGAGGAGCGCGGTCATGCCCGGCCGCAGGCGCGCGCGCATAACGCCGAGCCCCTTCATGACGAAGGCGCGGTTGAGGCCGGTCAGCGGGGCGACGTCGGCGACGGTCGCCAGCGCAACGAGATCGAGCGCGGCGAGGAGGTCCGGCTCAGGCCGCGAGGCCGACCAGAAGCCGCGCTCGCGCAGCGCCCGGTTCAGCGCGACCATCACCATCATTACCACGCCGGCGGCGCAAAGCTGGCCGAGGCCGGAGAGGTCGTCGAGGCGGTTCGGATTGACGACGATCGCCGCGGGCAGGATTTCCGGCGCCTGGTGGTGATCGACGACGACGACATCGAGTCCGAGCGCCTTCGCGTGCGCCAGCGGGCCGTGGCTGGTCGTCCCGCAATCGACGCAGATGAGCAGGCTCGCGCCCTGCCCCTTGAGCATTTCGATTGCCGCGACATTCGGGCCGTAGCCCTCAAAAATGCGGTCGGGAATATGGATGAGGCGCGGACAGCCCGCGGCATCGAGGAAGCCGGCGAGAAGCGCGGCCGAGCAGGCGCCGTCAACGTCGTAGTCGCCGAAAATCGCGATCGTCTCGCGATCGTCAATGGCGCGGACGAGGCGCACGACCGCCGGTTCCATACCCTGCAGCCTGAACGGCTCGGGCATGAGCGCGCGCACAGTCGGATCGAGATATTGCGCCACCGTCTCGTGGGTGACGCCGCGTCCGGCGAGCACACGCGAGAGCATGTCGGGATGGCCATGCGCCTGGGCAATGGCCAGGGCGCGGGCTTCGCCTGCCGGGTCTAGCCGGGGGGCCCACGGGCGGCCCAAGGCCGAGGAAGATACGCCGAGGATGGGGTGAACAGCCTGCCGCTCGCCTCCCCGTTGTGCGGAGGGGTAAGGCGTAAGGTTCAGGTGATCGGCGGACCGCAACCCAACGCTGTCTTCCGCCGGCGCGAGTTCGATCGCTTCAGACACCGGCGGCATCGATGGCGAGCGCACGCTGCAAGGCCGGTCGGGCGAGGCAGCGATCGAGATAGGCGCGGAAGGTTGGCTTCGCTTCGACAATCTTGAAAAGCTCGATGCCGAACCAGAGATCGCTGCCGATCATCACATCGGCGGCGGAAAAGCTTTCACCGAGAAGCCAGGGTCCCGCCACAAGCGCCTGTTCGAGAACCGAAAACACGCGATCATAACTCCCCCAACCGGCGGAGCTTTCGGGCAGGCTCATGCCTGTGAATTTCTGCGCGAAGGCGGGCTCGATACAAGCCGGCCCGAAGAACAGCCAATGGAGATAGCGGCCGCGCCGCGGGTCGCCGATCGGCGGCGCGAGGCCCGCCTCGGGGAATTTGTCGGCAACGTAGGCGCAAATTGCCGCCGATTCCGCGAGCTTCGCCTCCCCATCGGCGAGCGCCGGCAGCTTGCCCATCGGGTTCACGGCAAGAAAGGTCGGGTCCTTCTGCCCGCCTTGCGTGATGTTGACGGACACGCGCTCGTAATCGCAACCAGCCTCCTCAAGCATCCAGAGCGCGCGGAGGCTGCGCGTCTTCGGCCACCAATAGAGTTGCATTCCAGCTCTCCCGAGGGCCGAACATAGCGAGAACGGCAGCCTATGTCGAGGCTGCGGGCTGCGGGTGGACGAGCTATCCCTAGGCAATGCAGCGGGAAGAGAGCGGCAGGCATCAAAAGATCGTCGCGTTGCGCGACCGCGCGGACCTGGTTCCGCTTGTCGCCCGATGGGCGCACGAGGAATTTTGGGCCCGCCTCGGCAAGACACTCGACGACATTGAGCGCCTCTTCAAGCCGGCGCCGCGCAGTACATGGCTGCCGCGGACCTTCGTGCTCATCGACGGTGAGATCCCGGTCGGCATGGCCTCCGTCACCGAGCACGATCTCGAAAGCCGGCTGCAATGGACGCCCTGGCTTACGGCGGTTGTCGTCGACGGTGCCGCGCGCGGGCGCGGTCATTCGCGCACGCTGGTGCGCTTCATCGAAGACTTCGCGCGCGAGAATGGCACCGAGACGCTGTGGCTCTATACGTGGTCGGCAGAAGGGCTTTACGCGAAACTCGGCTGGAGCGCGGTGGAGCGGCTCGAGCATAACGGCCGCGAGGTGGTGGTGATGAATCGGAAACTGTCGAACTAACCGCGCGCTCACTTCACCTGCAACAGATGATGCTGGGCGAGCGCGGTATCGACGAACTCGACGACGGAGATGATCTTGTCTCCTTCGAGCTTCCACAAATCTAGGATTTCGGTGTCGAAGACTTCGCCAGTCGGTTTGAATTTCATCTTCGAGCGGTGATGCACCGCCGCCTTCTCGTCGTCGACGAGAAAGGAGAGGATCGTCTGCTCGTGCATGTCGTACGCGTTGAGCAGATTGGTCAGAGCAGCGCGGATTTCGTCCGTCCCCTTCGCTTCCATCGCGATCCCGCTCGCCTGTTTCGACCCGTTCATCGAAAACGTCGCATTCCCGTCGAACAAGCGCAGGATGACTTCGACGTCGCCGCTTCTACGGGCGGCATAAAGTCTGGCAATGATGGCTTTGATCTCTTCGCTGCGCGACATCTTGCGCTCCAAAATTGAACTAAGCGCAAGTCTATCCCGCTCCGGCGTGGCCCGTCTATTGGGCCTTCCCTTCTTCCGCCCCGGCGAGCCGGTCGAAATCGGCTAGAACGGAATGGATGAGTTTTTGGCGCCGCGGGTCCTCCGCTGTTGGACTGTCCGCGAAAAGCCGCAATAAATACGCCGCTCTCTCGGTCGCCTCCGCCCAGTTCTTTGCGGGCGCGGCCAGCATGAAATGCTCGAGCTGCTCCTGCCGCGTCTTCAGCGCCATCTGATCGGCGCGGGCCGCCCCTTTGGATCGGCGTAGCACGGTGGCTTTCTGCGCGGCCATGCCGCGGTGCAGGTCGAGATCATCCGGTTTTTCGACCATGACGAAGCCTTTCGCAGGCGCTTCGTGCCGCGTGGATTCGGCGATGATCAGCGCGGGGCACCCTTCTCGATTCGCCGCGCCAAAGCGCAGGCGACCTCATTCAACGAGCGTCTTCCGAGGTCGGTCGTACCGCTGCCGAATTTTGTCTTCACCGCCAGAGTTGTATCAACGCCGGAGCCCTGCACCTCAAGCGTGCCTACATGGGCTATGCCCGAACTTTCATATTGAAACGAGGCTTTGTGGGATTTGGCCATGATATCTACAACTCCGTTGGCCGGAGAGCATATCACACTTCCCTTCAGAGGGATATCGGATAGGCCGCTGACCGGCCTTGGGAGGGCGTCCCCTCCCCCTTAGCCGGCGAAATAATCCTCAATAATCCGCTCATAAATACGCGTGAGTGCCTGCAGGTCCCTGACCGCGACGTGCTCGTCGAAAGCGTGCATCGTCTGCCCGACAAGGCCGAATTCGACCACCGGGCAATAGTTCCGGATAAACCGCGCGTCCGACGTGCCGCCGCTCGTCGACAGAACCGGCGTGCGGCCGGTCTCAGCTTCAATCACCCGGGAGATCGTTTGTACGAAAGGGTCTGGTTCGGTGATAAAGGCCAGTGAATTGCATGGCATGCAGATAAGCTCGGCTTTCGCGTTGCCGGCGGCCTCTTTTATCACCGTCTCGAGCCGCTCGATTAGCGTCTCCGGTGTCCAGAGGTCGTTGAAACGCAAATTGAAGCGCGCCCGCGCTTCGCCCGGGATCACATTGAACGCACTGTTGCCGACATCGACCGAGGTCACAACCAGTTGCGAGCGATCGAAATGCGCGTTGCCTTGGTCGAGAACGAGATCGCTCAACGCGCCGACGATGCGCGCCATTGTGGGCAGCGGATTTTCAGCCAAGTGCGGATAGGCCGAATGTCCCTGCCGGCCACTCACGACGATCTCCCCATTGAGCGACCCGCGACGGCCGATCTTGATCATCTCGCCGAGCGCGTTCGGATTTGTGGGCTCGCCGACGATGCAATGCGAGAAGCGCTCGCCACGGTCAGCCGCCCATTGCAGGAGTTTCACCGTGCCGTTGACGGCGGGGCCTTCTTCATCCCCGGTGATGAGCAGCGATAGCGCGCCTTTAGGTTGGCCGGAGTGCGAAACGTAAGCGAGCGCCGCAGCAGCAAAGGCGGCGACACCACCCTTCATGTCGGCGGCACCGCGGCCGAAAATCATGCCCTCGGCGATCTCGCCGGAAAACGGATCGAAGCGCCAGCGCGTGAGATCGCCCGGCGGGACGACGTCCGTATGTCCAGCGAAGACGAGATGCGGCTCGCCTTCGCCGATCCGCGCGAACAGATTGTCGACATCGGGCGTGCCGGATTCGCTGAAACGCACGATGTCGGTCGTAAATCCTGCATCGCCAAGCAGCGCCGAGAGATAGTGCAGCGCGCCGCCCTCTTCCGGCGTCACCGAAGGGCAGTGGATCAGCGCCTGCAAAATCTCGATCGGGTCTGCACGCGTTTGCGCAGTCGCCGCCTGCTCTGCCGGCGCGCTCAACGGGCGAGCGCCCTCACTTCAGAAGTTTCATGAGCTGCCGGCCAGCCTTGGAGCGCAACTCCTTGGCATCGAGCGTGCCCTCGCCGTCACCGTCGGCTTCTTTGAAGAGCTTTTCGGCGAGCCCAACATATTCGTCCTTCGAAATCGTGCCGTCGCTGTCGGGATCGGCGTCACCCATCATGTCCTTGCTTATTCGGCCGCGAAGCTCCTTCTTATCCAGCGTACCATCATGATCGCGATCAAGCTTGTCGAAAGCTGCGCCTGCGGCGGCCTTCACTTCATTGAGATCGAGCGTGCCATCATTGTCGGTGTCGAATTGCATCTTCGCCTTGCCCGCGGCGAAGACCGGAGCGAGCGAAACAACGATGAGTGCCGAAGATAGTCCAGCTAGGAGTGCGCGGCGGTTTGCGGTGAAAAGCATCGGAGCCTCCGGAAAAGATTGTGATTCGGAGCATGCAAATAACGCGAGGGAGAAGAGCCGGCAATGATGGCTATCGAATCGCGGAGCAATCCGGACACCTATTGCGGCGCTAGATTCAATCTTGAGCGGAGCCGTGTTTCGGCCCCAATTCCCATCATACTGCCAAGCTTGGCTGGACGGCGCGATCGAATCGATGAGGCGTGCATGACTTCCGAACAACGCCGAAACGTCATGGCCTGCCGCAAGCTCGCCCAGCAGCGCGTCTTGCGGATCATGCAACAACAAACTGCCGAGCACGCCGCGCGTATGGCCACTGAGCGGGCAGCCGAACGCGAAGGGCTCACGCAAACAGGAACGCGCCGGCCCAATTCAGAAAAGCGCGATTTTTGAAATCGCTCTTGCGTTCAGAACGAAACTTTGATTCCACCCGACCCGTAGAAATCGTCGCTACCCTGCCGTCGATTGTGCGCGTCGCCCTGAGCGTCACCGCAACATTTGACACCGCATTCAGCACGCGAATGGCGATTGCTTCAGGACGCCCAAAGCGTCGAGCATATTGGAGCGGGTGAAGGGAATCGAACCCTCGTATTCAGCTTGGAAGGCTGCTGCTCTACCATTGAGCTACACCCGCGCGCGCCTCAGATAGCAGCGGAGCCAATGCGTTTGCAACCGCGCTTTGGGCCGCCCGGCCGCAGCTCCATGGCGCGGCCTCGGTTCAGCATCTAAGGGCTCTTTGTGCTCTCTTTCGGTGCTTCCTGTTTCGGTGCTTCGGCTTTTGGAACTTCCGCTCTTGGGGGTTCGACGGGCGCTCCCTTCTTCACCGCCAAAAGCAGATTCGATTCATTGGGACGCCACCGATAACCGACACCGAAGTCGAGCGCCCCATGCTGACGGAAAACCTGCGCAAGCTCGGGCTGATACTTCCCCGGGAAGAGGCCGATCGGCCCGAGATAGCGGCCAAAGGGTCGAAGTTGCCAGTCCGAACCGAAGAATCGCGCCGGAATCCCGGTATCGTCCTGCACGATGACGGTGCTTTTCCTCAGCAGGAAGCTTCGGACGTCGGAAAAGCCGCCGCTATGCGGGAGATAGGACGCGCTCTTCACTAGGCTGAAACCTTCTCCTAGCTTCTCGCAGAATTGTTCGAAGCCGCTCTTCTTGAACCCGTTATTGGCAAGATTGGTGCTGAAATAATAAAGCGTTTGAGCTGGTCCCCCAGGGGTGGACGAAAATGTGATCTTCACGCCCTGCGCTGCCGCCGGCGAATCGGATTTTGTCTGCGTTACCACGTCGCCACTTCCCGCAAGACGTACCAGGCTCACATTGCTGATAGTTTTTCCAGAACGGGCGAGAAAGACGTAAAGAACAGGCAGCGTACCGCTAACGGGACTGGCGCGCAGCTCCGTCTTCATATCCTTGGTTTTGAAGAAGCTGATGTTGAGAAGCGAGCTCATCGAGCGCTGGATCGTATACAAAACACGAGGCGTCGCACCTTTCGGTATTTTGCCCATATCCGGAACCGCGCCGACGGGTTCAAGTCCGCTCAGGACGTAGGTCGTCTCATCGGGAAAAAAGCCGTTCGCGTAGAGAAAATCCGGACCGCTGAACATGTAGAACAGCGTCGGCCGGCGGATGGTGATATTCGCTTTTGACCAGCGCCGTATCCGGGAAAGCTGGCGATCCTCGACACGACGGAATGTCGAATTGAAATAGTTCGCATGGCCCTGCCAGCTCCGCTCCTTCGTGAGATCTGCGAGAGGCGAACCGACGCTGACCGGCAACCCAGCGAGAAATTTTGCGGTGTCGTCAGGACTGGCGGTCTCCGCCGCGAGGGCAGGAAAGGAAAGGACCAGAAGACCTGCGAGAAAAAGCCGGACCCTCATTCGGCCGGTGCTCGTCGCGCGCCAGCCTGCTGCAAGCTGCCCAGCCCGTAGAGCAATAAACCCGCGCACATCATGAGAAAACCCGCGAAGGATTGCAGCGGCCGCGCCGTGATCAGGTAGTACATGATCAATGAGGTGGCACCGAGGAAAACAATCGGTGTGAAAGGATATCCCCAGGCCCGGTAGGGCCGCGGAAAATCGGGACGGGTGAAGCGAAGTTTCACCATCCCAAGCACGGTCAGAAACGAGCAGAACGTCAGACTGAACTGGATAAAATCCAGAACCGCTTCGAAACTTCCCGTCCACAATAGCAGGCTCGCAACCACAACCTGGAAGGAAATAGCGACAGCCGGCACGCCGTTCGCGGAGCGGCGCGCGAAAAGCCGGAGCATCGGCAAATCCTCACCCATGGTCATAGTAACTCTCGGGCCGATCCACATCATCGCGCTGATCGTCGAGATGAGTCCGAGGCAGATCAGCGCCCCGACGATGCGCCCGCCGCTCTGATTAAAGACATGGGTGCCGACGACCTGGGCGACGTTGAGCTGACCGGCGAGTTCGGCCACCGGCGTCGTGTAGAGAAACACCGCATTCAGCGCGAGATAAAGCACGATCACGGTGCCTGTGCCTAGGAAAAGCGCCTTCGGCAGACTGCGCTGCGGATCTTTGATCTCGCTCACGATGTAAGTCGCGGCATTCCAGCCCGAATATGCATACATGACGAAGACAAGACTCATCGCAAAGGGTGCACTGAAGATCAGAGCCGAGTCGCCCGCCTTCGGCATGAAACTAACGGACTGACCGCCGCCCGTGGCAAAACCGGCAATGATGAACGCAACGATCAGTGCGAATTTCAGAAGCGTCGAAGCAATCTGCAGCGCACTCCCCTGCCGGATACCGATGAGGTGGAACGACGAGATCAGCCAGATTGCGGCGAGACCCGAGATCAAAGGAGGCGCGCTCGGCACGATCGACCTGAAGTAGTCGCCAAATGCCATAGCTGCCAAAGCGACCGGCGCGGAAAAGCCTACCGTGGCGGATAGCCAGCCCGCCAGAAATCCGGTTCCAGGATTGTAGGCACGAGTTAAGAAATTGTATTCGCCGCTCGATCTCGGAAACATCGCCGACAGTTCTGCATAACAAAACGCACCACAAAGTGCGACAACTCCGCCGACGAACCAAAGGAATAGAATCGCAAAGTTCGAAGTAACGTCTTTGACCTGAAAGCCCAGACTCGTAAACACGCCAACCCCCACCATGTCGGCGATTACGATTGCTGTTCCGGCAAACGTTGTGACAGTGGCCTGGCGCGCGCGATCTACAGCAGCACTTGTCATCCGTGGGAGTCTCGCAGCCTACAAAAGGCCACAGAGACACTTCATTACAGAGGAGTGCTTTTCAACTTCTATTTCTTAGCAACTCCAAGCAATTCGGCGGGTGTGTCCGGGGAGTCACACCAGCTCCGTTTGGAAATTAAAAAGTAACCAAGAGATGTCATTTTTGCAGCGAAATTTCGGTAATGCGGAAGTTCTTTCGAGGAGGGGCATGCTGTCGAAGCATTCCATCGGTCACGAAGCGGTCTTCGGCGACGAGTTCGGGTCGGCGATTCGGCTGTGGAACGAGCGGCAGAAGGCTCGGCAATCGATCTCGTGGCGTCCGCTGGCCGTCGCGGCGGTACTCGCGTCGCTGGCGTTGACCGCCGCATGCGGGACTTCGGTCAAAGCCCCGTCGGAAGACGGAGCGCAAGCGGCATTGGGGCCGGCTAAACCCGGCGAAAAGGTCCCGGATTCCAAAACATACGGCAACCTGCACGTCACGAGATTTATCGATTCCGAAGGCGTGTTCAATCCAACGCCGGTTGCAGTACGCGCGCGGCGGCCAAGCAGCACAACCAGCTTTGTGAGAGATACGCCGGAACCGAGTGCGCCTCTGTCCGCGAGCCTTAAAAACACGGCGCGAGTCGGACCGACCCTTCCTCTGCAGGCCGCCGCGCCTGCGGAAGCGGTGACCAGGCTTGTCGCGTTTGACACGGCACCATTCCCCTACCACGGCGCCCAACCCGGAGGGGGGCCGTTCATCAATGCCGGGGACGAAGAACGAAAGGCTCATCGCACAAACCGCGGACAGATTCTGTGGGAAGATCAGACCTTCGCCGACAATCGGGTGCTTTTGCATATTCCCGCCGGCTTTGATCCCGCGCGGCCGTCTGTCCTCGTCGTGTTCTTTCACGGCTGGGGCGCAACACTTTCGCGCGACGTTCTCGAACGGCAGCGGGTCGCGGCTCAAGTCTCGGCGTCGGGCGCGAATGCCGTTCTGATCGCACCGCAATTCGCCTTTGACGCGCGCGATTCCAGCGCCGGCCGATTCTGGCAGCCTGGCGCGTTCCGCCATTTCCTGGATGAAGCAGCCCGCAAGCTGGCGCGGGAATACGGCGAGCCCGCTTCCGAGCGAAAGTTCGCGACGGCGCCGATTATCCTCGTTGCCTATAGCGGCGGCTTCCTGCCGGCGGCGTATTCGTTACAGGATGGCGGCGTGACAGACCGGGTCCGCGGCGTCGTTCTCCTCGATGCGGCGTACGGCCGCCTCGACACGTTTGCGAATTGGATCGCGAAAGAAAGATCCGGCTTCTTCCTGAGCGCGTATACGCATTATACGCAGGGACATAATGCGGAATTGAGAAGCATGATGGCCGCTCGAGGTGTGCCTCTTCACAACAATCTCGGCTCTGAACTCTCCAGAGGCGGCGCGACATTCATTGCAACCGGGCGGGACGCTTCCCATACAAGCTACGTGACGCGTGCATGGGATGACGATCCTCTGAAGATCGTGCTCGCAAAGCTCCCCGAATTCGCCCTTCGCGATGATACGCCGGTCGCCTCAATGGATCGCCGCCGCGCGCAGGCAAGCCGCTACAGCTTGAATTCGGCGGTCAGGTAAACTCGCCTGACCTCTAGCGCACCTCATGCGTGCGCCGTTCGCGCGAGCGGTGATCCGGTTTGCTGATTGTCTTGCCAGGCGCGATAGAGAGTGACGCTGCGGAAAGAGCAACTATATGAGGCCGGGACAGGCCTCCGCCGGACGCCTCTTCCCGACACGCTCCCATGATCCCCCTCTCCGTTCTCGATCTCGCTTTCGTTACGACCGGCACGCCGCCCTCAGCGGCGCTCAAAAACAGCATCGATCTGGCGCGGCACGTTGATCGGCTTGGCTATCACCGCTACTGGATCGCTGAGCATCACAATCTCCCGTCCGTGGCGGTTGCCGCACCGGATATTCTCATTGGCCAGATAGCGGCGGTGACGCAGAACATCCGCGTGGGCTCCGGCGGCATCATGCTGCCGAATCATGCCCCGCTCATGGTCGCGGAACGCTTCCGCACGCTGGAGGCGCTGTTTCCCGGCCGGATCGATCTTGGCCTCGGTCGCGCCCCCCGCACGGACGGCGTGACGGCGGTGGCGCTGCGGCGCCGGCAGGAGCGGCGCGAGGGCGACGATTTCCTGGAGCGCCTGCAGGAGCTGGTGCTGTGGGAGACCGGCGGCTGGCCGGCAAACCACCCCTTCCGGAATGTCGTGGCGATGCCGTCCGACGTACACCTGCCGCCGCTTTTCCTGCTCGGATCAAGCGATTACAGCGCGGAGCTCGCAGGTCGGATCGGCATGGGTTTCGCCTTCGCGCACCACTTCGCGACCTATGACGCGGTCGCCGCAATGCGGAGCTACCGCGAGCGATTCCAGCCCTCGGGCTGGCGCGAGCGCCCGCACGCGGTCCTGGCTATTGCGGCGGTTTGCGCTGAAAGCGAAGCCGAAGCCGAGCGGCTCGCCTCCAGCATGGATCTGAACTGGCTGCGACGTTCGTATGGCGAATACCACCCGCTGCCGAGCCCGGAAGAAGCCGCTTCCTATCCCTACACCGAGCAGGATCGCGCGCGCATGCGGAAGAGCCGCGAGCGCCTGTTCGTCGGTAGGCCGGACATGATCGAGACGCAGCTCAAGCCGCTCATCGAAGCAACGCAGGCAGATGAGGTGATGATCACCAGCGCGATTTACGATCACGCCGCGCGGAAGCGCTCGTATCAGCTAGTGGCGGAGCACTTTATCGCCGGCGCGAAGACTGCACCTGCAACCGCATCGGCCTGAGCGCGTCCAGCCTTTATTAACCATAATCGGCGATGGTCGAACCTCGCGTGGGATCGCCCCGCGCTCCAGCGATTTTCGGGGAGTCATGTTGGAGTATGGCGGCACGATCGATGGGCACTCCCCTGCCCTGACGAGGTCGCCAACCGGCGGCCCGGCCGACACACGTCCCGTCAACGAGCTCCTGCGTCTGGCGCTTGCGCATCGCCTCCTGATCGCGCTGTTGGTGCTCGCCGGCGCGGTCGCCGGCGTCGTGTTATCGAAGACGCTGCCGCCGCGCTACATTGCGGTGGCGCAAATCTATCTTGATCCGCGCGGCCTTCCCGGCTTGGAAAGAGACCGGTCGAACGCGCAGGATTCGACCGGCTACATCAATCTCGTCGAGAGCCAGGCGCGCATCGTCTCCTCGCAACTCGTGCTCGATCGCGTCATTGCGAGCGAAGCGCTCGACAAAGATCCCGAATTCGCGCCGAAAGGGTTTTCGCTCTTCGGCAGCCAGGATATTCCTGGCGAAGCGACGCGCGCGGCGGTGCGGGCGCTTGCGCAGCGCCTGACGGTGCGGCGCCCCGAGCGGACTTTCATCATCGAGATCGGGATAGCCAGCCGCGATCCTGCCAAAGCCGCGCGTATCGCCAACGCGGTCGCACACGCCTTCATCGAAGTGCAGTCGGTCCTCTATGCCCAGTCGGCGCGGGAGACGAGCACCGTCCTGACCTCGCGGCTCGAAGGGTTGCGCCATCAGCTGCTCGACGCCGAACGGCAGGTCGAGGAATTCAAAGCCCGGAACGGCTTGATCGGCACGCGCGAGCAACTCGTATCCGACCAGCAATTACGTGACGTCAATCAGCAGCTGACGCTTGCCCGGGTGCGCACCGAAGACGCCAGGGCGCGAAGCGAGCAGGTGCAGATAGCGCTCAAAAAGCGTGGCGACCTCGGGCCGCTCACCGAAAGCCTGAACCTCGGCACCGTCACGGCGCTACGCGGCCGCGTCGCCGAAGCGCAGCGCCAGCTTGCCGATCTCTCGAGCGATCTCGGCCCTCTCCATCCGGCGGTGAAGAAAGCCCAATCCGTGCTCGCCGATGCGCGCAAGGCGATGGACACCGAATCGATGCGCATCGCCGACAGCTTTAAGCGCGACTACGAGCGGGCGGCCGCCGCGCAAGCCGCCATCGAGAATAATCTCGCCACCGCGCAGAAACTGACGATCGCCAACAACGAAACCGCCGTCCGCCTGCGCGATCTCGAACGCGAGGCCGACGCAACGCGCACGCTTTATGAAAGCTTCCTCAATCGCGCCCGGCGCACCGGCGAGGCGCCCGATATCGACGGGACGAGCACGCACATCGTCAGTATGGCGGTGCCGCCCAAGGATCGTGCATCGCCGCCGGGGGGCCTGGTCTCCATGATCGCCGGGAGTTTCGCGGGATTCATCTGCGCACTCGGCTGGATCTGGTTGCGGGCCGGCGTGCTGAAGGAGCTGTTCACGCGGCGCACGAAGGTGTCATCTGCGGCATCGGCCGACGCGGAGACGGCAGAGCCGATCCCGGTCGACCGACGCCTCAGCGCGCCACCCATTCAGACGTTCCGCATCACCCCCGACTCGCGTTTCCGCCGGCGCGCGAGCGATGTCGGCGAGGAACGCGTCGATGTGACACGCCTTGGGCTGCCGGCTTTGGGGCCGAGTTCCACGCTCGATGAATTTCACCCGATCCTCGATTTTCTTCATGCGCGCGGCGCGTTCGAGGAATGCCGTAGCGTCGCCATCCTCGGACGTAACGATCTGCAGCAGCGCACGACGCTGGCACTCAACCTTGCGCTTGCCGCCAGCCTCTCGGGCGAAGCCACCGCTCTGTTCGAGGCAGATGAAAGCGGCAATCGCCTCGCCGAGGCAATTGCCGCACGCCGCCAGGAATACCCGGACGATAGAGACGCGCCCGTCGTCAGGACCGCGAACCGGATGCTGCTCGCGCAAGTACCTGCGGATGACGATGCGACGGAATGGACGCGAGGCCGCGTCGTGCGCATTCTGAAAGACGGCGAGCGTCCGATCGACTGGCTCTTCTGCGATGGTCCGAGCGAGATCGCGGGTCCCGGCCTCGCGCGCTTCCTCGACGCGATGGATGAGATAATCATGGTAATAACGCAGCACGATCACGCGAGGGACGAAGTTGCCTCACTGCGCCGCGAACTCGGCCGTAATGCCGAGAAGATCGCAGCCTGCGTGCTGGTCGACACGGCCGTCTTTGCGCTAAGGCCAGCGATGGAAGCCGTTTAGCGCCGACCGCGCACCTTCCGGTGCCCACCTCCCTTCGCCGATGCTTTGCGCATCAAGAGATGCGCGCTCCAACTCCAGTCACTCTGCTGGGACGCCCGCCGCGAAGGAGTCGAATCGCGGTTCGCCGCGCAGCACCTCGCCGAATGCAGCAGCCGCATCACGCCAGCATTGATCAAAATCGATCAGGACGGCCTGCTCTGCGCCGCGCGCTCGTTCGATCGCATTCGCGTAGGCGGACACATCTTCTGCAGCTTCGACGAGGCGTAACGCTCCCGTCGCCAGCGCCTGGCGGAAGGCAGGGTGATGATCGAACTCACCCCCGTTTTGCGGCCGGTTGACGATAACGGGTCGCCCGCACAAGAGTGCTGCCAGCACGCTGCCGCGGCGCGAAGAGAGGCCATCGGCGAAGGCGTAGACGAGAATGTCGGTCTGACGCAGCGCCGCATACACATCCGCATGGGATTCGATGTACCCGGTGATGAGCACGTCATCTGCCAGTCCTAACTCGGCAATCCGGCGGATAAACACGTCCTGGATATCGTCGCTGCCTCTGATGAAGTCGCCGATATAAGCGAGCAGTACATCGTGGCCGCGCCGCTTCAGTTCAGCCGTGATTTCCAGGATGCGATCGGAACGTTTGCGCGGATAAATCGAGCCAAAATGGCCGACGATCAGTCGGCCAGCGGCACGTGCCTCTGCAAGCCTTTTTAGCCCGGTGTTGCCGGGGTGATCAACGTCGATATGTTGCGGCGGCGCAATGTTTGGCGGGATCGGCACAAGCCCGATCTTCACCGGGAGGAATCGCACCAGCAGATTGCGGCGATGCTGATCGCGTACTGTCGGCGAAGAATAGAGAAGGTGCGTCACAAAAAGCAGATAGATCGAGAGCAGGAAGCGTCGGCGCGGATCGAGATCACTCCATTCATGCAGGATATGCACGACTTTGCGGCCGCGCAGCCGCGCGAGGAGAACGCAAAGCAGCGGTACGATAAGGACCCGCTTCCATGCGACGACCGGCGCGTTGATGACCAGCGCTTCGGCGTTGATCAGCGCGCGCCAGATGCTAGGAAATTCCTGCGTGCGTCCCGAGATCGCGATTTGACGAGCTTCGTGACCGGCCACGCCCCAGCTGCGCGCCAGATGCCGGGCAAAGGTTTCGACGCCGCAAGGTGTTCTCGAAGAAGAGACGAGGAAGAGCGCCGAACCTTCCTTGCAAGGCATGCTCATCGGTCGGAAATCCTGAAAGTCGCGAGATAGCGGATTGCAAGCAGCGCGAAGAGGAACGTGATCCAGATCGCGTTCGCACGGTCGAAGAAGAAGCTTTCGAGCGAAGACAGATAGACGCCGAAGAGCCAAATCTGCATCGCCATCAAGATAAGCGCAGGATCGGCGGCGCGCTTTTGGGCGAGGTAAAGATCGCGCGCGGGTGCGACAACGAAAGCGAGCAACGTAGCGAGGAGACCCGGCAGGCCCATTGCAAGCACGGCGTCGAGATAGCCGTTATGCGCGTGTGACGCGTTACCGGCCCAGATCGTGTTGTCTTCCACGCCGAAGCGCAGGCTCGCCGTATTCCAGAAGGCGGCGAAGCCATGTCCGAAGGTGAGGTGATCCGGCACGTGCGCGAGGGCGAAACGCCAGACGTCAGTGCGCCCGGTGAACGTCGCGTCGACGGGAAGGCTTCCGACAAACGATCCCATTTCGGGAAATATGATCGAGCCTAACCCGAAAAGGTTGAGGAGGACGAACGGCATCGTGACGAGGAGGACCCAGAGGAATTTGCTTCGGCTGCTCTGAATCGCGAGCGACAGCAGAATGGCGAACGCGCAAATCAGCGTCGAGCTTTTTCCACCCGAGAACAGCACGAAGATCGTCGAGGCCATCGCGATCCCGGTGCCGACATGCCGATAGCCGGCGCGCGCAATGAAAATCCCGACAAACACCAGCACGGAGAAAACGGCGCTCGCATCGTTCTTGTGCGGGAACACGCCGCGCCATTTCCCGGCGAGGTCGGGTTCGGCGAGATCGCCGAATTGATGGACCGCGAGGTGCGGCACGAGCATCACGCCGCCATAGGAGAGGATGAGCAGTATCGCAGCGGCAGTAGCGAGAAGCCTCGCTATCTCCTTGCGCCCCTGTGGCAGAAGAAAAAGCGAGGCGCAGGTGACGCTTACGCAGGCAAGCAGGACGAAGCGCTTGGCCGAGGTGGCGACATCCTGCGAGGTGGCGACGGAGACGACGAGCCAAGCTGCAAGAAGCACGAAAGCCGGCGTTTTCACCGCGCGCAAGGCAGCTCTGTCGGACTGCCATACCAGTGCGCCGCCGATCGCCGCAAAGAGCGCGAAGAGTGCGTAAGTCGCGGCCTCGTTGCCGCTGGTGAGATCGAGCGCGTCAGCGGCAGCGAGATCGCCGAATGGATGCAGTGAGACCCAGGCAACTACAAGCACTGCGACGAACAGAATGGATCGCAGCGACGGGATTTCGGCCGTCGCGACATCCTGCCTAGTTAGCGCGAAAGCCGCGGCGCGTATCATGAGCGTGCGCTCGGCATTTTGGCGCGATATTGCTCGGGATGGAGGCCGATGGAAGCGACCCAGCGTCCCGTTGCGATGACGAGCGGGTGCAACATTTCAAGGAGCGGCGCGCCGCGGACGAGCAGCCGCACCGACTTGTACGCGGCGAATCCGATAACGCCCGCGTTCTTCACGAGCACTTTGAGAAGCTCTGCAATGTTGCGCGCCTGCAGCCGATCGATGCGATAGTTGATCGCGCCGATGCGAAGGCCCCGTTGCAGAATCCAGGCGGGCGTTACACGCTCCGCTCCCACGGTCTCACGCACCACAGCATTTTGCGCCCAGAAGAATTGCAGGCCCGCGGCTCTCGCCCGGGTAAAAAATTCGGTGTCGCCGCCGCCCAAAAAGTTGAAGCGGAGATCGAAGAAGGAGCCGAGCCGATCAAATGCAGCGCGCGTAATTAGGCAATTGCCCGAACCGTAAATCATCTGCACCCGGCCTGACGCGGAATAGGCCGGCCAGAATACGGGATGGCGGCGGTACGGTTCGCCGGCACTCTCGAAGGTCGGCAAAACCGGGCCGCCGACGATGTCCGCATCATTGTCGCGCGCGGCGGAGATCATCGCGTCGAGCCAGTCGGGCTCGGCGATCTCGTCGTCATCGATCATCAGGAAGTACCGGGCGCCCCGGTATCGCGCGAGCGCCGTCCCGAAAGCAGTATTGATCGCGTGGACATTGCCCTGCCTGGGCTCGACCGTGGCATGACCGCTCAATGCCCCGTCGCTCAGGAGGCGCTCAGCGACCGCGAATCCCGCGCGCCCCTCGCCATCGTTGTCGACAACCACTACAGCAAAGGGCACGCCCGTCTTCTGGGCGACCAGCGATTTCAGCGTGCGCTCCAGCATTTGCGGACGCCGGAAGGTCGGTATGCAGACGACGGCTTGCATCACCGGCGCATCGATGTAGGTGGGTGTATCGAAATGAGACATGGCCTCGCTCATGCGAGGAAAGCTGCAAATGCGAGTCCCCCTGGGCTTTGGATCAGCCCGGAACTTGCAGCTGGCAGTCAGGCCGTTCCAAAGCGAAACGATGGACGCAATCCTCTCGCCCGACCCTACCCTGCTGCCGCGATTCACTCGCCTGAGGCGCGAACCGACGCGCCCAATTGCTTTGCGGGATGAGAAATTCGAGGCCCAATTCGACGCAACGACGCTCTTCTTCGACGCGTTCCGCTGCGAGGAAAGCGGTCGCATCGTCATTCTCGGTCCGCCGCTGTTCAACCTCGCTCCGGCCTTCGCCACTATGCGGGTGGTTGCCCTGCCCTCAGGAGTCCGCTGTTCCTTTGCGCTCCGCCATCTCGACCGGCACATGCAGATGTGGTTGGACGCGCCTCCAGGCACAGAGAGATTGCGGTTCTCCGGCAATCTCGGAGAGTTCGAAATTGTAGTTGCGCAAGCGGCCCGCTCGCCCTTCGGCGACCGGCGGGTCATCTTCACGCTATCGAAGGACAACGAGATCGAATGGATCCGCGATTGGGTCCGCTTCAATCGCGATATCCACGGCGCCGATGCCGTTCTGATCTACGATAATGATTCGAGCCGCTACACGACAGGCGAATTGCTCGACGCGGTGCGCTCCGTCGCCGGCATTCGCGAGGCCGTCGTCGTGCATTGGCCCTTCCGTTACGGTCCGCAGGGCACGCTTGCACGCGGCCTCTGGGATTCGGATTTCTGTCAACTCGGCGCCTGGGAACACGCTCGGCGGCGGTTTCTTGCCAATGCGCGCTGCGTAATGAATTCCGACATCGACGAGTTCGTGTTGTGCGGGGACGGCAGGTCGGTCTTCGAGGAGGCTGAACGCTCGCCGTTCGGTATTGCGCGCTATAGCGGGCGATGGATAGTTGCGACCGATGAGGGCAAACGCGAGACCCTGCCCCGGCATCGGGACTTCGACGTCGCCTTGCGCCCGCAAATGCAGCGCACGCGCTTTTTCCTGAAGCGCGACGCGGTTGCGTGCTTCCCGAAATGGACGCTCGTGCCAAGGCGCTGTCCCGACCGCGCGCAATGGAAGGTGCACACGATCGGCGGCTGGTTGCCGGCACGGCTCAAAACCTCCGGCATCGGCTTCCGGCATTTCCGCGAGATCGGCGGCAACTGGAAATATGACCGGAAGATACGCGAGGCTTTCGACCCTGCACGTCACGTGAGGGACGAAGCGCTGGCGCGTGCCTTTGCTCGTGTCGACTGGTTGCGGTAGCGCTGGCGAACTGCGCCCATAAGGGTCAAACCGCGGCGGCGCATTCCGGCGATATCGAGGAGCACGACAAGACCGGCATAGATCGCAACGCCTGCACCGACTTTAAGCGTTACTGCGAGCATCCCGGACAGTCCCCAGCGCTCCTCAAGGAAGCGCAGGAGAAATGCCATCGCTGCGGTGGCAAAGGCGATGCGCAGGAGCTTCATCGGAACCAGCGGTAACGGACAGGCGAAGCGGGTCAGAACCAGCCCGAGCACCGCGCCAAAAGCTTCGGATATGACAAGCGCGATCGCGGCGCCGAGAAAACCGAAGCGGGAGACGAGGATCACCGTCGCGAGGATGTTGATGACCAGCGTTGCCGCACCGTGACAGACAAGCAGCACCGGACGCTGCGCCAGATGAAAGCTCGTATGTACAAAAGACTGCGAGATTGCCTGGAACAGCCAGGCGAAACAGAGGATCGGCATGACCGTAGCGGCCGACGCGCGAAATTCCGGCCCAAGAATGAAATTAGCGAGACTCGGGCTGATCAAGGCGAGCCCTATCGTGGCTGGCAAGAGCACGGCAAAGAGGAGTTCCGCGCTGCGTTCGAGATGCGGACGCGCCGCGGCGATACCGCCTTGCGCGAAAGCGGCGACCGCCAGTGGAAGCGCCGCGGAGGCGACGCTCGTCGCCGGCACAAGAATGATCTGGCGCACGAGATCGGCGGCCGCGCCGTATTGGCCGGCAGCGCCCTCACCAAGAATTCCGGCGACGATCAGGCGGTCGAGCGCCGCGTGCAGAGAATAAACGCATCCTGAAAGGGCAATCGGCACGCCGTACAATGCGAACCGCTTCAACTGAGTCATGTCGAACGGCGCGACAGGGTTGGACCAGACAATGCGTGACAGTGCAGCGGACGTAACAAAATAAGCCGCGCCCACCGCAACGAGCTGACCAACGCCGCCGAAGCCTAGACTGACGCTCGCAAGACAAAGCACGAAGGCCGAGCACGCCCGCAGAGTCGTGGCGAACATAAAGCCGCGGGTCTTCTGTTGCGCCTTTAGAATCTCCTGACCGACCTCGAAGAGCCCAAGGCCCAGCGTGAACACCGCGGTTGCAAGAATGCGCCCCGTGGACGCGCTCGTAAGAATCGCCGCAACCAACAAAAGGATGGGTGACAGGAATGCCGCAAGCGCGTAGGCGATAAGCGCCGTCGCTCTGATATCGACGGATTTCCCCTCCGACTGAAAGCGCAGGACGGACAGGCGAATCCAGGCAAAAAGAATTGCGGACAGAATTCCCGCCGTGCTCGTGCCAATGACGTAGACGCCGTATTCGGCGTCGCTCAGCGCGCGCGTGAAGACGATAACGCTGAGAAGCCCAAACCCCGCCGAGATAATGCTGGACGAAAAATAATGCGAGGCATGACGGATGAGCATGCGGCCTCAGACCCCGTATCTCAATCGGTCGAGGACCTGCATGAAGGGTTTCGGCCGGTATGCATCGTCAAGCGGCAGCGGCCGATTCGGCGAGCCATCGCTTCGCTTGAAATACATGGGCACCCAGGTGTAGCGATCGGTAATGCCCCAGGTCAGCACCGCTGCGAGCGGCGCCTCCGCGGCGATGGCGCCGATAAATTCCCTGACCCGTGCAGCGACCTGGGAATCTCGTACCTGCGCGTCCGCGGCAAGCTGATTGTCCACGACATCGAGCTCCGTCACGAGCATTTCGAGACCGGCCTTTCTCACCTCGCGACAGAACGCACTCAAACCTTGCCGGTCGATGTCGAGCTCGCCCTTGAGATGACCCTGCAGGCCGACTGCATCGAGAGGCACGCCCTGGTCGAGCAACGTGCGGACAAGGTCCGCGAAAGCCGCGCGTTTGTTGCGAAAGCGCTCGCCGACAAATTCCACATCGTACTCGCTAAGGACAAGCTGCGCCGAGGGGTCGGCGGCACGGGCTGCGCGGAATGCGATGGGGATGTAATCTGCACCAAGCCAGCGCCGCCAGATCAGCGGCCTGAGATCTGAGGCGCGAACAGCGTCATCGCGTAATGGTTCGTTCACCACGTTCCAGCTGCGGATACTCGATTTGTAGCGCGAGACGACCGTCTCGATATGGTGCACGAGTTCGCGTTCGGCTTCCGCAGCGGTCGCGATCTGCTCAGTCCAGGGCGGCATGACGCCGTACCAGACAAGCGTGTGACCGCGAAGGCCGAGCCCATTGGTGGTCGCAAAATTGCTGACGCGATCGGCCTGCTCAAAGCGAAAATCTTTGCGCTGCGGATGCAAGTCGGCAAAGAGGAAGCCGCCCTCCGCAACAATCTGATCGCAATAACCCAGGATCGCGTTCGTGTAGTCGGCATCCGCGCCGAGCAATGCCGGCCGCACCGCAACGCCGAACGGCACCGGGTTTCGCGTGCCGGTGGTTAACAGACTTGCTGGACGCGCACGCGCGGCGCCGGTGAATGCGCCCAATGCGCTCGCGGCACCGAGCAATGTCTCACGTCTGGAAAGCATGGCCACTCCGGGGACATTGCTGCAATCGATATGCCGTACATGAACGGGGATAGAGCCGGGTTAACACCGTCGCCGTCGTGTCAAACTGGCACGCGTTTCGCGGGTTTCGGCAATCTTTTCCCCCTGTCGCCGCTCCGGCCACCGGAAATCTTCCCAAACGCCCGCTGGCACGTTTCGCGCTCGTGCGAGACCGCGCGTCCATAAACGGGACGCCGCGGCAGGGCGGGCATGTTCGCAGACACGATCGAAGTCGCGGGGCAGAGAAGTTCGTTCGCCGCTTCAGTGACGCGGCTCACAAGACGCGCGTCGCATCGCATCGCGCGGCATCTGCCGCTCGCGCCGGCTTTTATGCGGAACACCGAGCCTCTGGTCACTTTCACTTTCGACGACGTGCCGGTCAGCGCGCATGCCGCTGGCGCCGAGATAGTTGAAGCGCATGGCGCGCGCGCGACCTTCTACATCGCCACGGGACTTCTCGAACAGCGCAGCGAATTCTGGAGTGTCGTCGGCGGCGATGAAGTCGCCGATCTTCATCAGCGCGGGCATGAAATCGCGCTGCATTCACACCTGCATCGGCCGACCCCATTGCTCAAGCCACATCAACTCGCAGCCGATCTCCGACATAATCGCGAGGCGCTGAGAAATATCCATCCCGGCATTGAAGCGCGGAACTTTGCGTATCCTTTCGGTCAATGCACGCTCGCGCGCAAATGCCAGCTTAACTCCCTCGTACGATCGAGCCGCAGCATTTATGCGGGCGTCAATCGCGGAGTGCTAGACCTGCATTATTTACGTGCGACCGAGCTTTGCGACGCGCGCCTCACACCTGAGCGTCTCGACGTCTATTTCGATCAGACGCGCCGCTCGTGCGGCTGGTTGATCTTCTGTGTGCATGATGTGTCCGATGCGCCGAGCGTCCTCGGCTGTTCGAGGCGCTTCCTGACCGGCGCGCTCGAAGGCGCGGCGCGGCGCGGCTTGCGCGTCGTCACGCTTGACGCGGCGCTCGATCTAATCGCGGGCCCAGTGGCGCCAGTAAAGTCCCAAAGCGTCACCCCTTCGCAGGAGTTCGATCATGGCTGATTCGAAGAATGTGCTTGTGCAAATTGAGAAAGTAAAGGTTGGCGGGATTGATATCGCCCGGCTTAATCTCGACGGCACCGCCGATCTCATGGTGCGCATCGTGCAAAGCAGCCCGCGTGGTGAGCGCCCGCTGAACTTTACCTCGGCGAACGGCGAGGTAATTGCCCGTTACCGCTCAAACAAGGCCTTCGCAAAGCTCATCAACGATGCCGATCTTGTCAGCGCTGACGGTCAGCCGCTCGTCTTCGCGTCAAAAATATTTGGCAAGGCGGCATTGCCGGAACGTGTCGCAACAACCGATCTTTACGATCGAGTCGCCGAACGTGCCGAGCGTGCTGGTGTCAGCTTCTATCTCCTCGGCGCCACCGAAGAGATAAACCGCAAAACCTGGGAGATGACCCGAAGCAGGTATCCCAGGCTGAAAATTGTCGGACGCTCACACGGCTACCTCACGGGCGCGGAACTCGAAGCCAGGATTCAGGAGATCGACGCGCTCGCGCCCGATATTCTTTGGCTTGCGATGGGCGTGCCGGCCGAACAGCGCTTTGTCGATCGTTGGGCGCCTCGGCTCAACAACGTCGGGCTGATCAAGACGTCGGGCGGCTTGTTCGACTTCTATTCCGGCGCCAAGCCGCGTGCGCCAAAACTCGTGCAAATGCTCGGTCTGGAATGGGCCTACCGCATCCTGGTCGAGCCGCGGCGGCTTTTTTGGCGGTATGCGGTAACCAATCCGGTCGCAATCGTGCAGCTCATCCGCGCAACGGCATGAGCGGCGTGGGCTCACCTGGCGCGCGCATGGTGCCGGTCAGCTTCGACAATTGTGCCGGTTGGCTGCATCCCGCTGCCGGGCGGCATGGTGTCATCCTTTGCGGCGCGCTCAATCACGAGATCCTGCCGCTCTATCAGAGCTGGCACGCGCTAGCCGCGATGATCGCCGATGCCGGGTTGCCGGCACTGCGTTTCGATTACCATGGCACCGGCGACTCTCTCGGCGACGATCGCGATCCCTGCCGCGTCGAGGCGTGGCTCGATTCGATCCGGGCGGCGGCGCGGTTTATGCGTGAAGAGCTGGCCGTCGAAACTCTGGATATCGTCGGCATTCGCCTCGGAGCAACATTTGCGGCGCTCACAGCAGCCGAGATAGGCGTGGAGCGGCTCGCGCTTGTGGCGCCGATCGTTTCGGGCCGCGGCTACATTCGCGAGGCGCGGGCGCGCTCCGGGATGCTCGCCGGCATATGGCGCCTTGGCGAAACGAACGCTTTGCGCGATGAAATCGTCAATGATGGATTTATTATTACCGCCGATACGGCCGCCGCGATTTCGCGGATTGATCTCACGCGTGGTGCGCGGAGCTTGGCCCGCGAGGTTCTGATCCTATCCGAGAAGCCCGTCGCTGCTATCGATAAGCTTGCCAATGCACTGGAGGCGACAGGCGGCCATATCAGGCGAAAAGACTTCGAGGGTTTCGCCGCTCTGATGGACTCGGCCACGCTGGCCAAAATTCCGTTCGACGATTGGCGCGAGATCGTCGCCTTCCTCGCGGAAGATCGGGACTCCGCGGAATGCACGCCTGCCCTGCCGAGACCGGGAACGCTCGCAACCTCGTCATTTCGAGAAGAGCGCATGATCTTCGGCCGGAATAACGGCCTCTCCGGCGTGCTCTGCCGACCCATCGCACAGCAAACAGCCGCGACGGTTCTTTTCCTCAATACCGGCGGCAATCCGCACATCGGCTGGGGGCGCATGAGTGTCGAACATGCGCGCGCGCTTGCCGCGCGCGGCATTGCCTCGCTGCGCATGGACATTGCCGGACTTGGCGACGCCGTGCTGCTCGAAGGCAGCCCGCGCGTGGCACTATACCGCGAAGAAAGCATCGGCGATTTGCGTAAAGCGCTCGATCTCCTCGAGTCGCGCGGCCTGACGAACTTCACTGCCGTCGGTCATTGCAGCGGCGCGTGGCTCGCGCTGAACGGCGCAATTGCCGACCCACGCATTCGCCGCCTGTTTCTGGTGAACCTGCAGCGCTTCATCTGGACGGGACAGGAAGATCTCGAGGCGCTAATGGCCCAGGCCTATCGCGCAACCGATTCCTATCTGCAGGAGATTGGGTCCGGAGTGATTTGGCGCCGTCTCCTCCAAGGTGACGTCAACTGGCCGCGGCTGCCCGGCATTGCCGTGTCGATGGTCCGACGTGCTGGCGCGCGCATTGCCGCTCGAGTCTTGCCGATTGTGGCGCAAACCCTGGGAATCGTAACGGAGAGCGCGCGCATCAAGCAAATGCTCACAAAGCTCTCCGCACGCGGAACGAACGTTCTTCTGGTCTATAGCGATACCGATCCGGGGCGCGACGAACTTGCGCGTCATTTTGGTCCCTCAGGATGCCGGCTTCGGATGTCTGGCATACGCGTCGCCACGATCGAGAATGCTGACCATGACATCACGTCGGAAGCGGCGCGCGCGCTCTATTTCAATCTTCTTTCCAGCGAAGTCGGCGTCACCGGCCACGGCATCGCAAGCCCCTCCGAGCAACGGCGTCACGTAGCCCTAGCTGCGTAGTCTTTAAGTGCCCTCCCGATCCCACGCGTCCGGCCAGAATATGTCTTTCCAGGACGCAAGCCTTTCCCTCACCCGTTTCTGCCGGAAGAGAAAGTCCGAGATGAATTGGATCCGCAGCGGCGTCGCCGAGAATTCGAAGTGCGGATCGGCGACAATTGCGGTGAGCTCATCGACGCTTTCGCTTGCCTTGTGAACGTCTTTCCACAAGGCGACCGCGGCGCGCTTATCCACGTTGATGATCGCGATCGATTCATCGAGCGCGGCAAGCACCGCCTTCTGCAGCTGCGGGTTCTGATCACGAAAACGGCGCGGTCCGACGAGCATCATCTGGGTGAACGAGCCGCCGAAGACCTGATGGCTGTCGAGCACCACATGCGCCCCCGGTAGTCTGAGGCCACGCTCGGTGAACGGGGGCACCGCGACATGCGCCGTGATTGCCGAGCGACCCATCCCCCCGGCGAGCGAGGCGAGCGCGTCCGGATGTCCCATCGAAACCGTCAACGGATCGAGCCACTCGGCGTCGCCGAAAGCCTTCTCCGCCTCGATCTGCAGCATCACCGCATTGAATGAGACTTTGGCGGCCGGTACGGCAATGCGGTCGGCCGGCGTGAAATCGGCAATCGTTTTAACTGCGGGATTGATCGTGTAAAGCGTCATCGGCACGTTGCTCATCGTGCCGAGCGCGCGAATTTCGTTCGAGCTACCGCGCGTCTTGTCCCACACCGTGAGAAGCGGCGGTGGTCCCGCGGTGCCGAAATCTGCGGATCCCGAGAGCAGCGCATCGTTGACGGCGGCGGCGGAGTTGATCACCTCCGCCACGGCCTCTACTCGGCCTAGCCCCATGCGCTCGGCATGTTTGGCGATAAGACCGCCATTCGCCATCACGTCAACCGGCAGATAGAGGAGTCCGCGCTGCTGAACGATGCGAACGATGCGCGCCTCCTGCGCACGGAGAATTGCCGGCGCGGCAATGAGGCTCGCCGCACTGACCAGCGCACGGCGGCGGGAGATTGTTTTAGTCATGTATTGCCTCCCGAGCGCCTGATCACCGGCGCCGCGACGCGATCGATTATGACATTGATGCAAGCCGGCTTGCCGCTGGCAAGGGCGCGGCCAAGCGAGGGCGCCAAATCGTCGACATGTTCGACGAACTCACCATGGCCGCCGAGCGCCTCCACCACTTTGTCGTAGCGCGCGGGCAGAAGCTCGCAGCCATATGCCCGCGCCCGGCCATAGGTTCGCAGCTGAATCTGATATTCCGCGTTCCATGTCGCATCGTTGCCGACGACAGCCACAAACGGCAGATCGTGCCGCACAGCCGTATCGAATTCCGCCATGTGAAAGCCGAACGTGCCATCGCCCATGACGGCGATAATCGGCGCGCGTGGCTCGAAGACCCGAGCTCCAAGCGCGAAAGGAATGGACGCGCCGATAGAGCCGCCGACGCCATTGGTGATGCGCCGCGGCGCATCGAGGAGAGCCTGCGCCCATTGGCCAATTTCCCCACCGTCGGAAACGAAGATGGCGTCGGGAGCACCTGCCAGGAACGGGTGAATTGCGCGGCAGAGATCGATGGGATGGACCTTTGAGTTGAGCGCCCGTAATCCGTTCCATTCCGCAGGACGGTAGGCGAGCGCCGCGCTGACTGCGTCAAACCATGTGGAAGAACGATTGCTTTTCTGCGCCTTCTCCGTCAGCACATGGACCGCGACGCGCGTGTCCGCGAGGATGGCACGCACGACGCGTGCGCCCTTGTCGCGTCGCACGCGATCGATCATCGCGCGATCGGGATCGATCACGACAAAGCGGCACACCGCATCGACAGAAGGCGGGTCGGCAAAACGCAAGGTGAAATCATGCGCCTTGCCGAGAAGCACGATGAGATCGGCGTCGCGCAGCACCTCGGCAAAAGCGCCAAGACTCGGGTCGTTGATGCCACGCGGGCTCTCCATAACGATCGCCGGCACGCGCGCGGCGCCGGCGAGCGCACTGAGCAACGTGTGTCCTTCGCGATTGGCCATCGCGGGCCCTGCCAGAACGAGCGGACGCTTGGCGCTGGCTAGGGAAGCGAGGATGGCATCTGCGTCACTCGTGGGGAGTGGCGTTTCTTGTGGCTCAAAATTCGCCGCTGTGGGCCATAGCGCCGTGCCATCCTCAACCTTCTTTTCAAGCAGGTCGAACGGCAAACTCACATGCACGGGTCCCGGCCGGCCTTCGCATGAAATACGAACCGCGCGAGCGATGTCCTGGCCGAGCCCTTCTGCCGTCGCGGCGGTCCAAGATGCCTTGCACAAAGGCGCGGCGATCGCCGCCTGCTGCAATTCTTGAAAGGCGCCGCGGCCGATCTCGTCGAGCCCGGCGTGTCCGGAAAGAAGAATGAGCGGCGATTCCGCTGCCTGAGCGGTCGCGAGCCCGGCAACCGCATTTGTGTGGCCCTGGCCGCCCGTGACCAGCGCGACGCCGGGCATGCCCGTGAGCCGGCCCCACGCATCCGCCATGTGCACGGCGGCCGCCTCATGGCGCACGTGAATGAGGCGCAGACCCGTGCCGATCGCCGCATCGAAGATCGGCATGATGTGATTGCCGGAAAGCGTGAATATCCGAGTCAGCCCGGCGCGATCGAGTGTACGCGCAATAATATCTGCGCCTCTAATCACCGCACCGCGCCTCCGTTTGTGTGAAGCACCGACTCGAGGGGTTTGCGGAAGGCGAAGATCGTCGCACTTGCAACAAAAGCAATCGCGCTCATAAGCGCAAAGAAATCCGCTTTGCCCATGTCACTCCAGAAGCTGCCGAGCCAGCCTGCACCGAAATTGCCGACGAAACTTGTCGCGAGCCACGCGCCCATCGTCACCGAGAGAAAGCGCGCCGGCGCGACCTGCGAGACCAGCGACAGGCCGATGGGAGAAATATAGAGTTCGCCGACCGTCAGCACGATGAAATAAAACAACAACCAGAGCCAGCTCGCCTTATCGGCGCCCGCATACCAGGCGGCGAGGATGAGGATCGCATAGGCGAGCGCGAGACCAAGGCAGCCGATGGCCATTTTGGTGACGGTCGAAGGCTCGCGTCCGCGACGGCTCTGGCGCGCCCAGAACGCCAGTAGCGGCGGCGTGAAAGCGAAAATCATCAGCGGGTTGAAGGCCTGGAACCATGTCGTCGGGATTTCGAAGTGCAGGAAGGGAAGTGTGCGGTCCGTGAAATCGTCAGCCCAAAGCGCGATCGTGTTGCCCTGCTGTTCGTAGATGGCCCAGAACAAAGTCACCGGCAGAAACAAGACCGCAAGCGCAGCGAGGCGGCGTGCCTCCTCCGGCCGCAGCGCTGCCACGCCACCGGTGCGCGGCGTATCGGCCGGCGGCAGATGTGGCGACGCGGCGACATAGGTGATGAGCCCGATGGTCATGCCGATTCCGGCGGCGGCAAAACCATAGTGCCAGCCGACCCCCTCGCCGAGCGTGCCGCAGACGAGCGGCGCGAGAAACGCACCGAGATTGACGCCGACATAAAAAATCGAGAACGCGCGATCGCGGCGCGAATCGCCTGGCGCGTAGAGATCGCCGACCTGCACGGATATATTCGGCTTGAACGCGCCATTGCCGATGATCAAGAATAACAACGCAAGCAGAAACAGGCTCTCGAACGCCATCATGAAATGGCCGACCGCCATTGTCGCCGCCCCCATCATGATCGTGCGGCGGCGCCCGAGCACGCGGTCGGCGATGAGCCCGCCGAAAATCGGCGTGAGATAAACCAGCGCGGTGTAGAGGCCGTAGATTTGCGATGAGAACGGCTGACTATCCAGCGGGCCGAAGACGGCCTCGAGTATGCGCTTCAGCGTCGCGAGGCCGGCAACGTTCTCGGCGCGCCCATTCAGCAGGAGATATTTCGTCATGTAGAGGACGAGGAGCGCGCGCATCCCGTAATAGGAAAAGCGCTCCCACATTTCGGTGGCGAAGAGGAAGGAGAGGCCGCGCGGATGGCCGAGGAAGTCGCTTTCTCCCTCCGCGAGGCAACGGCCACTCTGAACGCTAATGATGCTTGGCCCGTACTTGGACCGGCAAGCTGGCCAAGCCGCGCAGCGTATTGTTGTAGCGCCGCTTCGGTTCGCCGACGATTTCGATGCTGTCGACGCGTTTCGCCAACGCCGTGAGGATCAGCTCGCCCTCGAGCCGCGCGACCGCCTGCCCGACGCAGCCATGGATGCCGCTACCGAGCGCGACATGGCCGGCGACGCGCCGCTTGATGTCGAATGTGTCCGGATCCTGCCAACGCCGCGGATCGCGGTTCGCCGCGGCCAAAAACAACAGCACCTTCTCGCCCTCGCCGATACGCACGCCGCCCACCTCCACCTCGCACGTCGTGGTACGGAAGAAGGTCTGCACCGGCGATTCAAGCCGCAGCATTTCCTCGAAGGCGTTGCGCGCCAGGCTCGGATCGTCGCGTAAGAGCTGCCATTGATCGGGGAAGCGCGCCAGGCAATCGATTGCGGCGCCGAGACCGTTCACCGTTGTGTCGACGCCCGCTGAGAGGAAAGAGCGCATAAGCATCGGCGCTTCCTCATGCGTGATCTCGCCGCGATCGGCGGCCGCGAAAATCTCGGCGCCTAGTCCATCGGGCCGCAGCGACTCGCGCGCACAAAGCCGCATGATCGCCTCGCGCACGCGCTCGGCATCGCGCATGGCTTCCTCGAAGAGATCATTGCGCGGACCGAAACCGGTGAACACCATGTTGCCGTAGGGCAAGAGATATTCGCGGCCCTCGATGGGAATGCCGATGGCATCGGGAAACACCTTTAGCGGATAGACCTCGGCGAGGTCTTTGACGGCATCGAAACGCCGGCGCGCCACGGCGGCTTCCACCACACGTTCTGCTTCCGCCGCAAATGTCTCGCGCAAGCGCTTCATCGTGCCGGGGTTGAGGATGCGTGCGAGCACGGTGCGGGTTTTTGTATGATAAGGGGGATCGACTTCAAGGACGATGCTGGGCGGACGCCACGGCTTCTCCTTAGCGAAATCGCTCAAACCCACCCCGCGGCCGGAACAATAGGTCTGCCAATCGTTGAGTGCGCCATGCACTTCGTCGTGCCGCGCCATCGCCCAAAGCTTGTAGCGCGGGATCCAGACGACCGGCCCGGCCTCGCGCATCGCCTGATGCGCCGGGTAAGGATTGTCGAAGAATGCGCGGCTGAACGGATCGAAATCGAATGTCGGCACATCCGGCGTGCGGCTGGCGGTTGCGGCTTGCGGCATGTTCCTATCCTTGGGCTGGTCTTTGCCGCAGATTCGCACGCGGGAGGGCGGAGTCAACGCTGGCCTGAATGAGGAGCACGTTGCCGGACGCCGGAAGGCGATCCGGGATCCGGCCGACGGCTCTGGGCCCCGGATCGCATTCCGCTTCGCTTCATGCGTCCGGGAATGTGATCAATGATTCGTCCGTTGCCCCGGCAGAATGCCCATGCCCTTGGCGATGATCGTCAGCATCACCTCGTCGGCGCCGCCACCGATCGAACTCAGGCGCCCGTCGCGATACATGCGCGAGATTTCGCTTTCATTCATGAATCCCATGCCACCCCAATATTGCAAGCAGGAATCGTTGACTTCGCGGATCAGACGCCCGGCGGTCAGCTTCGCCATCGAGGCAAGCTGCGTCATGTCCTGCCCCTGCATGTAGTCCTCGACGGCGCGGTAGACGAGCGAGCGCAAGAGTTCGATCTTCGTCTGCAATTCGGCGAATTTGAAGTGCACGATCTGATTGTCGATGATCGGCTTGCCGAACGCCACGCGCCCGGCGGTGTAGTCGACCGTCATCTGGATCGCGCGTTCCATGCCCATGAGATGGCCGGCCGCCGCCCAGATGCGCTCCTCCTGGAACTGCTGCATCTGGTAGATGAAGCCCATGCCCTCTTCGCCAATCAGGTAGCGCTGCGGCACGCGCACATCGTCGAAATAGATTTGCGCGGTGTCGGAGGCACGCATGCCGAGCTTGTCGAGCTTGCGCGCGATGTCGATACCCCTTGTTTTCATCGGCAGGCAGATCAGCGACTTGTTGCGGTGGACCGGGCCGTCGCTGGTATTGGCGAGCAAGCACATCCAATCGGCTTGTGTGCCGTTTGTCGTCCACATCTTGCCGCCGTTGATGACGTAATCGCCGCCGTCTTTCCGCGCGGTCGTCTTGATCGAGGCGACGTCCGAGCCGGCGCCGGCTTCCGAGACGCCCAGACAGGCGACGTAATCGCCGGAGATCGAAGGCCGCAGGAATTCTTCGCGTAATTCGTCCGAGCCGTAGCGCGTCAGAGCCGGGGTCGCCATGTCGGTCTGCACGCCGATGCCCATCGCGACGCCGGAGCATTTGTTTCCGCCGAGCGCCTCGCAGAACGCGACCTCGTAGGAATAATCGAGACCGAGGCCGCCGAACTTTTCCGGTTTGTTGATGCCGAGGAATCCCTGGTCGCCCATCTTCTTAAAGACGTCATGCGCGGGGAAAATGCCGGCTGCTTCCCATTCCTCGGCATGGGGGTTGATCTCGGCCTCGATGAACTTCGTCACCGAGCGCATCAGCTCGCGATGCTGTTCCGTGTAGATCATGGATCGGTCCTTGAAGCGAGTTCGGCCGCGAGCTTTTGGTCGACGGGTACGGGGAAATCGAGCAGCATCTGCGCAAAGCCCTTGCCCTGCGGATCGTTACGTAGCGAGGCGATTCCGCCGCCGCCGAGCACATCGTGCAGCACAAAATTTATCGCGCGGACGCCCAGCACGTCGAAACGCTCCACGTCGCCTTCGAGATGATGCGCGAAATAATTTGCGACCGCCTCGGCTGTGAGCGCCCCTCGAATCAGCGGTAGATATTCGCACTTGCGCGCAATGACGCCGATATTGGAATTGTTACCCTTGTCGCCGCTGCGCGCCCAGGCGAGCGCGATGAGAGGAACGGTTGCGCTCCCCTCACCCTGGGGAGATTGCGAAGCAATCGTCTCGAAGGGTGTGTTCTTAGCGGGTGCGGCCGCCACAGCCCTCGAGACCGTCCTCGCAAAGTCGGGTGTTCCTGACTTTGCCGCTGAAAACTTTGCTTCCTCAGGGCGAGGCGACGCGCTTGAAAATTCGCATCGTACCCCATCCATTTCGATCGCGATCGGCACTTTGTCTTTCGGCACAAGACAGGAAAACAGCCGCACGACGGGTGACACCTTCGCACGATTGCCGCCCATACCCGTGATCCCCGGCGACATCGACGTGCCCGAGGACGTCAGCTCGCGCACCAACAGTTCGAGCGGCTTCGGATCGGGATGTTTGGCAGCGAGCTTCAGGACGACCTCACGCGATTGCCGCGCGCGCGAATGCGGACCGTACGACGCCTCAGCGCCAAGCACTTCAACGCTGACCTCGGCGTAAGGCGCGACGTTCATCCCCTGCAGAATCCTGCTGCAACGGCGGATGACCGCATCGGCGACTTTCTCGGCCTTGCGCGCGGCATCGATGCCGCCGATCGTGAGATAAGCGCCGACGCGATAGCCGTCCTGATAGGTGGCGCTGACTTTATAGGTGCCGGTCGGCGGCGCGCTTTCGACACCTTTGATCTCGACGACTCCCGTGCAAATCTCCTCGATGTAAACGCCGGGAAATCGCACCACAACGTCCGGCAAAACATATGAGTCGGGATCGTCGATCTCGTAAAGCATCTGCTCGGCGACCGTCGCGAAATTCACCAGACCGCCGGTTCCCTCCGGCTTGGTGATCGTGAATGTCCCATCCGGAGAAATCTCAGCGATGGGGTAGCCGATATCCGCCCAGTCGCCGGTCTTTTCCCAGTCGGTATGCAGGCCTCCGGTCGCCTGCGCACCGCATTCCAGGATGTGCCCGGCGAGCGAACCGGCGGCGAGGCGATCGTAATCATCAGGACGCCAGCCGAAAGCGTGCATGCAGGCGCCGAGCGTGACCGCGCTATCGACGCACCGCCCGGTGATGACGATGTCGGCGCCCTGATCGAGCGCCGCCGCGATCGGGCCCGCGCCGAGATAAGCGTTCATGCTCCAAAGATTTTTGGGCATGTCGGCGCCGGAGAACATCTCGCGCGTGCCGGCGCTGCGGAATTCTTCCGCCCGATCGAGCAGATCGTCACCGAGCACGATTGCGATCTTCATCTTGATGCCGCTCTCGGCGAGCTTCGCCTCCAGCGCACGAGCGCAGGACCGCGGATTGACGCCGCCGGCATTGGAAATGATCTTTATCTTGCGCTCGCTGATCTCGCGCGCATGCCGCGCGATCGTGCCGACAAAATCCGTCGCGTATCCGGCGGACGGATCCCTGACACGCGCGCGCGCCATGATCGACATAGTGATTTCGGCGAGATAGTCGAAGACGATGTAGTCAAGATTGTCGGCGCGGAGCAGCTGCGGCACGGCAATGGAAGAGTCGCCCCAGAAGCCGGAGGCGCCGCCGATGCGGATCGTATCGCGCTTCACGCCGCCCTCTCCAGTTTGACGACCACCAGGGGGTCGCGCGTCGCGACCTGCGCGCCGGGCTGCACCGCAATCGACTCGACAGTGCCGTCCGCCGGCGCGACGATCTCATGCTGCATTTTCATCGCCTCCAGGACGGCGACGATCTCGCCGCGTGCCACGCGCGCGCCCTCAGCGACGCGGATCGCGATAACAGACCCGTTCATCGGCGCGCGCAAGATGCCGTCGGCGACAGAATCGGTTGCCGCCGGCGGCGCGAAGGTGCGATCCTCGATCTTTATCACGCGACGGCCGAGGTCGAGGTGGAGGATGTCATCCACGCGTACAAACCGGAGGCTTTGCCCGCGGTCGTCGATCTCGTAGCGCAGGCAATCTCTCGTTTTTTCAAGGATGCGCAGCCGTATGCTTTGCCCCGCGCCTTCGACCCGCCAAAACATTCCATCGCACGCGGTGTGCAAATTCTTTTCCGTTTCGCCGATAGACAAGTTCACCGGGTGCTGTAGCCAATGCGAGGAGTGCCACCCCTGCCCCGCACCCTCGCTGAAAAGCACGGCGGCGGCGGCAAACGTTAGGTCATCCGGCGGCTCGGCCGGACCTGTCTTCATATGTTTGTCGATAAACTCGGTCGTTACCTCGCCCTGAACGAACGCTTCGGTTTCGAGCACGTCGATCAAGAACTCCTTGTTTGTTGTAACCCCGAGCAGCACCGTGTCTTCGAGCGCAGCGACGAGCCGCCGCCACGCCTCTTCACGATCGCCGCCATGCGCGATGATCTTCGCCAGCATGGGATCATAGAAGGGCGTCACGATTCCGCTGCGCTCGAGGCCATGATCGATACGGACGCCCTCGCCTGCTGCCGGTTCGAACAGATGGACCGCACCGGCCTGCGGCAGAAATTTCTTGCGCGGGTCTTCGGCATAAAGCCGCACTTCGATCGCGTGGCCGTTAAGCCGCACATCGTCTTGCGCGAGCGGCAGCGCCCTGCCCTCGGCGACATCGAATTGCAGCGCGACGAGATCGAGCCCGGTCACGAGCTCCGTCACCGGGTGCTCGACCTGCAGGCGCGTGTTCATCTCGAGGAAGTAGAACTCGCCGTTGCGCTCAAGCATGAACTCGATCGTGCCTGCGCCGACGTAATCGATCGCCTTCGCCGCCTGCACCGCGGCGCTGCCCATGCGCGCCCGCAAATCCGCACCGACCGCGGGCGATGGCGCTTCCTCCACCACCTTTTGGTGACGGCGCTGCACCGAGCAATCGCGCTCGCCGAGATGGATCACGTTGCCGTGCGCGTCGCCGAACACCTGGATTTCGACATGCCGCGCATCGACGATCGCGCGCTCCAGAAGCAGGCGATCGTTGCCGAACGCGTTCTTGGCTTCCGAGCGCGCCGTGCGCAGCGCACCTGCCAGCGCGCCGGCCTCGTCTACGAGCCGCATGCCGCGCCCGCCGCCGCCGGCAGCTGCCTTCACCATCACGGGAAAGCCGATGCGCGCCGCTTCGTCCGTCAGCCGCGCGTCGGATTGGTCCTCGCCCTGATAGCCCGGCACGCAGGGCACGCCGGCGGCAATCATGCGGCGCTTGGCTTCCGCTTTGTCGCCCATCACGCGAATGGCTTCCGGCGAGGGGCCGATGAAGATCAAACCAGCATCGGCACATCCCTGAGCGAATGCAGCATTCTCCGACAGAAAGCCGTAGCCCGGGTGGACGGCATCCGCGCCGCTCTTGTTTGCGGCCGCGATGATCTTCTGGATCGAGAGATAGGATTGCGCCGCCGGCGCGGGCCCGATCGCCACGGCCTCATGCGCCAAGCGCACGTGCAGCGCGTCGCGATCCGCCTCGCTGAACACTGCGACCGTGCGATAACCCTTCGCATGCGCGCTGCGGATGATGCGGCACGCTATCTCGCTACGATTGGCGATCAGCACCTTGCGGAAGCGGCTCGCCATTAGGACTTTTCCACCCAGCGCGGCGGACGTTTTTCGAGGAACGCAGCGAGGCCCTCGCCTCCCTCCTCCCCACGCAAGGACGCGCTGAACGCGGTCGCCGCTTCATCGACGAGGTCTTCCGGCCGCCGGCCGACGGTGGCAAGCAACAAACGCTTTGTCGTCGCGTTCGCGCCGGGTGCGCAGCGGCCGACATTCTCGTAGATCGAATTCAGCGCCGCTTGCAGATCGTCGTCGCGTGGGCAGAAATGATCGACGAGGCCAATCGCCGCGGCCTCCTGTCCATCGAAGCGCGCGCCGGTCAGCGCCAGCCGCCGCGCATGCTTCAGCCCGACGCGAGCGACGACATACGGCGCGATCTGCGCCGGCGGAATGCCGAGACCGGTCTCCGACAAAGCGAACCGCGCACGCGGTGTCGCCAATACGATGTCGGCACAACATGTGAGGCCCAAGCCGCCGCCGAACGCCGGCCCGTCGACGACCGCGATCACCAGCATCGGATGCGAATTAACGCGTGCGTAAAGCTCGCCGCCGCGGCGGTTAGCGGTAAACAGAGGATCGGTTTCATCAAGCTTCAGATCGGCCTTCAGGCGCTCGAGATTGCCTTTGAGATTGGCGCCAGCGCAGAAAGCGCCGTTCGCGCCTTGCAGCACAAGCACGCGGACGCTGCGATCGCCGCGCGTGGCCTCGAGAATGCCGAAGAGATCGGCGACAAGCTCATCCGTCATCGCGTTGCGCGTCGCCGGATCGTCGATCGTCGCGATCAGCCGAAAGCCGCGGCGCTCGAGACGGATCACCTTGGTTGCGGGAAGCTCCGCCATCACATCCTCGCGACGCCAAATGTGTTTGGATGCAGCACGCGCCGCTCGCCCTCCATCGCGGTGGCAAGGCAGAATGATAACACTCGCCGCGTATCGCGCGGATCGATCAAGCCATCGTCCCAGAGCCGCGCGGTCGCAAACAGAGCCGTCGACTCGCGATCATAACTCGTGACGACCCGCTGCGAGATCGCGTCGAGCTTGGCGCGATCCGGCGTCTCGCCGCGCCCGCGCGCACCCTCTTCCGCAACGATCGTCAGCACGCGCGCCGCCTGTTCGCCACCCATGACCGAAATGCGGTTGTTCGGCCAGGAAAAGACGAAGCGCGGGCCGAACGCACGCCCGCACATGCCGTAATGGCCGGCGCCGAACGAGCCGCCGATCTGCAGCGTAAGCTTCGGAACGGTCGCGTTGGTCACCGCCTGGATCATTTTCGAACCGTGTTTGACGATGCCGGAGGCCTCCGCCTCAATGCCGACCATGTAGCCGGTCGTGTTCTGCAGAAACACGAGCGGCGTGCCGGATTGGCAGCAGAGCTGGATGAACTGCGCGGCCTTGGTCGAGCCGTTGGAATCGATGGGTCCGTTGTTGCCGAGAATACCGACGCTCTGCCCTCCGATGGCTGCGTGCCCGCACACGGTCTGTGCGCCATAGAGCGGCTTGAAATCGAGGAAATCGGAATCATCGACAATGCGCGCGATCACCTCGCGCACCTCGTATGGCTTGCGGTAATCCGTCGGCACGATCCCAAGTAGCTCTTCCGCATCGTAGTGCGGCGGCTTGTACGCACGCGCCGGCCGCGACGGCAGATTATCGTTCCAGGAAAGCTTCGCGATGATCTCGCGGCCGATGCGCAGCGCGTCGGAATCATCTTCGGCAAGATATTCGCCGAGACCGGTCGTGACCGCATGCATCTCGGCGCCACCGAGCGCCTCCTCCTGCGCGACCTCGCCTGTCGCGGCTTTCAAGAGCGGCGGCCCGGCGAGAAACACTTTCGAGCGCTTGCGCACGAGCACGATATAATCGGCAAGTCCGGTCTGATATGCGCCGCCCGCGGTCGAGGAGCCATGTACGATCGAAATCACCGGAATGCCGGCAGCCGACATTTTCGACATATTGGCGAACGTGCCGCCGCCCTTCACGAACATTTCCGCTTGCAGGAAAAGATTGGCGCCGGCGCTCTCGACGAGCGACACATAGGGCAGCTTGTTCTGCAGGGCGATAGTCTGCACGCGCAATGCCTTCTCGACACCCATCGGATGCGACGCACCGCCCTTGATGCCGGAATCGTTGGCGGTGACGACGCAGCGCACGCCGGAAATGAATCCGATACCGGCAATGCTGCCGCCGCCGTAAACATTGTCGGTGCCGTCATCCTCATTCATGCCGAGACCGCAGAGCGTCGATAGCTCAAGGTAGGGCATGTCGCGATCGAGCACGAGGCTCACACGTTCGCGCGGCAGCAATTGCCCGCGCGAACGGAACTTCTTCTCGGCACGGTTTGATGTTTCGCGCACCTTTGCTTCAAGCGCGCGAAACTCGCCGATGAGCGCGAGATGCGCCGCGCGATTGGCGCGGAATGTCTCGCTTTCTTTGACGACGGCGGAGTGGAGGACGGGCACGGCCGTTGGTGAGCTCTTGTCGCGGCGGGCCGGCATCATCGTTGACTTCAAACCAGTTCTCAAGTTCAAACTGCCTGAGCCTTCTCGCCCAAGGATCGCGCGTGACCCTCGCTCTCCCGAGTTCGGTCAGTGTCCGACCAAGCCCATTCCACGGGCCGGAGCACGAGGCGTTCCGCGACACCGTTCGACGCTTCGTGACAAAGGAAATCGAGCCGTTCGCGACGGAATGGGACGAGGCCGGCGAATTTCCGCGCGAACTTTATCGCAAGGCCGCCGCGATTGGTCTCCTGCAGCTTGGATTTCCCGAGGAATACGGCGGCATCGCCTGCGACCGTCTCATGCGGCTTGTCGCTTCGCAGGAACTCGCGCGCTGCGGCGCAGGAGGCATCTGCGCATCGCTGATGTCGCATACGATCGGCGCGCCGCCGATCGCCCGGCGCGGCTCGGAAGCGATGAAGCGGCGTGTGCTGCCGCAGATTCTTTCTGGCGAAAAGATTTCCGCGCTGGCGATCACGGAGCCCGGCGGCGGGTCCGACGTGGCGCGGCTGCAAACGAGTGCGCGGCGCGACGGAGCTGAGTATATAGTGAACGGGCAGAAGACGTTCATCACGTCAGGCATGCGCGCCGATTATTACACGGTTGCCGTGCGCACGGGCGGTCCGGGCGCGAGCGGTGTCAGCTTGCTCCTCATCGAAGGCGATCGCCCGGGGTTCTCCCGCACGCCGTTGAAGAAAATGGGCTGGTGGGCCTCCGACACCGCGACGCTGTATTTCGAGGATTGCCGCGTGCCGGCCGACAACCTGATTGGCGACGAGGGTGCCGGCTTCAAGACGATCATGCTCAATTTCAACGACGAGCGGCTCGGCATGGCCTCCTCCTGCACGAGTTTTTCGCGCGTCTGTCTCGACGAGGCGATTGCTTACGCCCGCCAGCGGCAGACTTTCGGCAAGCCGCTCAGCGAACACCAGGTGATCCGCCACAAGCTTATCGACATGGCACAGCGGGTGGAGGCAACGCAGGCTTTTCTCGAAATGATGACCTGGCGCGTCGAGCAGGGCGAGAACCCGGTCGCCGAAATCTGCATGCTGAAGAACCAGGCGACGCAGACGATGGCCTTCTGTGCTTCCGAAGCCGTGCAGATATTTGGCGGCGCCGGCTATATGCGCGGGTCCAAGGTCGAGCGCATCTATCGCGAGGTGAAGGTCAATGCGATCGGCGGCGGCACGGAGGAGATCATGAAGGATCTCGCAAGCCGGCAGATGCGGCTGTGATCACACTCTACCATTGCGTGAACGCCCGCTCCTTCCGCGTGCTATGGGCGCTTGAAGAGCTGCGCTTGCCGTACGAACTCAAAATACTGCCCTTTCCCCCACGCGTTCATGCGCGCGAATATCTGCAGGCAAACCCGCTCGGTACGATCCCGCTGATGCTCGACGGCGAGACGCGCATGACGGAATCCGCGGCGATTTGCGAGTATCTGGCGGCGCGCTACGGCCCGCCACTTGCCGTTCAGCCGGACGAGCCGGCCTATGGGGCGTTCCTCAACTTCCTGCATTTCGGCGAGGCGACGCTGACCTTTCCCGAGGCCATCGTGTTGCGCTATTCGCGCATCGAGCCGGAAGAACGCCGCCAGCCGCAGGTCGTGGAGGATTACGCGCGTTTCTTTTATGGCCGGCTGCGTATGGCGGAGACGACCCTCGCGAGCTCGGACTATCTCTGCGCGGATAGATTTACGGCGGCCGATATTTCCGTCGGCTATGCCTTGCTCCTCTCACATTACAACGGATTAAGCGAAAAGCTGCCGGACGCGGTGCGCGCCTATTGGGAGCGGTTAAAGACGCGCGAGGGCTTTAAACGCGCCGATGCCGCCCAGAAGAAGGCAGCGGAGGCAGCGGGAATAGACGCGGAATTTTGATCCTTAGCGCAACATCACTCCGCCGCCTCGCGTATGACCTCGCCGCGCTCACGCCTCACATCCGGCGGGGTCGCCTCATCAGCGAGCGAGCGCAGCGCCTCGTCGAAGCTCATGGACACCTGCGCCTGTGAGCCGAGACGCCGGATCGACACGGTGCGCTCGGCC
>JAXDNH010000003.1:0-25192 GCA_034669525.1 Methylobacteriaceae bacterium | reverse complement strand
GGATGAGGATGTAGGGGTCGTCGAGCTCGGCGACCATCTTCTCCGCATTGGTGATGAAATACGGCGAGAGGTAGCCGCGGTCGAACTGCATGCCCTCGACGATGTCGGTCTCGGTCTCGGCGGTCTTGGCCTCTTCGACCGTGATCACGCCCTCGTTGCCGACCTTCTGCATCGCCTTGGCGATTTCCGAGCCGATGAACGAGTCGCCGTTCGCCGAAATCGTGCCGACCTGGGCGATCTCGTCGTTCGAGGTGACCTTCTTCGAGTTCTTCTTGAGGTCGGCGACGACGGCCTCGACCGCCGCGTCGATGCCGCGCTTCAGGTCCATCGGGTTCATGCCGGCGGCAACCGACTTCACGCCTTCTTTCACGATCGCCTGGGCGAGCACCGTCGCGGTCGTGGTGCCGTCACCCGCCGCATCGTTCTGCTTCGAGGCGACTTCGCGCACCATCTGCGCGCCCATATTCTCGAACTTGTCGGCAAGCTCGATCTCTTTCGCGACCGTCACGCCGTCCTTGGTGATGCGCGGGGCGCCGAACGACTTCTCCATGACGACGTTGCGGCCCTTCGGCCCGAGCGTCACCTTCACCGCATTGGCGAGGATGTCGACGCCGCGCAGCATCTTGTCGCGCGCGTCGGTTGAAAACCGTACTTCTTTCGCTGCCATCTGTATAAGCTCCTGTTATCTCGCGATTTTTTTCGGGGGAGGGCGGGGCCGGTCAGGCCGCCTTCTTGGTCGTCTGGGCGGTGCCCTCGACGATGCCCATGATGTCGGATTCCTTCATGATGAGGAGGTCCTCACCGTCGATCTTGACCTCGGTGCCGGACCATTTGCCGAAGAGGATGCGGTCGCCCTTCTTGACGTCGAGCGGCACGATCTTGCCGGCCTCGTCGCGGGCGCCGGGTCCGACGGCGATGACTTCGCCTTCCTGCGGCTTCTCCTTGGCCGTGTCGGGGATGATGATGCCGCCTTTGGTCTTCTCTTCGCTGTCGACACGACGGACGACGACGCGGTCGTGCAGAGGACGGAAGTTCATGTGGGGTCTTCCTGCTGGTTTGGCCGGCCGAAAGGGCCGGGAGGGTTGAAACCGGCTGTTAGCACTCTCGTAAGCGGAGTGCTAACAGGCGCCGCGGAGATAAGGGTGAGGGGCGGTTTCTGTCAATAGGATTTGGCAGGCGAGGGGCGGGGATTTTGGGCAGCCGCCGGGGCGCGTCATGCCCGGGCTTGGCCCGGGCATCTACGAAGGCAAAGGGCGGCGCCTGGGATGGCGGAGATGGCGGGCCACACCCGGCCATGACGGGTTGAGCAGCACGGTGCGCTTCGGCTCTCCCGAATGAGGGCCCTCCCTTGCCGGCTCGTTCGAAGCATCGACTCTTCTCCCGGGGGTTGTCCTCTGATAATCCGATCCCACAGCCGAGCAGGCTTCGGACAGTCGCCGCTCATACGAAGCAAAAGAATCCAAAATGCTTACAACCCCGGAATTCGATATCAGTCGGTTCAAAAAGAACGAGCCGCTCACGAACCAATATGAGAGGCAACTCAAGCGGCTTACGGATAGCCGGAACGAGGTTGTCTGCATCGAAGCTGCCGTTCGTGAGGCGCTTCGAAATATCAGCGAACTCGATGGGCGTTCCTTCGTGATCTACGGCGAACCGCAGAGCGGCAAGACGGAGATGATGATTTGTCTCACGGCGAAGCTCCTTGATGAAGGTTATGAATTTATCCTGCACCTGCTCAATGACAGCGTCGATCTTCTTGGCCAAAACCTTGGAAGATTCAAATCGTCCGGTCTCGCCCCGGCGGCGCGCAACTTCAGTGAAATTCTCGATCCCGCTGTCAAGATCAAGGGGCAACCCCATGTCGTTTTCTGCAAGAAAAATGGAAGCGACCTCCGTAAGCTGATCGAGAAGATCGGGGAGATTCCCAACATCATCGTTATCGACGACGAGGCGGATTATGCGTCTCCCAACGCGAAGATAAATTCTGGCATTAAATCACCGATCAATGAGCTTATCACTCAGCTTATCGGAGATACCGGAATCTACATCGGCGTTACCGCCACACCAGCAAGGCTCGACCTCAACAACACTTTCGACAATGACAGCAGCCTCTGGGTTAACTTCCCGCCACACCGGAAGTACACTGGGCAAGACGTATTTTTCCCGTTGGAGGGGCCGCTCAACTACTTTCGGACACTACTTCCGGATAGCGGCTCCGATCCAAAATATGCACGGCAGGCGCTTTTTAGTTTTCTGACCAATACCGCATACCTGAATCTGTACGCAAACCCGGCCGAAGAGAATTATTCCATGCTGGTTCACACCAGCGGCAAAAAGGCCGATCACAAGAGCGATTGGAACACAGTGCATAATACCCTCGTCACGCTTGTCACGAGGGAGGGTCCCAACTTCGAGAAATACACCCGGTTTATCTGGGAGCTTTGCAAAGGCCGATATCCTGATGCAGACGCAGATCGCGTTACAAAATACATTCTGGAGAATATCGCCCGCTACGCGATCATCGTTCTAAACAGCGAGCGCGACTGGAAAGACAATTCATCTGCGGCCACAAAGCCATCAAGCCTATTCACAATCATCATTGGCGGCAACATCGTCTCGCGTGGAGTGACACTGGACAATTTGCTATCCATGTACTTCACGCGTGACGTTCAACATAAGATCCAGCAGGACACATATATTCAGCGGGCGCGGATGTTCGGCAGCCGCGGGGATTACCTTCGCTTCTTCGAGCTCACCATCCCACAATCCCTTTACTTAGATTGGCACCGTTGTTTCGTGTTCCATAGACTAGCTCTCGCCGCTATACGCGAAGGGCATGGTTCCCTCGTTTGGCTAGGCGATCAGCGCATTTCCGCCGTTGCTAGTTCTAGCATAGATCGCTCCACAGTCGATCTTGATCGTGGTGAAATGTCCTTTAGTCTTTTCGATTACACGCCGGGAATCGAGAATATCGTTGCGAAGAACGTCTCTGCGTTCGATAAAATGGAGCAGCTTGCCGTGCTCTTAGGAGAGGGTGCGTTCCCAGAATACTTAAGAAGGTATATCCGGCGCGCCTCTCCGGGCGCCTCCAGCTCGATCGTTGTTCATCTTTCGACAGACATCGCCGGCTATAGAGACGCGGATGGATTAGATAAGTCCAACATTGTTCGTAAGCGCGGATTCATAGGAAAGTCGCAGATCGACAGATATCCGAACGCGCTTCATCATCTAATGGTCTTTCATAATGGCGGCAAGAAAGCGCGGCTTTTCTACAAATTCGTAGGTACGATTCAATTTATCAAGAACACCAGCCATGATAGCTGACTATAAATTTTATCATGGAGTCGTGCTCGCCGAACTTGTTAATGTAAAGATAGGCTCACTGTCTATTGACGAGCTAAGCGAAGATGGCAGGCTTTCGTCATACATTCTAAGCGGAAGAGTTGGCCTGCAAATAAAGCACAGCACGAACCGTCTTCATCCGTGGCAATTCACCTTCACCAAGGCGAACATTTCTCAGCTGCTCGCGTTAAAACAAAATTACAAGTCAGTTTTCATCGTGCTCGTCTGTTGCGACGACGGGATGGTGACGCTCACTTTGGATGAAGTCATAGAGATATTGGCGACGGGGCAATCAGAGCAGGCGTGGATACGCGTGGATCGCAGAAGACACGAGTGGTACAGCGTTACTGGTGGCGCCGCTGAGCTGCGCGGCAAGCGCCCGCAGGGGGTGCACGCGATTATTCAGGCGCTTGATGCCACGCCATAAGCCTGGAGAACTTCGACCTTCATGCGTTTGGCGAGGGCGCCGCTAGAATTTGCTATTGGCAGGTAACGGCGGTTGCTTTCCAAAGGACGTTTTCGCTCTTCGAACAAAACGAAACCATTCTGCCCAGCTATGTATCGGAAAATCCGTGAATTGTAGACCGGAATTCCGCGAAGCCTTGAGTCGCCCAATACAAGAACGAGCAATCCACTCGATGTAAGAACACGCTTCATCTCGCGGAGGACAAGGGCCGCGTCCTGTGCATACTTGTGAACAATCGCGCGTTGCCTTGATGGAAGCAACTTGATTGAGCGCACGGCATTTTCGAGATCATTGCCTTCGCCCGAAATGCGGTGTGGCCCAGCCCGTTCGGTTCCTATCGTGCGGGCCCGAGTACTTCGGAGGGCGGGAATGGTATGTCCCAACCAGACGAGTGCCAGCTTGTGTCCACGCAAATAGTCGATCGCATTCAGATAAGGAGGCGACGTGACAACTGCGTCGATCGATCCGCCGTCCACTCCGCGGAGCTTGCGGCAGTCACCCTGCTTTATCGTCGCTCCGACACTTAACGGCTCACTGTCGAGCAAATCTACAAGCCGAGCAGCTGACTTGCGAAATCCATTGTAAACATCAAACTCGTTTTGATCCCTTACTCGGTGTGGACGGCTATGGGAGACATCCCACGCCAATGACGCCCCAGCCTGTTTGGTTATAATGATTCTACTAAGCGCCAATTGAAGCGCGTCGCTTATCCAACGATATCCTTGCGCCTGCAGAAGCTCTATCTCCCACGCGAGGCGAGAAAGGCAGGACCGCTGCGGTTCTGAAAACCAGTATTCGATGAACTCCAGTGTCTCCTTGCATCCAGCAATCCAAGGAAGGTCATGGTATGTGAAAGCGCGTCGACGCTTCGCGCGAATAACCAAGTCAGAAGCGGCATCACAAATTAGTTGGTGTTTTCCTTTCCTTGTCCACACCTTGCTCATGAGCACCGCGAGGGGGTCTATATCGAAGCCTCTTGCATGGTGCCCCAGCATCGCGGCTTGTCGAACGACCACACCCGAGCCACACATAGGGTCAAGAACGTGCGCACCGACAGGGAGAGCCCCCAAGCAATCAGCAACCGTGTCTGGTGCCATTCGAGCAGGAAAGGGATGGATAGGTCGCAAGCTGAACTCGTTCCCGACTATAGGAATGCTCTACTAAGCACATTCCCCAGCTCACTCAATGGTATCGCTCCAGGCTACCTCTTGGGCAGCGCCCGGCCCCTCCTCCTGCGTCAAGGCCATGAGGCTTCGCCTCATGCCGGCTTTTTAAAAAGCCGGCGCGTGAGACGCATGTCTCACGCGGGCCTTGCCTTTGAGCGCTGTCGCGGCCCGCGGGCGCGGCGGGGGTGGGGCGTGAGAGCGAGGAGCTGATCGTCAGCGACTCCTTCCCCCTTTGCGGGGGAAGGTGCCGCTCGCGTGAGCGAGCGGCGGATGAGGGGTGGCGCGAAGCGCTTTACGATGCTTGCTATTTGGAACGCCCCCTCACCTGTCGCGACACCCTCTCCCGCCAGGGGAGAGGGGCGCGCCCAGCGAATTGCGCAACGCCTCCAGCTTGCCGTGGGACGCGTCGAGGCTGCGTTATTATCGGACGGTATTCCGCAAATGAGCCTTGGGCTCGACGAAGAAGAAGAAGCCACGCAGCTCCGTTTCGCTTTCGAAGAAGAGATCAAGCGTCTAAACGCTGCCTGATCTCCTCCCCATCACCTCTCACACGGCAGCGTCATTGCATCGTGCAAGACATGAAGAAATTGGGCCCGTCGCGCGTCATCTTCGCAATTCGTACCCGTGAGCCTGTCACGACAAATTCAATAGTTTGGCCCGTGACCGCCACCTCGTAGATCTCCGAGTTCGGGCCTTTATTGACCTGCGGAACAGGACCTCCGCTGGCCGAAAAGCAGCAACCGCTCTGCGGCACGTGCAGGTTATCCCAGTAAAGACACGCCCGCGGGCCTGCGCACGCAACATTCGATCCCGCTTTATAGTAATCGAGCCTCAGGACGTCGTCCTGGCTATCGCACTCATATGGCATTTGCATCGAGAACGCTGGACTTGCGAGCATTGCCGAAACGATCGCTGCCGAGCAGAGCTGCTTCAACATCGTCATCATCCTCAACAGGAGACAGCCACCTACCCTGGTAGGCTAGCCGGCTCGGGTCAAGCGGGCGCGCCTGCCCCTGCCGTTGCGCTTGCCCAAAAGCGAAATCGGATGACACTAGCCCCGGCAAATTCTGCGATAGGGAGGAAATGATGGCGCAGTCCTACAAGGGCGCATGCTTCTGCGGCGCGGTCGAGGTTCAAGTGAGCGGCCAGCCGAATGCAATGGGCTATTGCCATTGCCGCTCCTGCCGCTCGTGGTCCGGAGGCCCCGTCAACGCTTTCAGTCTTTGGAATCCAGAGGCGGTGAAAGTGGTGAAGGGCGCGGAGAACGTCGCGACCTATCAGAAGACGGAATTGAGCCAGCGCCAGTATTGCCGGCTCTGCGGCGGTCATTTGATGACCAATCATCCGCCGCTGAAAATGATCGATGTTTTTGCCGCGACGATTCCGGACCTCGCGTTCGCGCCGCAGGTGCACGTCAATTACGCGGAAACGGTGCTGCCGATGCGCGATGGGCTGCCCAAGCTGAAGGATTTTCCGGCTGAGTTCGGCGGCTCCGGCGAAGCGGTCGCGGAATAGCGTGGGGCGTATTTCGGACGCGTCAGCCCTAGAAGTGCTTGCAGCGCCACACCGCAAAACTCTTTCAGCTTGGCGGGAACCTTGGCCGTATAGGCCACGTTTCCCCGGCAATCGCGGAATTGGGGCCCGTCATGAAGCTCGTGCGAACAATCTTGGTGGCGGCGGCCTTGGCGGGCCTTCCCGCGCTTGCGATGGCGCAGAGCAACGCGACCGCCGGTACGGCGGCGGGCGCGGCCACGGGCGGCGTCTTTGCCGGTCCGGCCGGCGCCTTTGCCGGCGGTGTGTTCGGCGGTGCGGCCGGTGCGGCCGCCGACCTCACCGGGGCGCCCTCCTTCGAGGGCCGCTCGGTCTATGTCGGCGCGCGGCCGGCCTATGTCGCGCCCGGGCCGGTCTATGTGATGCCGGAAGACGCGCCCCTGCAGCGGCGCTGCTGGACCAACGTCTACGGCGAGCGGCAGTGCGAAACCTTCCGGTGACTTTGCCGGTGACCTGCCGGTGACCTGCCGGTGACCTGCCGGTGATGTGACCTGCGTAGAGAGTTGCGTTAAGGGGCCTCGGAGTTCTCCGGGGCCTTTTCATTGCGCGATCCTGCCGCTGCCGCCGCTGCCGGCGAGACACATGAGTTGACGCTGGGCGAGCCGGAGGGCGGGCTGCGGCTTGATCGCGTGCTGGCGGCGCGCAGCGAAGCCGAGACCTGGGGCCTGTCGCGAACGCGGCTGCAGCAGCTGATCCGCGGCGGAGAGGTCGAGATCGACGGCGCCGCTATCCGCGATCCCGGCGCCAAGACGAAGGCGGGCGCGCATGTGCGGGTTCTCGTGCCGCCGCCGCAAAAGTCGGCGGTCCAGGGCGAAGACATCCCGCTGAACATCGTCTTCGAGGACAGGCACCTCCTCGTCATCGACAAGCCGGCCGGCCTCGTCGTACATCCCGGCGCCGGCAATCGCAACGGCACGCTCGTCAACGCGCTCCTTGCCCATTGCAAGGGTGAGCTCTCCGGTATTGGGGGGGTGGAGCGGCCCGGCATCGTGCACCGGCTCGACAAGAATACGTCGGGGCTTCTCGTGGTGGCCAAAACCGACGCCGCGCACCGCGGGCTCGCAAAATTGTTTGCCGATCGCGGCCGCACGCTGCCGTTCTTGCGCGAATACAACGCGCTCGTCTGGGGCTCACCCGATCGCGCAAGCGGAGTGGTCGACGCGCCGCTCGGGCGTGCGTCGGCGGACCGCGAGAAGATGGCGGTCGTGTCCGCCGAACGCGGGCGCGCCGCCCGCACGCATTGGCGCGTGCTCGAGCGCTATGGACCGGTGGCGAAGCGGGTCCTCAGCCTCGTTGCTTGCCGGCTCGAGACCGGCCGCACGCACCAGATCCGCGTGCACATGGCCCATATCGGCCGCCCTATCGTCGGCGATATGGTTTATGCAATGGGCTTCAAGTCAAAAGCGGCGCAATTGCCGGATGAGGCGCGCGACGCCGTCTCACATCTGCGCCGGCAGGCGTTGCACGCCGCGTTGCTCGCCTTTGATCATCCGATCACCGGCGAGGCGCTACGCTTCGAAAGTCCCTGGCCGGACGATCTGAAGCCGGCGCGCGAGGCGCTGGCCGCCTGGCGCTAGCGGTCCTCGCTGGGCGAGCGTCCAAGGAGCTTCGCCATCTCCTCCTCAAGCGACTCCAGCGGATCGAGTTCGATCTTAGGGGCTCCCGAGGGCTGACCTTCCGGCGCGGGCTGCGGCGCCGGACCCTCTGCGGCTGGCGCCGGAGGGGGCGCATCCGGCGTTGGATTCGGCGCTGCCGCATCCGGAGCGGCAGCGGCCAAGCCCTCCGTCGTTCCCGAGGGTCCCCCGGCCGATGGTGCCTGCTCCGGAGGCTTGCCACGGTTGGCGAGGAATGGCGGCAGCGGACGGGGCTCGCGCCGCAGTGGCATCAGGGGAGGGCGCGGCGTCAGTGCCGGGCGCTCGCCGGCGCCGAGCGGACGCAAAGGCGGCGGAGGCGGGCGGATGGGCCGCGGGGGAGGCGGGGTTAGAACCGACGCCGGCGGCTCGACGCCCAGCTGCTCGCCGGCTTCGAACTGAGGCGGCGGTTCCGGCACCGATCGTGGAGCAGGCGCTGACGCGGGCGGCGGCTGCGGCGGTGCAACAGAGATCGGTGGTGGCGGCGGCTCGGGTACTGCGGTGCGTCCGGGGCCCTGCTCCGCAGGCGCCGGCGCCCCAATCTCGGTTGCCCCAGGTCCCGCCGGCCAGGAGAGCCCGCTCACTGTCGGCTGCTCGCGTTCCCGCGCCGGACGGCCCTCCCGCGCCTCGGCACGGATGATTGTCGATTCGACGACGAGATCGTTGGGACCGCCGATCATCAACAAATGCTCGACGTTGTCGCGGCGCACGATGACCAGCTGACGCTGCCGGTCGATGTCGTAGGCGTCGACGACTCCGAGCCGCTGTTGGCGGCCGCGCCCGCCCGGCAGCTTGATGCCGCGGCCGAAGACGATCCGGAAGAGGACAAAAAGGAGCGCTATGCCGATCAGCAGGCACACCGCCGCCAAAGCGAAGGCGAGTGTGCGGTTCTCTCCGAAAACACTCATGAACTGCATGAACTCGTTCTTTCACGTCCGCCGGCAAACGCATCAAATTATCATGAAGGTCAAGGCGCAAGGCCGAAAGGTTAACGGATGGTTAACACTGTCGCGCCATGTTGGAGACTTACACGCGCCGTGGGCCTGGGGAAAGCAGCCGGCCGTATATTGCAGTGGCCATAAGCTGCCCGCTATCAGGTGAATGAATGAGCGACATGCCCGCCGTGGGGATCGATCGTCCGGAACGCTCCGGTAGTCCCGGGTTGGTCGTTGTCCTGGCGATCGTTCTTGTCGTCGTCGTCGTCGCCTTTGCCGTCTTGCCGCGCGATGAGGCGCAGCGGCTCACCCTCGCCTTTCTGGCGCTGCTTGCGGTGGTCGGCGTCTTTGCGCTGTTTGCGCTCGCCGTCGGCTTTATCCAGTTCGCCGGGCAGGGCTCCCGCAACGACCTGACCAAGCTCCTCGCCGATACGAGCACGGAGGGGCTGCTCGTCACCGAGGGCGAGGCGCAGCCGATCTATGCCAACGACGCCTATATGGCGCTCTCGGCCGCGCGCAGCGCCGCGGAACTGCGCCTTGTCGACCGGCTCTTCGCCGGCACGGCGGATGTTTCGGAGGCGGTCTACCGCCTCGCCCTCGCTGCGCGCGAGGGAAAGACGCGCAGCGAGGAGCTGCGCCTGTCCCCGCCCCTCATGGGCGATGGTCCCGTCGCCTGGTATCGCGTTCGCGTGCGCCCGCTCGAGCGGGCCGGCGCCAAGCGCGCGACGCTGTGGAGCGTCGCCGACATCACCCGCGAGCGCGAGCGGCACGAGAACGTCTTCCAGGAATTGCAGCACGCCATCGACTTCCTCGATCATGCGCCCGCCGGCTTCTTCTCCAGCGATGCCGAAGGCCGCATCTCCTACATGAACGCGACGCTCGCCGGCTGGCTCGATTACGACCTCGCGCAGGTCGGCACCGGCGGGCTGTCGGTCTCCGATCTCGTCGCCGGCAACGGCGCGGCCCTGCTTGCTGCGGTTGCCGGCAGTCCCGGCGATGTCCGTACCGAATCGATCGACGTCGACCTGAAACGCCGCAACGGCCAGAGCCTGCCGGTGCGGCTTCTCCATCGTGTGGCGTTTGGCCAGGATGCGACGCCGGGCATTTCCCGCACGCTCGTCTTGAACCGCGCGTCCGGCGAGGAGCCGGCGGAGGATTTGCGCGCGGCTGAAGTGCGGTTCGCGCGTCTCTTCAATTCGACGCCGATGGCGATCGCCTCGCTCGACCGCAGCGGTCACATCGTCCGCTCGAATGCCGCGTTCGCCAAACTCATTCCGCAGGCACTGAAGGGGGGCGAGGGCGGCCGCTCGATCTATGCGGCGGTCGCCGAACGCGAACGGCCCGCGCTTGAGAACACTTTGGCTGAAGCCGCATCCGGTAAAGGCGACATCGCGCCGCTCGATGTGACGCTCCCTGGAGAAAAGGAGCATTCGGCGCGGTTGTTTTTCGCGGCGTCCGGGGAAGAGGTCGGCCCCGGCGACGAGCCGCGCGTGACACTTTATGCACTCGACACGACGGAGCAGCGCGCGCTGCAGGAAAGTTTCGCGCAATCGCAAAAGATGCAGGCGATCGGCCAGCTTGCCGGCGGCGTCGCGCACGATTTCAACAATGTGCTGACCGCGATCATCGGCTTCTCCGATCTTCTGCTCGCCAATCACCGCCCGACCGACCCCGCCTTCCACGACATCATGCAGATCAAGCAGAATGCGAACCGCGCCGCCGGGCTCGTGCGGCAGCTGCTTGCCTTCTCGCGGCGCCAGACGCTGCGGCCGCAGGTGCTGCAGCTCGGCGAAGTTCTCTCCGATCTGCACGTGCTGCTCAGGCGGCTCGTCGGCGAGACGGTCGAGCTCGACGTCAAGCACGGCCGCGATCTCTGGCTCGTCAAAGCCGACATCAACCAGTTCGAGCAGGTGATCGTCAATCTCGTCGTCAATGCGCGCGACGCCATGCCGGAGGGCGGCAAGATCGTCGTGCGCACCCACAATGTCACCGAGGCGCAATGCGCCGACTTCCACGAAAGCACGCTCACGCCCGCAGACTACGTGCTGATCGAGATCGAGGATGAAGGCCACGGCATTTCCGCCGACGTGCGCGACAAAATCTTCGAGCCGTTCTTCACGACTAAGGAGGTCGGCAAGGGAACCGGCCTCGGCCTCTCCATGGTCTACGGCATCATCAAGCAGACCGGCGGCTTCATCTTTGTCGATAGCGCCGTCGACGAGGGCACGACGTTCCGCATTTTCCTGCCGCGCTATGTGCCGGAAGAAAACGAAATCACGACCAAAATCGAGCCGACCAAACCCGCGGCCGATCTCACCGGCCACGGCACGATCCTGCTTGTCGAAGACGAGGAGGCGGTGCGTGCCTTCAGCGCGCGCGCGCTCGCCTCGCGCGGCTATACAGTGCTCGAAGCCGCCTCGGGCGTCGACGCGCTGGAGGTTGTCGATAAAGCCGGCGGCAAGATCGATCTTATAGTATCCGACGTTGTGATGCCGGAGATGGACGGCCCGACCATGTTCGGCGAATTGCGCAAACGCGGACTGAAATGCCGGGTGATCTTCGTGTCAGGCTACGCGGAAGAAGCGTTCTCGAAGAACCTGCCGGAGGGCGAGGATTTCGGCTTCATGCCGAAGCCGTTCACGCTGAAGCAGCTCATCGAGGCGGTGAAGGCGAATATAGGGTGAGGGGGCGGGCCTTCACGCCAGGGCTGGCGGAATTCCTCACAGTAAGTGTTGGGACGCCGGGGAACCGCGGGACCTAAAGAGAATTTTAGCGATGTGCGGGTGGGGCCGCGTATCCGCCTCCCAATGCCACGCCGACGCTCGGCACTTTTCGGGGGGCCTCTCGTGAGTGCGAACAAACCGACAGCGCTGCTTTCGCTCGGCAGCTTGGCCATGGCTTTCCTGACATTCAGTCGCCCTGCCTTCGCCGAGGCGGTATTGCGGACCTCGGCTTGCTCCACTCTGTCGAAAGTAACCTACGACGGCCGCGACTATTCCATTCGCAATTATTCGGTGCGACACAATTTGGAATGGAAAAATCCAAACGAGGAATTCGATCTTCAGCTGCACGAGCAGCTTTCCGACACGTTTCCGCCGCTTGCAACTGCCGTGAGAGACTTGGTCCGTGCGACAAAGGGAAAGGACGGTCGCGAACTCTCGGGTTCTGAAAGCGCCCAAGCGGTTGGCCTTTACGGTACCACCCTCGGGCCGGTTGTGTTCCCCGCTCGAAATTATACTTATGACTGGAATTCGGATGATGAAGGCATGCGCACAGATGAGGTCGACGGCAAAGTCGTCAGCCGACATCGCGTGATGAAACGGAAAATTTCCGACGAGGTCGAGCTGATCCAGCAAGTTTTAGTGGAGGCGCCGGAAAGTGGTGGCGTCGCGACGCAATCTCAAGAGACAAGCTGCTTTCGTTTCAAGCAACCGCGCTGGATGTGGAGTGAGCTCGTGCCGGCTCCGCTCGAGACCGCCGCCACCGCGCTTGATCCGCTCATTTACGCGGTCGACAATGCCTGGAACCAGCTCAAGGAGTGTCGAGCGGCGAAGGGACGCTGTGAATCCCTCGACAAGACCTACCTGAGGGCTGTCGAAGCGCGCAACAAAGCTTGGAAGGACGATTCGACGATTCAGCAGCTCCGAGGTGTCGGACGAAAGCCCGGCGCTCGCGGGTTTGCGTTCACGCGCTTTCCCGAGGACGTTCAACTCGACGAGCAGGGTTGGCTCGTTCTTGACCAGGGATCCGGCTACCTCAATCATTTGGGTGAAAAGACGAACGGTGAAAACTTGAGTGCGCCCGACGAGGCGATGCAAAAGATTTTAGAGCAACGGCGAATTCTTGCGGAGGGTGCGGCGGCGGAGGCGCACGCCGAGTCAAATGCGACCAAGCCCGAGGCTGTGCAACCCGCCACGTCAGAAGCCCGGAGCTCAGCTTCACATTCGGTTGGAGCTCAGGGCGTGCGCAGTCCGGTTGCGGAAGCCGCGGTGCCTACGCCTAGAAAGACACATCCTGCCGGCCGGTCAGAAGCTAGGGCGGCAAGGCATGCGCACCGTGAACGCCCCGCAGTGGCGCGCCTCCAGCGGGCTGAGCCGCGAACACGTTCGTTGCCGACGGTCATGCGGGTCGTGCCTGCGCCCGACGAGGATTTCGACGAGCCGATGATGCCGGTTCGTCGATGGCTGCCGCTGGAGCCGCCGCGACGGTATGAAGTTCGCGTGCGCCGAGACGTATCGCCGTTTTATTTTCTATTCGACGATTGAGGCCGGGCTTGCTCGTACCGCCGCTTTAAGTCGGTTGCGGCGCGGCGGCCTACTTCCCCTCTTTCTCGACCTTCTGCTTTTCTTCTTCATTCATCTGCTTGACGACCGGCGGCTGATTTGTCGCGCCCGTCGTTTGCGTCGTCGATGCCGGGGGCGCGGGGGTTGGGACCGAGCTCTCCGATTGCGGTCCGCGCCCCGGGCGGGCGGCATCGCCTGCTTGCGCGACGCGCATATCCGATGAGGCTTCGGCGCTCCGCTGAAAACCACACGCTAACGCCGCTCCTGCGTGTAACGACAGGAGCGCGGAAAGTGCGACGAGACCTGCTTTTGTTAATGCACGCATGATCCCCTCCCTCATGCCAGCTGGTTGCCGATCGGCAGGCGCCGAATGCGCTTGCCGGTCGCCGCGAAGATCGCGTTGCACAAAGCCGGCGCAAACGGCGGCACGCCGGGCTCGCCGATGCCGCCTGGCGGCCGGCCTTCGCCCGGCGTCAGATGCACGTTGATGACGGCGGGTGCCTCATCGATCCGCGCGACGGGGAAATCGTCGAAATTGCCCTGTTGCACGCGACCGTTCTTGAACGTGATCTCGCCGTGCTTGGCGAGACTGATCCCCATGATCGCGGCGCCTTCCATCTGCGAGCGGATGCGCTCGGGATTGACATACGTGCCGCAATCGACGGCGGTGTCGACGCGCGGGATCGAGATGTTGCCTTTGTCGTCGACCGCGACTTCGATCACCGTCGCGATGTAACTGACGAAACTGCGATGCGCGGCGATGCCGAGGCCGTGACCGGCGGGGAGCTTGCGCCCCCATTCGCCTTTCTCGGCCGCCAACTCGGTGACGCGACGCAGTCTTCCCGCATCGACCGGATAGGACTCGAACGGCTCGCCGTAGTTCCACCAATCCTTCGTCGACTTGCCAATATCGACCATGCGGGCCGGCCCGATCATGTCGAGCAGCATGTCCTTCGGATCGCGGCCGAGCGCGTGCGCGATCTCGGCGACCATCGTCTGCACCGCAAAAGCATGCGGCACGTTCGACACCGAGCGGAACCAGCCGATGCGCGTATGCGCGGCAGCTTCCGGGTTCTCGCATCTTATGTTCGGGATCGCGAAGGGCACGTCGACGAGACCCATGCCGAGCTCGATCGCCGACTCGTTCTTCGCGTCCGGCTCGAACGTCGACATGAAGCTCGGCGCCGCGCTGCGGTGACGCCACGCGACCACCTTTCCGGATTTGTCGACGCCGGCTTCGATCCGCTCGGCGGAAACCGTGTGGTAGAAGTCGTGGTGGATGTCGTCCTCGCGCGTCCACTGCACGCGCACCGGCGCTTTCAGTTTGCGCGACAACAGCGCGGCCTCGATCGCATAATCGCATTTCGACTTGCGGCCGAAGCCGCCGCCGAGCAGCGTGACATGGATCGTCACCGCTTCCGGGGGCAGGCCGAGCGTCTTGGCGATGTCTTCATGCGTGCCGCCAGGACTTTGCACCGGCGCCCAAATTTCCGCCTTTGTGTCGGTGACATCAGCGGTCGCCGCCGGCGGCTCCATGCTGACATGGGCAAGATGCGGCAGGTAATACTCGCCGACGATCACCTTGTCGGCGCTCTTCAGCGCCGCGTCGACATCGCCCTCGTTGCGGACGACGAGACCGGGCTTGCGCACCGCCTCTTCCAGTTCCGCGCGATAGGCCTCGGAATCGTATTTGGCGTTGGCGCCATCATCCCATACCACTTTCAGCGCGTCGCGGCCCTTGATCGCCGCGCCGGTATTGCGCGCGATGACAGCGACGCCGCCGAGCGGCTGGAACTTTGACGGCCACGGCCAGCCCTGCGCCTCGATCACCTGCTCGACGCCCGGCACCGCGAGCGCGTCCTTGGCATCAAACGAGACGAGCTTGCCGCCGACGACGGGTGGACGCACCAGCACCGCATACTTCAGGTCGGGCGGCCTGATATCGGCGCCGAACCTGGCCTTGCCGGTCGTGATGTCGTGCAGATCGACGATCGGGATGTTGCCCTTACCCATATATTTGAACTGCGACTCGTCCTTGAGCCGCAACGTGTCGAGTTTCGGCACCGGCAGTTTCGCGGCGTCGGCGGCGAGTTCGCCGTAACCGATGCGCCGCCCGCTCGCGGCATGCACGACTTCGTGATTGGCCGCTTTCACCTCGTCGGCTTTGACATTCCACTTCTGCGCCGCGGCTTCCTCGAGCATGGTGCGCGCCGCGGCGCCGATCTGGCGCATCGGCACGAGATAATGGCGCGTCGAGCGCGAGCCGTCGGTATCCTGGTTGCCGTATTTGATTTCGTTGCCTTCGGCCTCGACGACGCGAACGCGCGCCCAGTCGGCCTCGAGTTCATCTGCGACAATCATCGGCAGACTGGTGCGGACGCCGGTACCCATCTCGGCGCGATGCGCGACGATGGTCACTGTTCCATCTTGTGCGATCGAGACGAAAATGCGCGGGTCGACGACCACACCATGCGGCATCGCGCCGGCGCCGGTTTTGTAAGCCGGCGCAGTCGCGGCATTAGCTCCGCCCGCGAGCGGTGCGGCGAGGACGAGCCCGCCGGCGGCGGCGACACCTTTCAAGAGATGACGGCGGCTGACGTTCTCGATGACGGCTTCAGAAGCCGGTTTTGCGAATGCGTGCAACATGGCTCAGACCCCCGTCGATGCGAGGCGGATCGCGGCTTCGATGCGCGTGTAACAGCCGCAGCGGCAAATATTGCCGGCCATCTGTTCACGGATCTGTTGATCCGTGGGGCGAGGATTGTCGTGCAGTAACATGGCCGCCTGCATGATCTGCCCGGTCTGGCAATAGCCGCATTGCGGCACTTGCAGCTCGCGCCAGGCTTTTTGCACCGGATGATCGCCGGTTGGATGCAATCCCTCGATCGTGACGACCTGTTGGTCGGCTACGTCCGCCATAGCAGTGATGCAGGCGCGCACGGCCTGTCCCCCGACATGCACCGTGCAAGAGCCGCAGAGCGCTTGCCCGCAACCGTACTTGGTGCCGAGGAGACCGGATTCGTCGCGCAGGTACCAGAGCAACGGCAGCGACGGATCGCCATCCCAGCGGTGGCTTTCTCCGTTGACGGTGAGGTTGATCATCGTAGCGCTCCTCTTGCGATTGCCCGCGGGGCTCTTTGCTCGTCCGCCGGAAACGCCGCGCAGGCCACATCGTCAGGCGCGGTGGCTAAAGCTTTGCTTCCGAAGATCGTGCCGCTTGGGGGACCTTATGCCTGCGGCTGTTTTGGTCAATTCAAAATTGGCCCGACTGCGAAGACAAGGGCTTTGATCCTTCGCGGGCCACGACGCTAAAATCATGCGCTGTGGTCGGCATCCGCCAAGATGACGTCAGCGGCCTTCTCACCAATCATGTAAACTGACGTTACAATAAAAAATCCGGGAATCTTCGGGAATACCGAGGCGTCTACCACGCGTAAGGCCGTCGTTCCGCGGACACGGAAATTACTGTCGAGAACGGCCATGGGATCATCGTCGGAGCCGATCTTGCACGTGCACGAGGCGTGATGACCCCACGCATTGTTTTCGACAAAAGCTTCGAGTCCGGCACGATCCCTCACATTTTCTCCAGGCAGCTCCTCGCGCAGGATAAGGTCGCTGGCCCCCTCTGTCAGGGTGCGAACGAATTGCACGCCGGCAACGACGGCATCGAGGTCCTGCTGGCCGCGATTCGTTCCTTCCCTGAAGTAATGGAAGTTGATCAGCGGCGTGTCGAACGGATCGGCCGAGCGAAGCGCGACCGTACCGTGTTGATTTTCGGTATGCGCCTTCAGGACCGCCCATGTCATGGCGCTGTGATCCTCCGCAAGCAGTTTGCTGTACTTGGGGAAGTAGCCGCGGAAATGCCCGAGCAGCGCAAAGGCGAATAGATCGGGCAATGGGCGCTTAGGGTCCGACTTCTTGATAACGGCGAGAGCAACGCCGTTGGTCGTGTAGACGCCGGTGCGGGAGGTCCGCCATTCCTTGGCCAGCGGATCATCGCGCGCAATCTTTGCGTGGGTCAGCACTTGCCAATCAGCTTTCAGGCGGCTGATGACTCCGACCTCGTAGCGATCCTGCAAGTTCTTGCCGACGCCAGGCAAATCGACGCGCACGGGAATGTTGTATTGCTCAAGCTCGGCTCGCGCGCCGATTCCCGAAAGCATGAGGAGCTGTGGCGTGTTGAATGCACCGCCCGCCAGGATCACCTCGCGCGAAACGTCGACCGTGCGCTCCTCTCCGGGAGCGGGATTCACATTAGCCGAGGCACGGTAGAGCCGCTCACCCTTGCGGTAAACGACGCCGATCGCGCGGTTTGCCTCGTCAAAGACGATCCGGGTGACGAGTGCGTCGAGTTCGATCGTCAGGTGATCGGGATAACGCTTCGCCACGTCGAGAAGACGCTCGCGCGTGCCATTTCGGGCATGTCGGTAAGTGGAAAGCGGGGCGTAATGAATTCCCTCCAATGCCAGCTTATCGATGCGCCAGTCGTTCGGGTCGAGTTTTGCGACAAAGCCCTCACGTAATTGCTGCAGCGGGTTCTTCAGTTCCTTGAAAACTTTGAGAGCGCATCGTTTCAGGGTTTCGATGAGATCACGCTCCGCCAAAACGCTGAGGGGCAGGGCCTTCTCGGTCGAGAGCCAACCTGAAAACCCGTGGCGCGTTGGATTCCAGCGAAAAACCTTCTGAATGAAACGCCAGAAGGGGCGATGTCGGCAATTCTCCAGACGTACAAAGTAGCGCCGCATATTCTCGGCGTTCCAGGAGGGGTCTTTCACCTTTTCGGCGATATCGTCCCAATCCCAATTGTGGGGATAAATCATCATCAGTGCGTTATGCGCCGTGCACCCGCCGAGCGTGCCGGCGCGCGGATAGAGCACGCCATCGACAGGGTTACCGTTGTAGTCTTTCCCGTATTTCTCGTCCTTCTGCTGGCGCCCGAGACACTCGTAATGGCGCACGTAGAATTCCCATCGCAACGCCTCGTTCTCCGTCGAGCACGCATGAAAGGCGGGGATTTCGTGGTCTTCGGGAAGGCGGTTCTCCCCTTGCGCTCCCGCCGGCCCACCGCCCTTTAGCAACATCGGGTCGCCGCCCGCCTCCAAAACGAGGACCTTGCGACCCGCTTCGGCCAATCTCGCTGCGACCGTTCCGCCGCCCGCGCCGGAGCCGACAACTACGTATTCGTATTGCGCGGCTTCGCCCATCACTCCTCAGATCGGCGCGCTTATCGACCAAGACAGTTTCAGGAACGCGACTCCCGCGGGACGCGGTGCGGAAGGGATGCACTTCCACACGTAGCTTGCACGGAAAAGATGCACCATCAAGCGGCGCTACTCTCGACACGAACTAAGCGCCAGGCAAGGTCTTTGCAATCGAAGGCGGCGCGGATTTTCTGGGGGAATTGCCGGTTCAGAAGTCGTGCAGGATAGGCAACGTCGGTGGTCACCCGCCCCTCTCAGCGGAAATGAGCGACATAATGCGCGATCGCCGCAATAACCTCGTCGGAAGGCGCGCGATCACTTCCATGTTGCTGCCGTCGAGATCCATGCGGCGGATCTGCGCATGCGTCTCCGGCGGCATGTTGATATTTCCGGGCGCGCCGAGCGGCACGTAGAGTTTGTCGTCAGGTCCGATCGCGATGAATTTCCAGCCATGTGCCTCGTCCTTGGGAAATTGGTCGCTGACCAGCACTGGCTTCGGCGGAGTGTCGATATGGTCCTCGATATTGTCCAAGCGCCAGACCTTCGAGAGTTCGGCGACATAGAGTGCGCCGTTATGGAGGGCGACGCCGTTCGGGCGGTGCAGGTCCGACGCGATCACCTTGACCTCGCGCTTGCCGTCTTTCTCGCCAATGGCGTGGACCTTGCCGGCGACTCGCGAGCCGACGAAGACCGTGCCCTTGTCGCCGATGCGCAGGGAGCGGGCATTGGTGGCGCCGCTCGCGAAACTTCGACCTTGAATCCGTCCGGCACCTTGAGTTTGGCGACCGGCAGCTTGTCGGCAGCGGTCGGGGATCGGGGGCGGCGCCACCGGCGCGAGCTTCGCGGCGCCCTCGCCTTCAGGCTGGCCGTAAAGCGCAGAGCCAGGATCGACCTTCGGCGCCGGTGCCGGTTGCGCCTGGACGGCAACCGCGTAGAGCGCGCCCACGAGAAGCGCAGCCAGTGCGGTTGAACCAATGGCTGTCTGTTTGAACGGCATTTGCTTCCTCCCGGTGCTTTTTAGGGAGGCAAGCTCCCCGCGTGGATTTTCGAGAAATCGCCGTCGCGAAGCGAGAGGAAGGCTGCGCTCAAGTTTTCGCTTGCCAAAAACCGGCGAGCTGATATTCCTGTATTAGGAATATTCCCCGTATTCCCCCTGAGTCGCACGATGCTGACCCATGCTCAGATTTGGACCGCGATCGACACGCTCGCCGCCCGCTACGACCTCTCCGCCTCGGGTCTCGCAAAAAAGGCCGGGCTCGATCCGACCACGTTCAACGTCTCCAAGCGCAAGTCCGCCGACGGGCGGCTACGCTGGCCCTCGACGGAGTCGATCGCCAAGGTGCTCGATGCCACCGGTGCGAGCCTCGATGAATTCATCGCGCTCGTCGGATCGCCCGACATGCGGCGGCCGCTGCCGCTGATCGGATTCGCTCAGGCCGGCAAAGGCGGCTTCTTCGACGATGGCGGCTTTCCCGTCGGCGGCGGCTGGGATGAGATCGATTTCCCGGCGGTGACCGACGAGCACAGCTACGCGCTCGAAATATCGGGCGATTCGATGCTGCCGCTCTACCGCGACGGCGACATCATCATCGTCTCGCCCGGCGCGCCGGTCCGGCGCGGCGATCGCGTGGTCGTGAAAACGACGGACGGCGAGGTGATGGCCAAGGAATTGCGCCGCAAGACCGCCAAGCTCGTCGAACTCCGCTCGCTCAATCCGCGCCACAAGGACCGCATCCTGCCGCTCGAAGACGTGGACTTTGTCTCGCGGATCGTCTGGTCGAGCCAGTAGTGCGAGTTCGGCTTGCTTCGGCGGTCGGCGGCATACGATCACCCGGCCCCGCTGAAGGCAGGTCTTGAATGCGTGTAGCGATGATTGGCGCCGGCTATGTCGGCTTGGTGTCCGGCGCCTGTTTTGCCGATTTTGGCCATATCGTCTGCTGCGTCGACAAGGATGAGGCGAAGATCGCCGCGCTCGAAGCCGGCGCGATGCCGATCTACGAACCCGGCCTCGACGATCTGGTCGCGACCAATGTCCGCGCAGAGCGGCTGACCTTCACGTGCGATCTCAGGACGGCGGTCGGCACGGCAGAGGCGGTGTTCATCGCCGTCGGTACGCCCTCGCGTCGTGGCGACGGCTACGCCGATCTCTCTTATGTCTACCAGGCGGCGCGGGAGATCGCCGCCGCGCTTTCCGGCTACACGCTGGTCATCACCAAATCGACCGTGCCGGTCGGCACCGGCGACGAGGTCGAGCGCATCATCCGCGAGGCGCGCCCCGAAGCCGAGTTCGCCGTCGTCTCCAATCCGGAATTCCTGCGCGAAGGCGCGGCCATTGCCGACTTCAAACGCCCGGACCGCATCGTCATCGGCACTGAGGACGAGCACGCCGCGCAGGTCATGCGCGAACTCTACCGGCCGCTTTACCTGAACCAAGCGCCAATCCTGCAGACGGGGCGGCGCACCGCAGAGCTCACCAAATATGCAGCGAACGCGTTTCTCGCGACTAAGATCACCTTCATCAACGAGATCGCCGATCTCTGCGAACAGGTCGGTGCCGACGTGCAAGAGGTCGCCCGCGGTATCGGCCTCGACAACCGGATCGGCGGCAAGTTCCTGCATGCGGGACCGGGCTATGGCGGCTCGTGTTTTCCGAAGGATACCTTAGCTTTGATCAAGACGGCGCAGGACCATGCCGCGCCGCTGCGGCTCGTCGAGACCACCGCCGCGGTGAACGATCAGCGCAAGCGCGCGATGGCGCGCAAGGTTTTGCGCGCCTGCGGCGGCGATATCAGGGGCAAACGGATCGCGCTTCTCGGCCTCACCTTCAAGCCGAATACCGACGACATGCGCGACGCCCCTTCGCTCGCGCTCGTTGCCGGTCTTCGCGATTTTGGCGCGCAGGTTTGCGCCTATGATCCCGAGGGCATGGCGAACGCGCGTGAAATGCTCGACGGCGTCGATTATGCCAAAGACCCCTACGCCTGCGCGAAAGGCGCCGACGCCTTGGTAATCGTCACGGAGTGGGACGCTTTCCGCGCGCTCGATCTCGAGCGCATCAAGGGCGCGTTGAAGGCGCCGGTTATCATCGATTTGCGCAATATCTACGAGCCGGCGGACATGCAGCGCCGCGGCTTCAAATATGTGAGCGTCGGACGGGCGGACAGCCTCTAAAGCGAGAGTTGGGGCGCATCATGCGTTACGGCCGAACCAAGAAAATACTCGTCACAGGCGGCGCCGGCTTTCTCGGATCGCATCTTTGCGAGCGCCTGCTGGCGCAGGGACACGAGGTGCTCTGCGTCGATAATTTCTTCACCGGGACGCGCCGCAACATTGCGCATCTCGTCGATGATCGAAGCTTCGAGCTGCTGCGCCACGACATCACGATGCCGCTCTATGTCGAGGTCGACGAGATCTACAATCTGGCCTGTCCGGCCTCGCCGATTCACTATCAATTCGATCCGGTGCAGACGACGAAGACGAGCGTGCACGGCGCGATCAATGTGCTCGGCCTCGCCAAACGCGTGAAGGCGCGCGTCCTGCAGGCCTCGACTTCGGAGGTCTACGGCGACCCTGAAATGCATCCGCAGCAGGAATCCTATTGGGGCCGGGTCAATCCGATCGGCTTCCGCGCCTGTTACGACGAGGGCAAGCGCTGCGCCGAAACCTTGTTCTTCGATTATCACCGCCAGCACCGGCTTGAGATCAAGGTGGTGCGCATCTTCAACACTTACGGGCCACGCATGCATCCGAATGACGGGCGCGTCGTCTCGAATTTCATCGTGCAGGCGCTTAAGGGCGAGGACATCACGATCTACGGCGACGGCTCGCAAACGCGCGCCTTCTGTTATGTCGACGATCTCGTCGAAGCGATCCTGCGCATGATGGCGACCGACGCGAAGATCACCGGACCGGTCAATATCGGCAATCCCGGCGAGTTCTCGATGCGCGAACTCGCCGACCTCGTGATCGAGCTGACGGGCACGAATTCGAAAATCGTGTCCCGGCCTTTGCCGCCCGACGATCCGAAGCAGCGGCGGCCCGACATAAGTCTCGCGAAAAAGGTGCTCGGCTGGGAGCCGACGGTAGAACTGCGCGAGGGCCTCGCAAAGACGATCGCCTATTTCGACGCGTTCCTGTCGGAGGACGGAAGCAGGCCCAAGGCGAGGGTGCGGAGCTGAGGAGCGGTTAGCGGACCGCGAGAAAGACCTGGGGCCGGTTTGCCTCGGCGCGCGTTTCGCTCATCGTGGCGGTCGTGGGAAGGGCGCAGAGGCGTTGCAGCAACCTGGTGATCTCTTCGGAAGCTGAGGTTTCCGGGGGATAGGAGGCGCGAAGATCGCCGCCGATCGCGGTGAGGGCCGTCTTGGGGGAGTTTCTGCCGATAACTCGCATTTGAACCTCCCGATCAGCTCAAAACACCCGAGCTGTCGCAAGAAAGCTTTTACGCCTCTATCCGTTTCCGATCCGTTACGAGCACCGCGGCGGGCAGAGCCGAAATCGATGCAATTTGTTGCTTTATGGATAACGCGCGTGTGGCTCCCGGCGCAGTGACGGTTCGCACACACGATGAATGGTTAATTTCGAAATTTGCCGCTCAGCTGAGTTGCCGCTCAGCTGATCGTCTCCAGCGCGGCGGTGACTGCATCACCCATCGCGGATGTGGAGACGGTTTGCGCGGCATCGCCCTTGATGTCGGGCGTTCTCAACCCTTGCGCCAGCGCGTCGGCGACAGCGCGCTCGATTCTGTCCGCCGCCCCGGCCAATCCGAACGAGTAGCGCAGCGCCATCGCAAACGAGCCGATCATTGCGATCGGGTTGGCGAGGCCGCGCCCGGCAATGTCGGGGGCCGAGCCGTGCACCGGCTCGTAAAGCGCTTTGCGCTTGCCGCTCTTAGCATCGGTTTCGCCGAGCGAGGCCGACGGCAGCATGCCGAGCGAGCCGGTCAGCATCGCCGCCACGTCGGAGAGCATGTCGCCGAAGAGATTATCGGTGACGATGACATCGAACTGCTTTGGCCAGCGCACGAGCTGCATGCCGAGCGCGTCGGCAAGCTGATGTTCTAGCGTGACGTCGGAATAATCGCGTTTGTGCAGCGCCGTAATCACCTCGTGCCAGAGCACGCCGGACTTCATCACGTTGCGCTTCTCCGACGATGTGACCTTGTTGTTGCGTTTGCGCGCAAGCTCGAAGGCGACGCGGCCGATGCGCTCGATCTCGTAGGTGTCGTAGACTTGCGTGTCGATCGCGCGTTTCTGGCCGTTGCCGAGATCGCGGATTTCCTTCGGCTCGCCGAAATAGACGCCGCCGGTCAGCTCGCGCACGATCATGATGTCGAGATTTTCGACGACCTCGCGCTTCAACGACGAGGCATCGGCGAGCGCCGGGTAGCAGATCGCGGGACGCAGATTGGCGAATAGCGCGAGTTCCTTGCGCAGCCGCAGAAGTCCGGCTTCTGGTCGCACATCATACGGCACGTCCGCCCATTTCGGCCCGCCTACGGCGCCGAGCAGTACCGCGTCGGCATCGCGCGCGAGCGCCATATCGGCATCGCTGATCGCCTTGCCGTGGGCGTCATAGGCGCAGCCGCCGACGAGGCCGCGCTCGAACTCGAACTGCGCGAGATCGGAGCGCGCGAGCGCGGACGCGACCTTCTCGACCTCGGCCATCACTTCAGGGCCGATTCCGTCGCCGGGCAGGAGCAGGAGCTTGTAGGTGGTCATGTGCGATCTTTACCGGCAGGGCGCAGGATGGACCGCGCACCTCCTGGTGTGCAGCCGTTCGGCTGAAAGGGGATGCGGACCAGGAGGTCCGCGTCCAGCGCTAGGCCGCTAATTGCCGCAGCACGTAGTGCAGGATGCCGCCGTTCCTAAAATATTCGAGCTCGTCGAGCGTATCGATGCGGCAGAGCAGCGGTACGTTCTTCTTCGTGCCGTTGGCGTATGTGATCTCCGCTTCGAGCTTCTGCCGCGGCCGCAACGTGTCGGTGAGGCCGTGGACCGTCACCTGCTCGTCGCCTTTTAGGCCGAGCGTCGACCAGGTCGTGCCTTCCTCGAACGTGCAGGGCAGCACGCCCATGCCGACCAGATTGGAGCGATGGATCCGCTCGAAGCTCTCCGTGATGACCGCGCGCACGCCGAGAAGCCGCGTGCCCTTCGCCGCCCAGTCGCGCGAGGAGCCGTTGCCGTATTCGGCACCGGCGATGACGACGAGCGGCACGCCCTCCGCCATATACTTCATCGCAGCGTCGTAGATCGGCATCTCTTCGCGGTCGGGATAATGGCGCGTCAGCCCGCCTTCGGGAATCGAGCCGTCCTCGCGCTTCAGCATGTGGTTCTTGATGCGGATATTGGCGAACGTGCCGCGCATCATGACCTCATGACTGCCGCGCCGCGTGCCGTACTGATTGAAGTCTTGCGGCGCGACTTGCCGCTCCATCAGCCATTTACCGGCGGGCGAACTCGCGCGGATCGAGCCGGCCGGCGAGATGTGATCGGTCGTGATCTTGTCGCCGAACAGCGCAAGAATACGCGCGTTGATGACGTCCTCGACTGGTTTCGGCTTCATCTCCATGCCTTCGAAATAGGGCGGGTTCTGCACGTAAGTCGAACCCATGTCCCATT
>JAXDNH010000002.1:0-3280 GCA_034669525.1 Methylobacteriaceae bacterium | reverse complement strand
AACCAGATGGCGCTGCCGGATTATCCCGTGCTGGCCAGGGAGCGCGTGCGCCATGTCGGCGATGCCGTGGCGATGGTGGTGGCGGAGAACGAAGAGCGCGCGCGTGCGGCGCTGGAGGCGATTGCGGTCACGTATGAAGAACAGCCGGCGATCGTCGATCTCGATCGCGCACTCGACAAAGACGCGCCGCTGGTCTGGCCGGAATTTTCGACGAACATCGCCTACGACAACGCGATCGGTTCCGCCGATGCCGTCGCGGCCGCCTTCGACAAAGCCGCGCATCGCGTCTCGCTCGATATCGTCAACAATCGGCTCGTCGCCAATTTTCTTGAGCCGCGCGCCGCCATCGGCGAATACGATGCGACGAGTGAGTCCTACACGCTCACGACATCGAGCCAGGGCGTGCACGGCCTGCAAGGCGCGCTCACCGGCATCCTCAAGACCCACGCCGAGAAGATCCGCGTGGTCACGCCGGATGTTGGCGGCGGCTTCGGCACCAAGGCCTTCATCTACCGCGAATATCCGCTGCTGCTCGAAGCCGCGAAGCGCACCGGCAAGCCCGTGCGCTGGGTCGCCGATCGCAGCGAGCATTTCTTGGGTGACGCGCATGGGCGCGACAATCTTACCCATGCCGAGATGGCGCTCGACGCGTCCGGCAAATTCTTGGCGCTACGCGTCGATATCCGCGCCAATCTCGGCTCGTATCTCTCGCAATTCGGGCCCTACATTCCGTGGCTCGCAGCGACGATGGCGACCGGTCCCTACGACATACAGGCGGTGCATGCGCGGGTTCGCGCGATCTATACGCACACGATCCCCGTCGACGCTTATCGCGGCGCCGGCCGGCCGGAGGCGGCGTATCTCATCGAGCGCCTGGTCGATCAATGCGCGCGTGCGCTTAACATGCCGCGCGAGGAAATACGCGCGCGCAATTTCGTCAAACCCGAGCAGATGCCGTACAAGACGGTGACCGATCGCACTTACGATGTCGGCGAGTTCGAAGGCGCGATGCGTGGGGCGTTGCAGTCTTCGGGCTACAAGGATTTCGCTGGCCGCGAGGCGATGTCGCGTGCGATCGGCAAAATCCGCGGCCTCGGCTTTGCGAGTTACATCGAATGCACGGCGTGGGGCGAGGGCGAGAAAGGCTCGGTCAGCCTCGAGCAGGACGGCACGTTCACCGTGCTCGTCGGCACGCAGTCGAACGGGCAGGGGCATGCGACCGCTTATGCGCAGATGGTCGCGCAGCATCTCGATGTTGCGCCGGAGCGCGTGAAGGTGGTGCAGGGCGATACCGCAATTCTGCCGACCGGCGGCGGCACCGGTGGCTCGCGCTCGATTCCCGTCGGCGCGGTGATGGTGTCGCGCGCATCGGAGAAGCTCGTCGAGCAACTAAAGCAGCTCGCGAGCGACAAGTTCGAAGCCGCTGTTGCCGATCTCGAAATCGCTGACGGTGCAATCCGCGTCGTCGGCACCGACCGCGCAATTTCTTACGAAGAACTCGCGCGCTCGCCCTCAGCCACACCCGATCGCCTGAAAGGCGGCGGCGATTTCGTGCCGCCGGACGCGACCTATCCTAACGGCACGCATGTCTGCGAGGTCGAGATCGATCCCGACAGCGGAGAGGTCGATGTCGTGCGCTACACCGTCTGCGACGATTTCGGCGTCACGCTCAATCCGTTGCTGCTCGAAGGCCAGGTGCATGGCGGCGTGACGCAAGGCATCGGGCAGGCGCTGCACGAGTGCACGATCTTTTCCCCGGAAGGTCAGCTCGTCACCGCGACCTTCATGGACTACGCGATCCCGCGCGCGGCGGATTGCCCGAACTTTTCGTTCGAAACGCGCAACGTTCCTTCGACGACGAACCCGCTCGGCCTCAAAGGGGCGGGCGAGGCCGGCTCGATCGGCGCCGCGCCGGCGGTCATGAACGCGGTCGTCGACGCGCTGCGGCGCACTTACGGTATCGAGCATCTCGACATGCCGGCGACTCCGGCGCGAGTTCGTGCGGCGATTGCGGGGGCGGAGGGAACCAAGGAGGCGGCGTGAGCGCATCTCTTCTGAGGCCGCGAAGCGGATAGTAAAATCGGAGACATAGATGCATCCGGAATGATCGGGCACATTTTTGGCCGATTCCTCCTCTGCTGTGGCTTCTACCAGGAACGTGGGTTGAACTGTGTCTCAACGAGGCAAGATTATTGCTCGAATCCGCAACAATCCTCGCGATGTAAGCTTTGACGATGCCTGTAGAGTCGCAGCGTGGCTTGGATTTATGGGGTCCGGAGGCAGGGGCTCCCATTCAGCTTATTCGCGTCCAGGCGAGGCAACAGGACTGAACTTTCAGAACAGAGGTGGTAAGATACCCACCTACCAAGCGAAGCAACTGATCGTGATGATCGATCGATACTGGATTGAAGGTGACGAGTGATCGAGGCCAAACACTATCCGGCTCAGGTGTTCTGGAGCGAGGAGGACAATGGTTTCATCGCGCTCGCGCCGGACCTCCCCGGCTGCTCCGCCTTCGGCAAAAGCAAAACCGAGGCGCTGACCGAACTCGATGACGCGATAGAGGCCTGGATTGCAGCAGCGAGTAATGCCGGAAACCCAGTGCCGAAACCCTCCAAAATACCTGCGCTAAGCTGACCTTGCGCCAACTACCGCAATAACCCGCCGCTCACTGCGGCGCCGATCTCGTTGCCAACGTCGACTTCCCTGCCGGTGCATTTCGGATGTCCGTAGCCCGACTTGCTCGTGCCGGTAATCCCGATGTCGTAGATGATCGCGTCCTTTTTGTCCTTGTCCGGACCTTTCTGCGCGTGATCGAGATTGAGCGCGTGGCGAACGCGCCAGGCGACGTTGTGATCGGCGCATGACGTGTCGCCGCTGACGCCGAGGCCGCCGATCAGTCCCGCACTATTGTAAAGCGCAAGGCCGCCGCCGAAGGTCACCGTACCGCCGACGCGCCGGCCGAGAACCGGATCGGAGTCCGTGCCGAATTTCTCCGCGTCTCCTTCATAGATCGAATCGTTCGGCGGATTGGTCCGGCCGATGCCGAACAGGAAGCCTTCGGGCTGCGCGCCTGCGTAAAGGTTCGCCGTCGACAGCGCCATCCCGTCAAGGCTGAAAGAGAGCGCGGTATTCGCCTTCTCGACCGCGATCGGACGGCTGCCGAGCCACTGATCCTTCCAGGTGCCGCCGCTGAAGGCGATCGCGCAGACATTGCCGTCGCGATTGACGATCGCGCCCCATTGATTGTTGTCGAGGCCGCCATTGCTCGGGCCGCCGC
>JAXDNH010000001.1:0-2545 GCA_034669525.1 Methylobacteriaceae bacterium | reverse complement strand
TAGTAATGGGCACCATCGCAGCAGCGTCGATGACCGCCTCGGCTTATGCAGCGGACCTGCCGGCTCGGGTCATGGCCCCGCCGCCACCCCCGATTCCGCTCTGCACCTGGTGCGGCTTCTATGTCGGCGTGAACGGCGGCGGCGCTTTCACCCGCTCGCAGTCGCTTCCCTACCTCGAGACCTTCGGCGGCGCGCCCTTCTTTCCTGGCGTAGGGCTTGCTGAGTTCGGCCCGCTGCCGTCAAGGAGCGGCGGTTTCGGCGGCGGTCAGGTCGGTATCAACTGGCAATGGGGCATGTTCGTAGCCGGCGCCGAACTTGACGGGCAGGCGATCCGCCTGAACTCGGCGGTCGCCAGCACGATCACACCCTACCTGGCAGCAGGCAATGCGATCTCGATCGCCACGACGCAGCGGATCGACTATTTCGGAACCGCGCGCGGCCGTGTTGGTATCGCCTTCGGTGGTCCCGGCTTCTGGGGTCCCGGCGGTTGGGGCGGCCCCGGCGGCTTCGGCGGATCGGTCCTCGTCTATGCCACCGGCGGCTTCGCTTACGCTGGCGTGCGCGATGGCTTCGTCATGACCGACACGTTCGGTTTCACGGCGGCCAATTTCGGCAACAACGGCCGCACCGGCTTCGCGGCCGGCGGCGGTATCGAATGGATGTTCCTGCCGAACTGGTCGATCAAGGGCGAATACCAGTACATCGGTCTGCGCCAGGGTCCGCGCGCTGCGGCGGTCGAGACCGTCGGCGGCATCGGAACCGCCTTCGCGATCAACCGCATCGATCCCCGGATCCAGATGCACACGGCTCGCGTCGGCATCAACTATCACTTCACTCTGGCTCCGCCGGCTCCGGTCGTCGCCCGCTACTGAAGTCACCACACCTTCAAACGATCAGGCCCGGCTTTTAAGCCGGGCCTTTTCATTTGAGCTTGCCGAGCAGCCTGACGATCGTGCGCCTTTCGCTGGCGCTTAAGGGGGCCAGCGTTGTTTGCGTGATTTCCTGCGCTGCAGGCGTTGCCCGCCCGACGAGCTCGCCGCCGGCCCGCGTCAGTGCAATCGTCAGACGCCGGCTGTCCTGCGGATCGGATCGCGTCTCTGCCAATCCCCGCGCGACGAGACGGTCGACGACGCCCTTGATCGTCGCGGCATCCATGGCCGTCAGACGGCCGAGCAGATTCTGCGAGCACGGTCCCCGCTCTTTGAGGCGCGCCAGAGCCGCCCATTGGGTTGGCGTCAGATCCTCGATCATGCGCGCGGCGAAGATTGCGGTGTGGCGCTGGCTGGCCTGGCGCAGGAGGAAACCGACTTGCTCGTCCAGCAGATAGCGTTTGCCGCTCGCCGGCCCCGCAGCAGCGCCAGCGGTGATTTCGTCAAAAGGTGGGTTCAGAGCCTCGGCCACGACGCCTCGCTTGACGCGCCGGCTGGCGCGAGATTATTTGCATACTAACAAATCCGCTCGCCGTTTCGAGCGGTTCAAGGGCGGGAGTTCGCGCGCGTGAGCATTCTCATCCGCCCGGAATCCCTCGCAGAGGCGACGAACCTCCTCGCTGCGCGCGACTACACGATCCTATCCGGCGGCACCGATGTGTTTCCCGCCTTGGTCGATCGGCCGCCGCCTGCCGCGATGCTCGATCTCTCGCGCCTCGATGACATCCGCGGGATTACCAGCCAGGACGGCACGATCCGCATTGGCGGCGCGACGACATGGTCGGAGATCATCGCTGCGCCTCTTCCCCGCGCCTTTGACGCCCTGAAGGCCGCGGCGCGCGAAGTCGGCTCGGTGCAAATCCAGAATCGCGGCACGATCGCCGGCAATCTCTGCAACGCCTCGCCCGCCGCCGATGGCGTGCCGCCGCTCCTGGCGCTTGATGCAGAAGTCGAACTCGTCTCGAGCTGCGGCACGCGGCGGCTTGCGCTGGCCGATTTCGTCCTCGGCAACCGCCACACCGCGCGCGCGCCCGATGAGATTTTATCCGCTGTGATCGTTCCGGAGCCGCATGCCTGCGCGCGCTCGGCTTTCCTGAAGCTGGGTACACGGCGCTATCTTGTAATTTCGATTGTGATGGTTGCCGTTGTCGTCGACTGCGCGCCGGATCACACGATCTGTGACGCGCGCGTTGCGGTTGGCTCGGCCTCCGTCGTGGCGACGCGATTGCTGGCGTTGGAGGCACGGCTGCGTGGGCAAACAGCCGACGCAGATGTAGCGCGCACGATCACGGCTGATGAGCTCGCGCCGCTTTCGCCCATCGACGACGTTCGTGCGACGGCCGTCTACCGCATGGACGCGGCGCGTGAACTGATCGCACGCGCACTGATGCAGGCCTGCGAGGCAGGCAAGCATGCTTGACGTCGCGCCGCTGCTTTCATTCGGCGTCAACGGCAAACAGGTGCGTGTTGCTTCCGCTGCGATAAAGCGGCTATCGCAAGTGCTGCGCGACGATCTCGGTCTGACAGGTACAAAGGTCGGCTGCGACGCCGGCGATTGCGGCGCTTGCACGGTGCTTATCGACGGCGCGCCGGTTTGTGCCTGCCTGACGGCGGCG